>LKND01000031.1 GCA_001564275.1 Natrialbaceae archaeon Tc-Br11_E2g14 | reverse complement strand
CACCGCGGGTAACGAGTCTGCGGTCGATTCCAACCGAATGAACGAGTGCTGATCGGCACTGCCACCGCGGCCACCTAACGCGTACTCAACTCGTCTTTGTCGCTGACGATCTGTGTCTCGGCCTCCCCGCTCGTGTGCTCGTTGACGACGTCGTAAAAGTCGTTTTGCAGGCCCGCGGGGAAGGTGACCACCCCGATCCAGGAGCCGTCGGGTTGCCACTCCTCACGCTCTAAGTCCCCGTACTGACGGACCTTCGCCTGGGCACTCCCCGCGTACTCGGCGGGCAGTTGGACCGCCACGGTGACCTCCTCGAACCGAATCGGGATAATCGGCCGGAGCTCGTCGAGGGCGTCGTCGACCTGCTCGCTCGCCGGCTCCATCGGGTCCACGGTAAAGCCCGCCTCCTCGAGGGCGTTCTCGATCCGCTCGGGTGGGTGGGGGGCGTCGTCCATCTGCGGATTAATCGCGTTTCGCGAGATGGTCGTGATCAGTTCCCGGCGCTTTTGTTCTTGCATCTCACGACGCTGCTCGGCTGTGATCTGGATCTCACCCTGCCTGATGACCTCGGGGATAATCTCGAGGGGGTCGGTCGTGTCGAAGACCGTCTCGAGATCGTTTTCGGCCGGGCGATCGCCCGTCGAGGCGTTGTCGAAGACGTCCTCGGCGGCGATCACGTCCTCGAGGTCGCCCTCGAACTCGCCGCGTTTGATCGCCAGCGCCGCGTCTGGATCCACCAGCACTTCGAACCGCGCGCCGTGTGACTCGAGTCGCGCGGTGACGGCCTCGTCAAGCGATATCATACCCGATGATAGCCGGGGGTGGGTAAAAGAGCTTTTCCTGTGGATTCTCGGGGTTGGACGTGGTGGCCGGGCCGCGGCGACTTACTCGCCGGTCTCGTCCTCGTCCTCGCCAGTATCGAGCAGCTCGTTCTCCTCGAGGTAGCCCTCGATCTCGTCGTCATCGAGCTGGTCGAAGGACTCGGATTCGACGTCGACGGTAGCGAGGCCGACCTCACTCGGCAGAAGCGAGCCGTCGTTGACCGACGCCAGCGCCTCGAGCGCCAGACCGACGCCACCGTCGAGGTCACCCTCCTCGTCGTAGTTGTCCTCGAGGAACGTCTGGAGCTCCCCGCGGTCTGCGCCGACGGCGAGGGCCTTCCACTCGTAGGGCGTCCCCGATGGATCCGTCTCGAACAGTCGCGGCTCGCCGTTTTCGATGCCGCCGACGATGAGCGCGACACCGAACGGACGGGCCCCGCCGACCTGCGTGTACTGTTGGATGTGATCGGTGACGGTCTTCGTCAGGTTCTCGACACCGATCGGTTCGCCGTAGCGAAGCTGATTGACCTGGCTCTGGCGGCGAGCGAAGTCGATCAACTGGCGGGCGTCGGCGACGTGGCCCGCGCTGGCGATGCCGATGTGGTCGTCGGCCTTGTGGATCTTCTCGACGCTCGAGTCCTCGAGCAGCGGGGAGGGGATCCGCTTGTCCACCGCGAGGACGACGCCGCCTGCCGTTCGAATGCCGATGCTCGCGGTGCCACGTTTGACCGCCTCGCGAGCGTACTCCACCTGGTAGAGTCGGCCATCTGGCGAGAAGATCGTGATCCCGCGGTCGTACGCCTGCTGTTGGGCTTGTCCCTGCATAGTATCACGTTGACGTTAAATCGCAGTCGAGGGAGGTCGTGGTGACGATCGCTCGCTCGAACCGGTCGCCGGCACGGAACGCACGCCGGCACAGTCTCGAGGGGCGATATCGATCACGACGAATCTCTACCCGACCTAACCGGCGGCGTCCTAAATAGTTTACTTCCTCGGTACACCATACCGCGTGGCGATTTTCCGACCAACCGACTCCCTAGAACGCGTCTTCAGCGGCCCGAATCGTCCCGCTCACTTTCGCCACCCGAAGCCCCACCCGGACGTCGTCGATCCGTGAGACGCACGCGAGTGCGGCCCGTGCCCGATCGACCTCCCCGTGGCGAACCCGAACGATCGCCTCCCCGCGCCTGCCGTCGAACCGGAACCGCACGACCGAGAGGTCCGCGTTGGCACTCCCCGGATCGCCCAGCAGATTCTGTCCGGCGTACCAGGCCTCGCGCTGGAAACCCCGTCGATCGATCGAGGCACCCGCTCGCGTCTCGAGTTCGACGGCCAGGTACCGCCACTTGGGACGGAGGTGTTTGGGGAGGTGTCTCATCGTGTGCGCCAATCAGGGGTCGTTCGCATCAGCCGTGCCGGTTGGGCCGCGTTCGGCGACCAGCACCCCCACCTGATCGTGGACGCGTTCGACGGCCGTCAGGGAGAAGCCAGCGTCGGTGAACGCGTCAGCCAGGAGCCCAACGGTCGCCGGATCGTCCACGCTCGGGTCGAAAAACGGCGCGCTCGGGTCCGGCTCGCCGAAGAACATGACGTCGCCGAGAACGAACCGCCCCGGCTCGAGGGCTCCGATGACCTCGATGGCCTCGCGCTTTTCGTCGTCCGCAAGATGGTGCATGGCGAAGTTCGAGGTCACGACATCCACGGGGCCGTCGTAGGCCGGGTCGCGGAAGGTGCCGTAATCGAAGCCGACGTTCTCGAGGCCGCGTTCCCCGGCCTTGGCTCGCGCCTCCTCCATCATGCCCTCGCTGATATCCCGACCGACGACGCGCGCTGCGTCGGGGGCGAGCGCGAGCGCGATGGCTCCCGTTCCCGTACCGAGGTCAAGCACCACGTCTTCGGGGCCCGGGTCGGCACGTTCGATCACCAGGTTCGCACAGGCTCGGTACTCCTCGGACTTCGCGTCGTCGTACTCACTCGCCTTCGCGTCGAAGCGAGCGGCGTGATCCTCAACGCTTCGTTTCATACTGTCCCCGTTTGACCCCCGGCTCAATGAACGAATCGGACTGGATCCTCCGATTGCGCGTTGCCAGTCGACCCCACTCCTCGAGTCCCCCCTCGATCCACGCCGCCTCGAACCCGAGTTCAACGCCCAGGGCCCGAAGTTCACGCGGGGCCCGCAACTCGAGGGCGCTCGTCGGATCGGCGCTGACGACGTAGGGGGCGTCGTAGTAGGTGACGAGCTCGCGAAGTTTCCGCAGTGACTGGATGGCTCGCACCCGTCGGCCGCCGGTCGAGCGAAGGACGGGTGCGAACGAACACTCGAGGCGAACGCCGTTTTCGGCGGCAGCTTTGACGATGACGTGGTTGACGTCGCCGGAGCCATCCATCGGGTGAGCGAGCACGTCGATTTTGTCATTGTCGGCGGCAAAGCGGTTGAGCGCGCTCGAGCCGCCGTCGACGCCGAGGATCGTGTAGGTCGGACGGAAGTTACCGATTGAGCCACTGGCCTGATGAGGATCGTCGGCCCTGACCTCCAGCCCGTCGACGACGTCGAGCGTCGTTTCGGTCGCCTCGATCGTCGACTCGAGATCGTATTCGAGCCTGGAATCGCTGTGATTCCGGATCACGATCCCCTCGAAGCCGTAGCGCTCGGCCGTCTCCAGTACCCGCTCGAGGTCCTGGGGGTCGGCTGGATCGACGTGGACGGCCTCGTACATGGCCGACTCGAGGGCGGGTGGGGACTTGGGGTTTGCGTCCTCGGATCGCCCGGCGGTTCGACCCTGCACTCCCGTGAACCCAGAGCTGTCCGACCTGGTCGACCCCGTGAAACTCGATTGCCTGGGCGAAGATTGGGTTGGATACTCGCACGCGGGTCGGGACTCGAATGATGCCGCAGTTTTGAACCGGTTGGCGTCGGCCGTTGATGCGGGGGATCTACCACATCCCACTTCACGTACTGTAGTAACGGGAGAGCTGCGTGATCAATCATTTCACACACCAGCCGATCCAGACAGCGGTGACCCACGTCCAAATTACCGGCCTCCTGCAGACCCCTCAGCGGTCGTGATACCGCTCCTCGAGATGAAATTCCGGAGAACGCAGCCCATTAGGACGGGCTCGGCGTGTGCGTCGGGACCCACGGTGAGTGGTGGCCGATCGGCCCCGCGATCGGCGGAACCACTGTACAATGAACCGGATCAGTTGAGGATGCTCTGGGCAACCGTCGCCAGCTGGCCGTTGTCGGCGTCGTCGAGGCGCTCGTCGCCAATCTTCAGTCGGAGGCGTGGTCGGCCGACGTCGATGGGAACCTTCTCGGTGTCGATCAAGCCCATATCCTCGAGTTTCGTCTTCGTCCGGCTGAAGGTCGCCTTGCTGGCGATGCCCACGTCCTCACCCCACTTGCTGATGTCGTACAGCAGGGCCTCGTTCCTTGCGGCCACGAGCAGCGAAATGGTGACCTCGTCGAGGCCCTCACCGTCGCCGCGGGCGGTCTCGAGGGAGTCGAGAATCGCCGTGAAGTCCGCCTCGGCGTCGGGGCTGATCTCATCGCTGAGGGTGTCACGGACGCGCGTGATCGGTGGCGTCCGGAGATTGAACGCATCGGCACCGTCCCACCGACCGGCGTAGGTCTCGAAGGCGGCTCCGATGAACTCGTCGTCGTCGGTGACCAGCCCCCCGACGCGGTCACCCGCGTGGACGACGGCCACGACGGTGTCCTCGGTGATCAGCAGGGAGTTCTCCGGTGCCTGCTCGAGGGTGCGCAACTCGAGTGCACCCGCATCGATCAGATCGGCGGCGTTCGAGGCGACGATGAAATCTCCCATGACGTCCTTCAATGTCCGCTCGTCGGCCAGCATGTGGACGGTGGGGAGGTCATCATCGGTTGCCGTTGCGACACTGACGAACGCCTCGATGGCATCCCACGATGGGTTGACCATGTACAGATCACCCGATGCGTCCTCTAGCACCGAGTGAAGGATATCGTCAATTTGGTGGTTTAGTAAATTCGAGGTCATGTTCACACACAAGTAAACGGATGCTTCGTACTTAATTTTGTTGGCCAGTTGAAGGCCAGAAGTTGTCCTCATCGGCATGTAGCGGTGATTTTTGTCGATGAATGGTGATTGGGGACCGCTCACCCCTGTCCCATGCCAGCATTCGATGAGGTGTATCAATCAACGGAATGAAATGCTCGGTCCGCGAGAGTAGAGATCAATGTGATAGAGTAACACAATGGCAAGAATTATACCCTCTTAGTCACTTCCACCGCTCGTATGGGTGCGCTCGACGACTGGATCTGGGGAGAAGCAGTGAATCAAGGTGAGGTGAGCGCCGTTGAGACGCCGTCCAGTCGACCGAACGAGGACTCACGGCGGGTGAGTACCTATGGCGGTCCCTGAGTGGCGATCGGTTCCGTAGGCCTCTACCCGCGTGAAATTGCATCGTCGCGCAGCGTCGATTGGCGACACGCCCCCAACGTTGGACGCCGTTGGCCCGCCCTGTCGCTCACGCATTGCTGGCGTCCACCACCCCGTCACCCGACTGGAATCGAGCGGCCAACGCCGTCGACCAGTAGAGGTCCCCATCGAAGATGACCGCGAGCTGTGATTGTGCCAGAAACGCCCCAACAGCCCGCCGGCCGAGCGTGAACGTCGCTGGCGAGCCACAGAGGTAGCTGTACTGGTTGTCCGAAGCGTGAGGGACGTAATAGAGGCCGGTCACACGAGTCGAGTAACACTCGAGTTCGAGCACATAGCGGTCGTCACCGAGTGAGTCGATTCGAGCGGTTGTCGGCAACTGGAGATCGCCGCCGGTCAACGAGTGGGTCCCATCGCCGACGACGGCGTAATCTTTCCCCATCATGATCCGCCGTCGGGCGAGTCGCATGGCACGTTCGAAACTGAACCCGTGGACGAGCAGCTTGGCAAAGGTCGACCCGACCTTCAGGGCGTGCTCGTTGAGCACCTTCTTGAACGTGACCGCGCCAGCAACACTGCCGCGTTCGACGAGGTCCAGCCCCTCGTAGAAGGAGCCACAGGCGTTCAGAAAGAACGTTTCGACGCGACAGCGGTCGATACTCGCTGTCGATAGCCGGCCGTCCGGGCACCGAAGTCCGTCGGTCTCACAGTGGCCGATGTAGTGAACGAACGCGTGGTCGGACTCGAAAAGACGCGCGAGTTCGCCGGTCGTGAGGCCCTCGTCGACGTGGACGTCGAGCGATAGCTCCTCCGCTCGTTGACTGTATATCCTGGCGACCCGTTCGCGTTCACCGTCCATCTCGGGGTCGTTGAGCACCACCCTGATCGAGGTCGACTCCGGATTTCGCTCGAGGAAGGACAGACGGTTGCGGTAGGCCGCAGGGGTCGATTTGAACACGTCGATGGGAACGCCCTCCGCGAGCCAGCCGTGGACGCGACCGCTCCGAAGTTCGGGTTTGACCATGGTAACCGACGCAACCTGCCCGGCCCCACGAACCCCAGGCCCTGGGTCCCCCGAGGTGAGCGGACGGTCGGGACCGCGACCACGGTGGGTGCGGTGGCGGGCCCGACGGTCCCCGACCGGTGTGGGTCCCCGGTAGAAATCGTCCAGCGACCGCTCGACGAGTTCTTTTCCCTCGAGTGTGGACGTGTGTGGCCTGAAGACCAGGCTCAACCGATCGAGCAGGTACGGGAGCGCCTCGACGTTTTCACTCACGGGCTCGACGTACGTCGAGAGGTGCCACTCCGGAACTCGGTGGTCGATCGCCGCATACGGGATGTCCAGATACCGCGACAGCCGCTCCTGTGGACACAGCCGATAGAGGCGATCGGCGTCGACTTCCAGAGCGTCGAGCACGCTCGCTTCCGCCAGCTTCGTCCCGTACGGTCCGGCGTTCCGGACGAGGCAGTCGAGGAAGAAGACGTGTTTGAGCAGGCGCTCGACCTCGCGTTCGAGTGCCGGCATCGGCTCGAGATCGTGGTACCGAGCGACGGCAGGCAGCTGAATGCGCGGCTGGATTCCCGGTTCGGTTCGAACCGACGCCTGCAGGTAATACGCGAGTGGGGCGACGACGAACAGGGACTCGTAGGTGGGCGGGACGAGCAGTTCGACGCCATCGCGATCTATCGACTCCCGAATGTCGGCTGGCACCTCGAGTGTCGACCCGACCTCGAGCAGCGGTGGATGACCCCGAAGCGTCGGGTACGTTCGGTCGGGCGAGTCCGTCTTGATCGACGACGACAGCACGGAGAGTCCACGGGCCACCCCCGATGGCGAGTCAGGGACCGTGACGGTGCCAACCGGGAGTTCGTGACGACTCCGGAATCCGATGATCACCCGTCGTGGCTCGGGGAAGGTGACCACGATCGACGAGAAGTCAGGAGCACGTTCGACGACGGCCGAGCCGGAAAACCGCAGATAGGTCTTGATTTCCGCGTCGATGTCCAGGACGTACTCGTCGGCCGGTAGCTCGAGCGTCGACGCCGTGGGCTCGAACTGATGGTGGTCGCCCCGCCCGAGGGCGTCCGCGTAGACAATCGCGTGTGGGAACTGCAGGGCCCGGGCAGTGACGGCGAGCGTCTCGTCGACCGGTCGGTCAAGTTCCGTGGTCGGGCCGTCGATCGAGAGGTCGACACCACGAACGGACAGCGTCGTGTTGTCGGCGTCGACGACGCGAAGGATATTCCCGTCGCGCTCCCACTCGATCATTCGGTTTGGTGACTCTCAGGCTGGAAAGTTAGTTGTATCGCCTGGAACGTGCGATCGGGGTCGCTTGGGGAACGGTTCGTTCCCTCCGCCCCGCCGAACGTCTTCCCGCGGCGAAGCACCACTGGTCCTGTGTCTGACGGCGATGGCAGCGCCCAGAATTGCCGAGGAGAGGTACACTTATACGCGGTCCAACCGCCCGTTCATTCATGAACCACGATCAGGTTCGGGCCAGCGATCCAGCCGTCGCTGACGCGCTCGAGGGGGAACTTCACAGACAGGAAACGACGCTCGCGATGATCGCCAGCGAGAACCACGTCAGCGAGGCGGTCCTGGACGCCCAGAGCAGCGTCCTCACGAACAAGTACGCCGAGGGATACCCCGGTGAACGCTACTACGGGGGCTGTACGTACGCCGACGAGGTCGAGACCCTCGCGATAGAGCGGGCGGAGGAGCTGTTCGGGGCCGAGCACGTGAACGTCCAGCCCCACTCGGGAACCCAGGCGAACCAGGCCGTCTACTTCGCGATGTGTGAGCCGGGCGATAAGATTCTCTCACTCGATCTGACCCACGGTGGCCACCTCAGCCACGGTCACCCGGCAAACTTCGTCGGCCAGTTCTACGAGATCGAGCAGTACGAGGTCGACCCCGAGACGGGCTATCTCGATTACGAGGGGATGACCGACCTCGCCCGGGAGTTCGACCCGGACGTGATCGTCTCCGGCTACTCCGCGTACCCCCGCGAGGTCGAGTGGGAGCGCATCCAGGAGGTCGCCGACGATGTTGGAGCCTACCACCTCGCCGACATCGCTCACATCACCGGCCTGGTCGCCGCCGGTGTTCACGATTCTCCCGTCGGTGTCGCCGACTTCGTCACCGGGTCGACGCACAAGACCATCCGTGCCGGTCGCGGCGGCATCGTTATGTGTGACGCCGAGTACGCCGACGACATCGACGCTGCCGTCTTCCCCGGCGGGCAGGGTGGGCCGCTCATGCACAATGTCGCCGGCAAGGCCGTCGGCTTCGCCGAAGCCCTCGAGCCCGAGTTCCAGCGCTACGCCGAACAGACAGTCGCCAACGCGAAGGCGCTCGGCGAAACGCTGGCCGATCACGGCCTCTCGCTCGTCTCCGGGGGCACCGACAACCACCTGGTGCTCGTCGATCTGCGCCCGTCACACCCGGACACCACCGGGGGCGAGGCCGAGGAGGCCCTCGAGGCGGCCGGTATCGTCCTCAACGGGAACACCGTCCCCGGAGAGACCAGGTCGGCGTTCAACCCGAGTGGCATCCGCGCGGGCACCCCGGCGCTCACCACGCGTGGCTTCGACGAGGCCGAGATGCGTACCGTCGGCGACTGTGTCGCCCGTGTGGTCGATGCCCCCGACGACGAGGACGTTATCGCCGAGGTCGCCGACGAGGTCGAGGCCCTGTGTGCGGCGAACCCGCTCTACGAGTAGTAGAGGAGCCACCGGCAGTCAGTGCACACACCCTCACGACACCGTGACTCAGAGCCGGAGAACGTCGGTTCTGCACCGTCTCGCTGTGACATGTGCACCTCCTTTCGAACGGTCTGGGGCGACTACTCACTGGTGATTGCCGGCCCCGTGCGGGCAATCACCGGGAAAAGACGGCAGTAGCCCTATCCGTTGTTTCGGCAACCGGGTCGGCCACCGGATGAGCGCTACGCGAGCAAGTCCCTGAGCGTCGCCTCGTCTTGCATGCCGACTGCACGGGTCGCGGGTTGCCCGTTCTCGAACCGGACCAGCGTTGGCAGCCCACGAACCCCGAACTGCTGGGCAAGCCCCGGTAAGGCCTCGGTGTCGACTTTGGCAATCGTTCCGTCAGTCTCAGCCGCCAGTCGCTCGAGCACTGGGGCGAGCATCTGACAGGGGCCACACCAGTCGGCGTAGAAGTCGACGAGAACGGGGTCGTGGTCCGCGAGGACCCGTTTGAAGTGTGCCTCGTCCCGTATCGAGATCGGGCTGTCGGGACTCGTCGACCCAGCCGGAGCCTGGTTGGCACCTGTCTCCTCGCGCTGTGTCGCTCGTTCGCGGAGCTGCTCGAGCTTTTCGGCCCGAATCCGCTCGAGTTCGTCGTCCATACGCGGATGTATGGGCTTGCCCAACAAACCGTTATCGACGGCGGCCGTCCCGAGATTCGGTGCCGATCCACGCTGTGCAGCGGTGACGCACCATCGGTACCGCGCTCTATCGATAGCAACGATTCAGGACCGGCCGCCGCTCGAAACACCACACTGATCAGAAAGGAAGTTTCGACCGCAGCCACGAGAAGAAGCCACCGCTGCCGGTGTCGTCCTCGTCCTCGGCCGAGACGAGGTCGGTGTCCGACTCCTCGACGTCTGAGACGACGAGGGACGTTTCCTCGGATTGGTCGGCTCGAGCCTCGAGGGAGTAGTCGGCTCGGCCTGAGGATCCGTCCTCGGCCTCGGAATCATCGCTGTCCTCGCCCGTGGATACAGGAGCGGAATCCGAAGCCGAGGGTGGGTTGGACTCGGCTGCAGCCGGCTGGTCACTGTCCACACCCTCGGGTGGCTCACCAGTCGATGCCGTCGCATCCGCTCCACTGCCCTCGGTGTTGTCGATTTCCTCGGGGGTCGAGTCGGCTTTCGTGAGGCCAGTTCGATCGGATTGCACCGTTGTGGTGGCCGTCGCAGGGCCAGACCCGGTCGGAACAACGGAGTCCTGCCCGACGGTAGCATCATCGGACTCGCCAAACCCATCGTCCGTATCAGTACCGTCCTCACCGTCGGCCTCACCAGTGGCGTCCGATTCGGCATTCTCACTGACATCGGACCCAGCGAAGCCGGCACCGGTGGACTCGTCGGTTGGCCCATCGTCACCGCTATCGACCCAGAGGAACTCGTTTTCTTTGGTCCGTCCCGTCAAGAGCAGATCGTCGAGGGCACCCGCATCGACCAGTTCGTCCTCCATCGCGGGCTCGTCGTCCGCTTCGTCCGCACTCGCGATGATGTCTTCAGGGCTCTCATCCGCCAGCACCTCGTCCTCGGACGCGCTGGCCTCGGCTTGCAACTGACTGAACACGTCAGCCGCCGTCACGTCCTCGACGCCGTCGTCCGACCCCCCGGACGACGGTTCCCGATCGACCCCCTCGAGCGACTCCTCCTCGATATCGCCGAACAGCTCCTCCATGCTGGGGCTGGCATCGAGGTCCCCCTCGCTCGATTTGTCATCGATCCTGCTATCTGTCATTTGGTCTTCTCCCCAAATACAGATTCAGCCTGCATTAAACTTTGGAATGGGTGAGGACATGTCGGTGCGGAGGTATCTGGTCGCTGCGAAGACCGTCGCCCGATGGACCACCGAGCGCCCGCCACGGGATCGACGACCGTCGAGCGACAACGAGTGCTGTGAACTGAGTGATACGGCTCCATAGCGAGACGGCGCAATACTGGTTTCTCGCCGGGGTCGATCCACGGCAGTCTGAGTAGGCGTCCAATGGCGGCCGGCACCACCCGAAGATCCTGCGGACCGATGGGCCACCAAACCGGCTCTCACCGGTCCGGTCGGTGGCCGGTGGCACGGAGCGGTTCACGGCAAGGGTCGGAACGCGTTGATCGTCACGAGCGTCGCCCCCACCACCACAGCACCGATGACGAACAGCGGGTTGAGCAATCCGAGGATGACGAGTGGAATCACGATGGCGTTGTAGACGAGTGCGAGGCGGTCGGTCTGAGCGATCCGTTTCAATGCAGCGGTTGCCAGTTCGAACGTCGCCGCGATCGCGGGCAGATCGTCGTCGGCAATCGTCACGTCTGCCGCATCGGCAGCGAGATCCGTTCCCCCGCCGAGGGAGATCCCGAGGTCGGCCGCCGCCAATGCAGGGGCGTCGTTGGTTCCATCACCGACCATCGCAACCGCTCCCTCCCGCTCGAGTTGTCGAATCGCGGCGACCTTGCCGGCGGGCGAGACGTTCGACATCGTTGCCGATACCGCAGGGTGGGCGTCGAACGTCGCTGCAGCCGGGGCGTCGTCACCAGTCACGATCAATACCTCGAGACCCCGATCGGCGAGCCGATCGAGAGTGGCCGCCCAGTCGGCTCGTGCCTCGTCGCCGACGACCACGGTGCCCTCCGCCCGACCGTCACGGCCGACGAGCACCGGCAGGCGGCCGAAACCGCGAGCATCCTCGAGTCGCGTCTCAATGGCCGGTTCGACCGACCATCCGTGCTCCTCGAAGAGGGCTGGATGGCCCACGAGGACCTCGCTGCCGTCCACTACACCGCTGACGCCAAGGTCGTGGCTATCGAAGTTCTCGACGTCGGCGCCAGGTGTCGCGGTCGTCGCCTCCCCACCGTCAGTTCGCGTGGTGGCGTCGGAAGCCTCCCGCTCGGCCGTCGGCTCCCGGCCGAAGGCCGCCACGATCGCTCGCGCAACGGGGTGGGCCGCCCGGCGTTCGAGGGCGGCCGCCGCCGAGAGGGCACGCTCGGGTCCCGTCACTTCGAGCACCGTCATCTCCCCACCAGTCAGGGTCCCCGTCTTGTCGAAGACGACGGTATCGACCGCCTCGAGTCTTCGAAAGACGGTCTCGTCGAAGATGACGATCCCGCGCTCGAGAGCGGACTCGATGGTCGCGGCGATCGAAAGTGGGGTCGACAGGCCGAGCATCCACGGCGCACCGACGAACCAGGTCGTAAAGAGCGCGAGCAAGCCCGCGATCGGACTGCCGGTCAGGATCCCAACGGCCAAGCCAGCGACGACGGACAGTCCCGCGACCCACGGCATGACCCGACCAGCGAGGGCATCGATCCGGCGGTGGCTCCCGTGGGTGCCCGTTTGCAGCTGCCAGACGGCCGAGGTGAGACTGTCGATGCTGCTCGAGGGTGCCTCGCCGACGTCCACGACGGCCGCTCCCGAGACGACGATCGAGCCACCGATCAGTTCGTCGTCCGCGGTCTTTTTCACCGGTGTCGATTCACCGGTGACGATCGCCTCGTCGACGGTGCACTCGCCCTCGGCCAGGTGGCCATCGATCGGCACTCGTTCGCCGGCGCGCACGAGCAGCGTGTCCCCCGAGGCGACGGCGTCGACGGCCACTTCGCGGGTCGTGCCGTCACCCGCTAACCGGCGCGCCGTGTCGACCTGGGAGATCGTGAGGTCGGTGAGTCGCTCGAGCCCTCGCTGTTTGATCACCGATTCATAGAGCAGGGCCCCGGTGACGAGCGCGGCGATGGCGATGACGAGGTCGAAGTAGACGTTGGTGCCTGCGACGAGGACGGCGACCGTGCTCGCGGCGAACGCGCTCAAGATCGCGCCAGTTGCCAGGAGATCGATGGTCGGCCGTCGCATCGTGAGGCTAATCCAGGCGCCCCGGAGCAGCGGCTTGCCCGTGATGTAGAGGACGATCCCGGTCAGGACGAAGTAGACCTGCAAGAACAGCAACCCGCTGTCCGAGAAGAGCTGTTCGAAGGACTGGAGGGGGCCGTCCGGGAAGAGCATCGCCAGGTACGCGGGGTACAGAATCGTCACGTACGGCAACATGAGAAACGAGCCGAAGACGACGCCGAGGATGTACCTGACCTCGAGCATGTCGTCGGCTCGGCGCTTCCGAATCCCCGACATTTCGCGGGATCGACGCGTCGGCCCCGTTTCGCCATCGTTTGGATCCGTCTCCTCGCGCAGGTACGCGGTAAAGCCCATGCGACTGAGTCCGTCGCGGATCTCGAGCGGGGCGACGGTCTGGGCGCGGTGGTCGACCCGAATCGACGCCGAGATGTAACTCGCCTCGGCGGCCACGACGCCGTCCATGGCGGTGGCCACCCGCTCGAGATAGGCCTCGTCGATGGGCGAGTGCATGCCGTCTATCCGAAGGAACGTCCGCTCGATGGGGTTGAGGAGTGGGTCGGCCTCTCCGTCCGCCCCGGTCTCCGCCTCCTCGTCCGCTGTGGGCTCGCCCTCGCCGTCCGTCGTGGACGTTGCATCGTCGGTTGGCCGATCCTCCTCGCCGTCACTCGAGACCGTCTGTGACCCGTCCGCCCCGCCTCGTGCAGCGACGGCCGGGTCGATCGGACCCAGCGTGTCCCAGACGCCGGCACAACCCCGCGAGCAGGCGCGAGCGTCGCCCTCGAGGGGCGTGCCTTTCCCCTCGATGGTGGTGCCACAGACCGCACAGCGTCCTCGAGTTGATTCCTCAGCGCAGGGGGCCTCACCCGACCGTCCGATGCGATCCCGTGTCGCCCTCGGCGCGTCGCGGTCGTCAGTCACGACCGATCACCGGGTCCAGACGGACGATCACGTCCCCGCGACAGTCGGTGGGGCGAAGCCTCGAGACCACGATCATTGACCGGTAGTTAGCCCTCCAGGGAGTAAACGGATTCGAAACGGCGAACGGCACCACACGCCGACACAGCGGGAGGGGACTCGCTGTGGTGACGTACAAATCGCGTCAGCCTTACTATACGTTTAGTTGACCGTCGGCAGGCGAGTGAAGAAGGCCGTAAGCCAAGCGGTGATAACGGTGGGAACCGACGCCGCGAGCGGAGCCCTGCACATCTCGAGACACGGTGACGGGCGCGAGCGTCCGGGGAGCCTGTGGCTCATCTGCCTGGCGTGCTCCTGGTGATGGGATTCGAGATCGATGGCAGTTGCCCGATCTTGCCCGTCGACGCCGGGCCGCCGCTGGGGCACCGACGCTCGCCACGAAACTGCTCGAGGACGACCTCATCGACCCGCCGGCGGTCGGTCACTCGAGTGGACAGCCCGGGTCAGGGCCGATGGTGGGCGGGCGGTGCAATCCTGGAGAACGAGGGGCCCGGGATATCGAAGGTCGAGGCGTCTTCGAAACCGCCGCCAGTTGTGTGCCGGTCGCGCCCTCCGCGGCCCACACCATCGACGACGTGCTCATCTGTCTCGAGCCGTTCGGGGGCCCGGCGGGGACGGTGAAAACCTATGCCTGGGTGCCGGAGGTTCACTCGAGATACGGTCGACCACGGTGATCGTCGAAATCACGGAGTCCAGGTGGTCACCGTCGATCAGAAGAAATCGGAGAGTCCCGACTGATCCTCGTCATCCTCGGGCCGCGATTCGGTGGCCGCCTCGGCCTCATCCGAATCCGCCGCCGCTGCGTCGGGCTTCGTTTGGGCACCCGACGCCGGTTCGTCCCCAGCCGAGTCATCGGCGAACTGCTCGAGTGAGCCCGTCGACGGTCCCGACTCGCTCGTTTCTGTCCCGTCGTCACTCGCGGATTCCACGTCGTCGGCCCCACCATTTTCGGGGTCGTCCGTCTCCCTCGAGGAACCAAAGAACGCCGACCCCGAGTGTTCGACGGCCAGCCGTTCCCTGCGTTCGACGGCGTCGTCGACGATCCCCTGGACTTTGTTGGTGTCCGCACCACTTCCCGTGACGAACGAGATCTCGTCGGCGTCCATGTCATAGGCCGCCGCCATCGCCACTGTGAGCTCACGGTTTTTGCAGTGGTGTGTCATCGCCCCGAGGAACGGGAGGATCTCCTGGCGGACGGTCGAGACGCTCGCCGCCTCGCGATCGGCGATACGCTGGGCAATTGCGTCTCGCCGGTCGCGTTTGCCGCGGGTCCGCCCGAGCTTGGACCAGTAACTCGGCGGGCCATAGCGGGTCCACCCACCCTTTGGTTCGCGTCGAGCGGCCGCGACACCGGCGGCGATGTTATCGGTCGCGTAACGCCAGTAGGAGTAGTCCTGCGTGGCCCGAACCCGTCCCAGCCAGCGGTCGGCGTTGCTCATGAACTCGTAGGCGTCGGCCAGTTCTGCCCCCGAGTAGTCCTTGGGCACGTTGTCCTCAACCCAGTTGAGCAGGTCGTCCGGGGTCTCATCGACGTCGTAGGCCGCGAGCAGGGCCCCGTGGGCGTCTTTTTCCTTGATGAGCGCGTCGAGAAAGTCGAAGATGCCCTCGGTACTGTCACGCTCACCCGTCACCACGTCGTCGATCGTCAGTTTCGCCGTCTCCTCGGCCACCGCCTGGAGGTCGTTCACCGCAGACCGCAGGTCGCCGCTGGTCTGCTCGGCGATCTTTCGCAGGGCATCCTCCTCGAATTCGATGCCTTCTTTCCGGCAGATGTCCCGCAACACTGGCATGATCGAGCGGGCAGAGACGTCCCGAAACTCGATCGTCTTGCAGTAGTTTCGGAGCCCGTTTGACATGTCGTAGAACTCGTTTGCCACCAGGATGATCGGCTGATGGGCAGACTTGACAACGCGGGTCACCTCTCGAGAGCCACCGTAGTCGGCGTTGCCGTGAAAGTTGTCGGCCTCGTCGAGGATGACGAGCCGGCGACCGCTCGAGCCCCCGGTGAGGGTTCCGCTCTTCGAGGCCTCCCCCGCGACCCGCTTGATGACGTCGGCCTGCCGATCGTCGCTGGCGTTGAGCTCCATCACCGGCCAACCCATGTCGTTGGCCAGCGCGTGGGCCGCCGACGTCTTGCCGATGCCCGGGCTGCCGTGGACGATGACCGGCTTCCGGTGGTCCGCCCAGGTTCTGGCCCACTGCTCGAGTTCGTCTCGAGCCTTATTGTTTCCGCGCACCTCCGACAGCGTGGTCGGACGGTACGTCTCGGTCCAGTCGGTCATTGCCTGTGCTTGGTGGGAGTCTCGTTTAGTGGTTGCGGACGCGACGCTTGGGCGACCGGCTTGTGCTCCACACATACACCCGAGACCGAAAGCTCGAGACACGCCCGTGTGGGCGGAATAGCTATCATCGGGGGGTCGTTTGTATCGATCATGCCGGCGGCCCCGGACGCGCCAGACGATGATGGATCGGTGGAGGCTGGATCCGGAACGGGGAGCGCAAGCGGCGTGCGAGCCGACAGGGAAACGGATCCCGACAACACAGTGGTCACGGACGCCGACTACTCCTACCGCCCCCTCCTCGAGGCGACCGGGTTCGGCAGCGCCGCCTGGCTGATCGGGTACCTCCTCACGTATCTCGTCACTCGTCCCTCCACGGCCGACGACATCCGTATGGAGATCCTCGAGTCGACCACCGGCCAGCCGATGACCCTCGAGGTCGTTGCCTGGACGTACTTCAACGCCCACTTCGTGGCTACGGACATCCCCGATGGCGGCGTGTTCGCGTTTCTGCCGGCGCGTCAGAACGTCCTCCTCGACGGCGACGGCCTCGAGTGGCTGCTCTTCGTATTGCCGCCGGTGGTGCTGGTCGGTGCCGGCGCACTCACCACCTACCGACACCGCCATGGACTCGAGGAGTGGGTCGACGGGGCGACCACGGGAGCGATGGTGCTCGTTGGCTACCTCTCCTGTACCGTCGTCGCGCTCGTGCTCACGACCGTGGCCGTCGATGCGGGAATTATTCGGCCCGTCCCGTTCGATGCCATCCTCACTGCCGGGTTGATCTATCCGTTCCTGTTCGGGGCCATTGGCGGTGGCCTTGGCTACGCGGTTGTGGGCCGTCGTCAGGATGACGAGCCAGTCGAGACAACTTGAAGATCGAGCGAGGGTAGCTACCGAAACGAGTTTCACGTCGTCACAGTGAGATGGCTCAGACCCGATTCGTCACCAGCTTTGAGCAATGGTATCGTGAGGGTGTGTGCAACGACTTTCAGTGCCTCACCCGCTCCTTCGTAGCGATCTCATCCGTTGCTTCGCGCCAATGCACTGGTGGGTCTGTTCGATTGGTGTAGCGCTCGAGTTTACGAACTGTGGCGGTGTCAGGAGCGAGCCCACTCAGTTCCACCAACACATCTTGGATAAATGGTTGTGGGTCGTCACGGCTGCACACATCAAAATTCGAGTGTCTATAGCATGAGCCAACGATCTCGAGAATCGTTTGCGGAAGTGAAGGACGGTCGATGAGTGACGAGTCATCACGGAGAAGACTCAATACGTACATCAACTCACCTTTGAGGTAATGGCATCCGACACCTCGATCGTACTCTGCATCGATGTCCGCTGAGCGATCAGTCCCTAGTTGCCAGTAGTGGCGCGGGAAGTCCGCACCCATTTGGACGTTGGCCGAGAGTGAGGTCCACATTCTGGGGTTGATTTCGGTCAAGTAAAATTCGCCCGTTTTGGGGTGTCGCATGTACTCGATGCAGGCGAGTCCGTGCCACTCGAGTTCGTCGAGTAGCGCCAGTGCATCGTTCTCGAGTGTCTCATCGTAGATGGACTCTCGATAGACACCACCGCCACCAGTGTATGATTCACCCCGTATCTGTTTGTGTTGGACCATCGCCAGCGGTTCGCCATGGTCGTAGAGTGCCCCAATCATGTACTCTTCGTCGATCGGCACGAACTCCTGAAAGATGGGGTCGTGGTTGAATGCCTCCTGCAGCCGCTCTGCCGGTGGCACTGTACAGGGTTGTACGTGTTCGATTGTGTTGTTCTGTACCACGTGGCCCGGCGGAACTGTGTCGACGTACTCATCGACAAGGAGGTTGTAGCGGGATTTGACGACGGACGGTTCAGTGACTGTTTCAACCTCGCTGAGCGGGCGTGTACTGGGGGCCGGAACGCCAGCGGCTGCTGCAGCCTCCGTTAAAAGGACTCGATCGTGAACGCGTCCCAGCGTTTCGAGAGTCGGCCATGGGGTTGCAACGTGCTCGGCGAAGGCCTCCCGATGTTTTGAAAGAACGAAAATATCTGGTTCGCGAACTGGGACGATAGTGAGGACGTCGTCGCGACGGGCGAGTGCGAGCAGTGCCCTTGCATATCCCTCGAGATCTGTTGTCGGGTCAGGGACCAGTACGGCCTCATCGCAGTATTTCGAATGAAACGATTTCGCTTTCGAATCTTCAGAGACAACCACGGTGTGAACCCCGGTTGGGGCAAGCGAACGAAGACAAATATCAGTGCTCGGTACAGAAACCGCCGGAATGACAACCGATCCGTGTACCGTGCTCCCTTCATCTGAAGCGGACACCTTTTGAGAGGTCATTTTATTGACTGAAATCGTCTTTTCCCGGGGGTATAGGTACTATTCAACATCAAATATAACTCACTTCCGCGAGTAATTCACGTTTGAGTATCAATCAGTACGTTCACATTACATTTATGTGGGGGAATGGCGTCTCAGTTTACGCCTTCTCATCTGCACTGATCGTTCGGTGTCCGTCCCGGATCAATCTTCAGTCAGCGACACGTTCGCGCCCGCTATTCATCACGCAGTTACCGCCAGGTCCAAAGGATTTCAACAGCACCCAGGACCCCGCTCAGAGATCTCTCGCGACGATCTCCCCCCAGTGATCGAACCCGTACCGATCGTAGAACGCTCGAGCACGCTCGTTTTTTCGATCCACGTCGAGCACGAGGCGATCCAGCGGAAGCGACTGCCCGCGGGCGACCTCGAGTACGTGGTCCATGAGCGCGTCCGCGACGCCGGTCCCCCGAGCCGCCGGGAGTACGAAGATTTCGTTCAGGACCGCGGCATCCCAGATGTACGCCAGCCGTTCGGGCAACAGGAAGGCGTACCCTACGATGGCCTGATCGTCAACGACGAGTTCGTTCTGGGCGTTGGGGTGTTGGTTCGATTGGAGTGCTCCCGCCTCCGGACTCTCGAGTGGCACCGTCACGACGGCCATCACCCCCGACTGCTTGGCCTGACAGCGCTCGACCCACTCGAGGTAGTCCCGTCGATACGCGTCGTCGAGTTTCGCGGCGTATCGCTCACGTTTGTCGTCGGTGCCGGTCCCCTCGCCAAGCCCCAGTTCGAAGCCACGTTTCAGTACCCAGAGCGCGCCTCTATCGGTCGCGGGGTCGTAGGGCCTGATGGTCGCGTTCATGCGCGACTGTTCACCTCGAGTGGCAAGAACCCGCTGGATCCTCGCGTAGTGCCCCTGCGGTCCAGCTCCTGGGATCGCTGGGGGCGACCGCCCACTCGCACGAGAAGCCGTCAACACCCAAATAGGTGGGTGGCGAATGGAGGGGTATGGCCGCGATCGAACTCGATGGACTAACCAAGGACTACGGGGACGTCGTCGCCGCAGACGAGCTCACACTATCGGTCGATCACGGCGAAATATTCGGCTACCTGGGCCCGAACGGGGCCGGAAAGACGACCACGATCAGAATGTTGCTGGGGTTCATTTCGCCGACGGCGGGAACCGCCAGGGTCCTGGGTCAGGACGTTGCCGATCGCCGAGGGCTCATCGAGGTCAAACGCCGCCTCGGCTATCTCTCGGACGAACCGGGCTTCGACGAGGAGGCGACCGGCGAGGAAGTTCTCGACCTTCACGGCAGCATCAAAGGCGAGTCGCGACGCGAGGAACTCCTCGAGTCGTTCGATCCACCCCTCGAGCGACAGGTCAGGGACTACTCACGAGGAAACGTCCAGAAACTGGGGATCGTGGCGACATTCATGCACGACCCTGATCTGGTTATCCTCGACGAGCCCACCAGCGGGCTGGATCCGCTGATGAAACAGCGATTCAGCGACTTCCTCCGCGCGGAGCGTGCGGGGGGACTGACGGTGTTTCTCTCCTCGCACGTTCTCAGCGAGGTCCGCCGGCTCTGTGACCGGGTGGGGATTATCCGAGAGGGACGACTAGTGACCGTCGATCCGATCGAGTCGCTGCTCGATCGGAGCGGAAAATCAGTCCGGATCAACAGTCGTGAGCCGTTTTCGCTCGAATCGATCCGCCAGCTCTCAGGCGTTCACGGACTGGAGGTCGGCGGCGGGGACGACGCCAGACGGGAGCGCGGGGACGAATCAGTGAACGAAGCGTCGACCGGGGCCGCGGACGAGGGCTCACCGGGTACTACGGGTGATGGAGCGAACACCCAGGCAGCTGGGACTACAGGGACGCCCCCACTGGGACGGAAACCCAGCGTCACCGAATGTACGTTCACCTACACCGGCGACATCAACCACCTGTTGACCACCGTTCGGGACGTCGACCTGCTCGACCTGGCGATCGAAGAGGCCCCAATCGAGGAGGTGTTCATGCGTTTTTACGACGCTGACGAGGGTGCGAACTCGAGTGCCGGTGGCGACGAGGGCCCCACACCGGCAACCCAGTCAGACACCGCCGCGAGTGATGGTGTCGGTGATGGTGAGAGTGCGAACAGTGGGGGTGCGTTCGATGCTTGAATTCGCGAGATACGACGCTCGCAAACGGCTCCGGGGAACCACGTATCTCTCGCTCGCACTCCTGGCGCTGGCCGGCCTCGTGCTCTGGATCTATCCCTCCTTTGCCGACTCCTTCGAGGAAGACGAGTTGCTCGAGGCCTACCCCGAGGCGCTGTTGCAGTTGTTCGACGTCGAGACGATGGCCTCCCTCGAGGGATTTCTCGCGTTCGAACTCTACGTCTTCGGCTGGATTATCCTCCTGGGCCTCTACATCGCCTACAGCGGGGCCGGCCTGATCGCCGACGACGTCGACCGCGGACGGATGGATTCGATTTTGGCCCTCCCTGTCTCGCGAGCGCGCGTCGTCGCCGAGCGGTTTCTCGCACTTGGCCTGCCGATCGTCACGATAAATCTGGTGACGCCGGTCGCCCTGTACGTCGGCGCGCAGGTGATCGACGAACCGCTCTCGGCCGTGGACCTGCTGGCCGTCCACCTGCTCTCGGTCCCATACCTCTTCGCCTGTGCCGGCATCGGGCTGCTGTGTTCAGTCGTCTTCGACCGTGTCGCCATCGCCCAGCGGGTCGCTCTGGGCGTCACCTTCGGGCTCTATCTCCTCGAATCGCTCCTCAAGAACACCGACTACGAGGTCGTGGGGGCAGTAGCCCCCATGCGGTACTACGATCCAAACGAGGTGTTACTCGAGAGCAGTTACGATCTAGTCGGGGCGGTCGTGTTGGTTGGCATGACGCTTGTGCTGGTGATCGTCAGTCAGGTGGTGTTCACCCGATCCGATGTTTGATCGGGGTTGTACCGCCTCTTGCCGGGGATCACTGCACCCGTACGTGATCACCCCACTGGTCCCGATGAGCGGGTGCCTGCAACGGCAGGCACCACGCTCAATGGTCCGATCGTAGACCGCCTAGTTGGAATGCGACACGAACTCTCCGACGACGACATCGGCAAGACCGTCGTCAACGCCAACGGCGAATCGATCGGCGTGATCACCGCAATGCAACACGGTACCGCTCACGTCGAACCCGACCCTGGATTGACCGACACGATCAGAGCCAAATTGGGCTGGGACGACACGAGCGAGGATACCTATCCGCTCCAGGAGGGGGCCATCGATCAAATCGGCGACGACAAAGTCCACCTTTCAGGCGACCTCGAGTCCAACCGATAACGACTGCTGTGGGTTACCGTCGTCGGTTGCCGGTGATTGTCCTCGGTAGAGGCAATCATCAGTGAAACGATACGGCAGATCCCGTGACACCTAAAAACACCCCGTTCTAAAGGGGGTCTCCACCCATGGGGGCCCATGACAGTATCCGACGTACGGAGCGATCCACCAATGCCGACCCAGCAACTCATCTGCCCCGATTGCCACGGTACCTTCCCTGCGCCCCTTCGTGACGCGGTGCGGACGCACGGCTGTCCGTACTGCGGTCTCTGGGCCGACACCAGTGACGACCCCGGTGGGACGGATTCGAGGTCCGTGCGGTCCTTCGACGAGGAGCGCCGCTCGTGAATGTCGTGGCGCTCGCAAATCCGTAGGCATCTTTGCGGTGTCGATCGCGGAGGCTTCAGCGCGGAACTCGTCACCACGTTCCGGTGATCACCGTTCCGGTGCGTTGATCACGGGAAGGCGACACCCATTCCGCTCACTCAGCGGTCCGGTCGACGTCCGTCCGGCGACCACTGATTTCGTCCGGTTTGAACCGATAGAGTTGGATACGGAGGTCCGCTTTCGACGTTCCCCAGATCTCGAACAGCGGCCGGCGGGTCTCCCCGTACTGTTCGATCTCCTCGACGTCGAGATCCGAAGGATCGATCTGTTCGAGATCGCCGGTTGCCACGACGCTCCAATAAGTTTCGCCGTCGTCGGCCTCCTCGTAGACGACCAGTCGGATGGCGGGACTGGACGCGAGAAAGTCCCGCTTTTCACTATCCGGTGTCGAGACGATTCGCATGTAGAACGTACCATCGTCGCCATCGTACCCGTAGGAGATGGGGATCGCGTAGGGCTCGTCAGCCGCCGCCAGCGCCAGCACGCCGGTCTCGTGGCGGCGCAAAAACGAATCGATTTCTGCCGCCGACATGTCGGTTTCCTCGGCTAATGGCATCGTCGTATGAGAGATACTGCTCCCCGACCATTAACCCCTTTCGGCTCTCCGAGCACACCACACGGGGCACTCGGTGATCAGGAATCGTCGGCCAACACGTCTGCGAACAGCTTCCGCTGTGCAGCCACCAGGTGTTCGGTAAACGTCGACTGGCTGATCCCCAGTTCCGCCGCGAGTTCGGTCGCGTTCGCTTCGCGTGGACGCTCGAAGTAACCCGCCTCGTAGGCGTCCTTGAGTACCTCGTGTTGCCTGTCGGTGAGTTTTCCTCGATTGACGAACACGCGTTGGTCGTGGTCACCCTCGAGGGGCGGATGCAGGAGTTGCTGGACGTCCACGCCCGGATATCGATCTCGAAAGGTCGCCATGATCTCCTGTAGCTGCTCGAACTCGGCGGCGTGAAAGACGAGCGTGATCGCCCCGTCCTCGATCACGTAGCGGTGGACGGGACACCCGAACTCGCCGAGACAGGCACAGGGACAACTGGCCTCCCCGTCGTGCTCGCGACGATAGAGGTTGAGTTCGCCGTAGGAGAAGATTGGGCCCTCGATTTCATCCTCACTCGGGGTGTCGGTGGCCGCTAGAAACTCCGTGGTTGCGTTGGCGGTTCCCGCGGCGACGCTAGTCGATACCTGATCGATACGTGTCCCGGTTTCGGCGGCAAATGTCGCGATCGGACAGGCGTCCGCGTCATCGATTCGCACCGTCGCCCTGATTCCCGATGCCATGTGGGTCCACTCGAGGTATTTGAGCCGATGGCCCTTGAGCGGGTCGGTTGCGATTATAGTAGCCACTGAACGTCATTGCACACACCCTCACGATACCGTGGCTCAGAACCGGTGCCAAATCGGTTCTGAGCCGACTCGCTGTGAGGGTGTGTAACTCGTTTCAATTGGTACTGTAGCCCCGTCATCGGCCGGGCTGGTGAGGTATTCTCACGTCTCCGGAACGAGTGTGGGGTACTTATAACGACGGCCGCGTCAATTTGCACCAATGAGTAGCAGCGAGGACTACACATTCGTCTGTTCGGAATGTGGTCAGTCCATCTCGGTCAACGAGGCCATGCGCGAGGCCCTCGTCGAGAACGGCTGTGCGGTCTGTGGCTCCCCCGTGAGTGAGACCGACTTCGAGGCCAAGACAGACTTCGAAGCCGAGGCCGCCAGCGATTCCTGAGCGGGGTTGCTGTCGTGACACGTCGCTGATCGCCGATAGCGGCGCGTGATCGGGGTACGGTCCTCCAACGTGACTCGCTCGCTGGAACACCAGTATCCGGTTTCCGTCCATAGCGCCACGGCTGGCCAATCAGGCTACCTGTTGACACTCGCTCGAGCATCCGATCGGTGTTCGTTTATAAACCACCCACGCTATCGGTGGTCAACGCTGGTTGGCATCTCACGCATACCTCCAGATATGAGCTACTCATCGCAGGTCGGCAACAAATTCGGACAAACGGGAACTCCTGACGAAATCACCCTCTCTCAGGAGGACGACGTCGAGGCCGTTCTGGATGCACTCAACGACGCGGACTGTCGAATCATTCTCGAGGCCCTCACCGATGCCGACGAACTCATGTCGGCCTCGGAACTCTCCGAGCACTGTGACGTCCCGCTCTCGACCACCTACCGAAAGCTCGAGATGCTTTCGGCGGCCTCCCTCCTCGACGAACAGCTCCGCCTCTGTCAGTCGGGCAAGCACACGACGGTCTACGGTCGCCGGGTGGCAGACGTCCGCATCTCGATGGACGCCGACGCCGGGATCGAACTGGCTCTCACGAACGACACCTCGAGTGGCGGGGCACTGGCGGATTGATCGAGCGGGGCTGGATTGTGGTGGACTCGGTTTCATCGCCGACGGCCGATGTGTGGCCGTGAACGGCGGTCCGTAGCTCAGACTGAGCCGCCGAGAGGAATTCTCGTCGCCAACCGGCGGTCTCGAAACCGGGTCTTCTGGGCTGGGCCGCGGTTCTTCAGACAAAAGTGTGAACTCGACGATACTCCCTCTCATACGGATTGCTGTAACTGTTTACCGGTGATTGCCCATACCGGGTCGGCAATCACCGGTAAGAGACTACAGTAAACCGTATCAGTCCTCGTTGAACCTCGGTTCTCGTCCCTCGAGGAACGCGGAGACTCCCTCCTCGTGAGCATCCGAGGTGTAGGCTTGCACCTGCAGGAGATTCTCGTACTCGAGAGCCTCGCCCCAGTGGCGCCCGAGGTTTTCGTGCATCGCGCGTTTCATCAGCCCGATCGTTTCGGTTGGTCGACGCTCGAGGCGGTCGACGGTCTCAGCGACCCGCTCGTCGAGTTCGTCGGCCGGAGCGGCCTCGTTTACCAGATCGATCTCGACGGCTTCCTCGGCGCCGAAAAAGCGTCCGGTGAACGCGAGGTCCTTCGCCGTTCGCAGCCCGACGAGTCGAGGCAAGAGGAACGTGCCGCCGGTGTCGGGGATGAGGCCGACGCGGACGAACGCACACGAGAAGGTGGCGTCCTCGGCGGCGAAGGCGAAGTCCGAGAGGCCGACGATGGCGAGTCCCGCCCCTACCGCGTCGCCGTTCACCTTCGCGACGATCGGGAGCGGGCACTCGAGCATGGCCTCGACGACGCGCCCAAAGGTTTCCGTGATGCGATCGAAGGCGTCCTGTGGCCGCTCCTCGCGGTCGGCCATCGCCTCGATGTCTCCACCAGCACTGAACGCCGGGCCGTTCCCCGTGAGCACGACGGCGTGATAGTCGCGGCTGTTCGCCGAAACGTGCTCGATCGTTTCGGCGAACGTTTCGGCCGTCTCAGTCGAGAAGGCGTTCAACACGCCCGGTCGATCGAACGTAATTCGGTAGACGCCGTCGTCCGATTCGGTTTGCATGGGTCGTTCATCGGCCATCACCGACAAATAGTCTGGGTTGTCCGTAACTCGAGGCGTTCACCCGTCTGCTCGAGGCGTTCACCCATCTGCTCGGGGCGTTCACCCATCTGCTCGAGGCGTTCACCCATCTGCTCGAGGCGTTCACCCATCCGCTCGAGGCGTTCACCCATCCGCTCGAGGCGTTCACCCATCCGCTCGAGCGGAAAGGAAAGCGAGGATGCAAGTAGCGGCCCGGTTACAGCTCGGCGGGGTCGACCTCCTCGCCATCGAGGAAAACCGTCACATCCGGTCCGTCACCGTCGACGGCCTCGAGATCGAACGCCGTAAAGCGCCCGCTGACGTGCCACTGGGTCCAGGAGTCGCTGAGCCACCAGTCAGCCCAGTCGTCACCGTACCCTTCACCCTTGGTGACCCACTGTGCGATCTCGGGATCTGGTTCGACCGTCCCGTCGGTCTCGAAGGCGTAATCGGCCGTCCCCTCGAGACGCAACACGCGCTCGCCGGGATCGTCGAGACCGCTGACGCCGAGTTCCGCGGGGTCGACCGCCTCGCCGTCACGGTAGAACGTGAGGTCCGGTTCGGTCCCATCGTGTGCGGACACCTCGAAGGTGGTGAACTCGCCGGTCACCTCCCACTCGGTCCACGAACCGGTGAGATACCAGTCCGCCCAGTTCTCGCCGTAGCTGTCGCCCTGCTCGAGGAATCGTGCGAGATCCTCGTTGGGCTCGACGGTAGTGTTCAGATAAGTTGATTCCATGCAAAGGCGAAAGATCGAAGCCAATTGTCGGCGGTGTCTGCTTTGGCGTTGCTGAAATAGTTTGAGAAACTGTTAGTTCGTCGTTTTATCTCTCGAAAGACACGTTCGACACTGTTCCGATTTCCATGTTTTTCGTATCTGAACTCGAGGCCGTGACGACGACAAGCGTCTTTCAGCGGGGTGGCTCCATCGACGAGGAAGACGGCGTTTTCAACGTCGTGTTTCTCGCGGAGTTCAGCAAAGAACGCGTGGGCGAGAACGTTTGTTCTGGTCGGCTCAAGCTTTGTATGGAGTAATTCGTTTGTCTTGGGATCGACAGCCGCGTACAGCCAATACTACTCATCATTGAGTTGGATCACGGTCTCATCGACCGCAACGTGATCCGGGTTCTGATCAGATTTGGGCTGTAGATCAGCCTTGTGAACCCAGTTGTGAACGGTAGACCGAGCACGTTTGACACCAAATATTTCAAGAACCGAGACGGTATTCGAAAGTGATAACCCAGCCATATGGAGTTGAATACCGAGCTTCATCAAAAAACGCGGTGTCGCTTCTCGCTCCACAAAACCTAACTCGATCTCGTCCAAACAGCCATTGAGGCGGTCGTTTTTTGCCATAGACACTCAAAAAACAAACCGCCTCACTTTTCATTCTTATCTGAACACCGCCGGCTCGACGGTGCCATCGGTCTCGAAGTAGTATTCGCCGACCCCCTCCATGCGAATGGTGGTCGTCGAATCATCCCCGAGGCCCGTGACGCCCAGTTCTTCGGGAGTGACTTCCTCGCCATCGAGGAAGAACGTGAGGTCGGGAGCCGTCCCATCGTAGGCGTCGACCTCGAACCGCTCGAAGTCACCGGTGACCCGCCACTCGGTCCAGGATCCAGTGAGATACCAGTCCGCCCAGTTCTCGCCGTAGCTGTCGCCCTCGGTGAGGAACTGCGCGAGTTCGTCGGTGGGCTCGACCGTGCCGTCAGTCTCGAAGGCGTAGTCGCCGACGCCCTCCATCCGGAGGATCTGGGTCTCAGATTCGTCATCCCCCTCGTCCTCGTTCGAGGGGCTGTTCTCGCCGAGATCGTCCGGGTCGATCTCCTCGCCGTCGAAGTAGACGGTGAGATCGTTGACGTCCTCGAGATCGAGCCGCGTGACGTCGCCGTTGAAGCGCCACTCGGTCCAAGTGCTCACCCACCAGTCGGCCCAGTCTTCGCCGTAGGCCTCGCCGTACTCGAGATACTGTTCGAACCCGCTTCGTGGGGCGAGTTCCTCGTCGACCTCGAGATAGTACTCGGCTTCGCCCTCGAGACGAAGCGTGTGGTCGTATTCCCGAGAACCGCCCGTGGCGCCCTCGCCGCCGGCGGCTTCCTCTGGGCTGGTTGGGCAGCCTTCGGGGTAGAAATCCTCGGGATCGTTCCCGTTGCCGCCCTCGAAGTTCACGGGGCCGTGTGGGTCAAAGTAGCCTCCGTTGAAGCCCGTATCCCACTCCGTGTCGGTGACGCTAATCTCGCTGGCCCCCTCCCCGTTCCCGCCGTTTCGGAACGAGTAGTGGTACCCGTTCATGGCGAAGTGACAGCCCCGGACCTCGACCGGGCCTGGGTCCCACGCCCAGACGCCGCGGCCATGACGCTCGTCGACGTCGGTTGCCTCGTTGACGGCGACGCAGTTTTCGAGCGTCCCGTTCCCGAGGCGGTAGTGGGCGACCCAGGAGTTCCGGGAGTAACAGTTCCGGAGGTGGACCGTCCCGTTGTCCCCGTAATGGTGGGGCGCAGAGAGGTAAAACGAGTTGTCACCCATCATCTGGATATTGACTCGATTGATGTCGAGATGTCCCGAGTGGTCGCGGCCCAGCCAGATGCCGAGCCCGTTCCGGTGGCCTGGCTCCGCGCCGTCACCCATGTAGACGTTCTCGATGGTAGAGGTGTTTCCGCCGGAGTCCGCACAGCCGATGAACGTTTCGTCGGCCGAGACGCCTCGCCAGCCGACGTTTCGGATGGTCCAGTTCGTGCCCATCGCGGTGATGATCGCCGAGGCCCCGTCGGCACTGACGTCGATGACGGCGTTTTCGAAGGTCTCGCCCGAGTCGACGCGGATGACGCGCCGTTCACCGGGATCGACCTCGATCACGTCGTAGTCGCCATCGCTCGCTCCTGCAGCCGTCGCCGCGGCGACCGCAGCGGCCGTTGCTGCGCCTGCGAGCTTGAGATACGAGCGTCGGTTGAGCCGACCGTCAGCCGAGCCTGACCGTCCGCCGGAGCTATCGATATGCTGTCGTGACTGTTCGCGTGCCATACCAATCGGGTAGCTAACCCATCGGATATAAACTTTTTCCCTTAAATATGACTAAGATTTTGTGAATGTCAGGATTTAGTGATCGTTTGGTCAACACACATCCCTCTTCCCCTGTCCACGTACAGCCGTTATATCCCCACCAATATCCCGTTTGAAGGGCAAGCGATTGGGACCGCTCGAGTCATCAAGGATCGGCTCTATCACGACCGCCTGTAGATGATACCCAGCAACCGAGGACAAACGGGTAGCCACGGCCACAGGGACAGGAGAAGCAATTCAGGTTGTCTGGGACCGGATGCCTGGGTCGGACCTCGAACGCGCGAATGCAGGGCGCAGGTGCATGACGATGGATCACCTAGGGTTACTCGTCATGTCCGCAACATTCGTTCCTGAAGACGTCGGGAAACGGGTCGTCAATGCAAACGGAGAGGAAATCGGATTGGTGACAGACGTCGACGATGACCACGCCTACGTCGACCCGGATCCGGGCCTCACTGACAGTATCAAAGCCGCCCTCGGATGGAGTGCACAGAGTGAGGAGACGATCACGCTAAGGGAGAGCGATATCGCTGACAAGGGCGAGGACACCGTTCACCTCCACCAGGCCGAACGGCTCGGTGAGGGCACCGAAACAGGCGCAACTGTCGATGGAGACACCGGTACCATGGGTACGAGTGAGCCAGGACGCCGAAGCAATGCCGGTGCTCGAGCGGAAGGAGCTCGCGATGCAGGGCGGTTCGATGAACAGGGTGGCGTGTCGGACGACGACGGGACCATCGGTGACGATGACGACGACGGGATGATGGGCGACGACGGGATCATCGGTGGTGATGACGGGCTGGTGGGTGACGATGATGAAGACGACAGCCCACTGGGCGACGAGGGACGTTCGGTGGACGAGGATCGAACCACCGGCACCGGAGACCACACCCCTGATCAACACCACGGTGGGCGAGTTGCCGAACACGAAGGCGATGGAGCCCGAACGCCGGACGCCGATGGGAGTGTGACCGGCGGGACGGATCTGGAGAGGGATCGGGACGACGATGACGGCCTGATTGGTGATGATGACAGTGGCCTCATTGGAAACGATGACGACGATGACGGACTGATGGACCACGACGATGACGACGACGGCCTCCTCGGTGACGACGACGGGCTGGCTGGTGATGATGACGATGACGACGATGACGAGGAAGGATTGTTGAGCGACGAGGACGACACCTCGAGACAGTAAGGCGACCGCTGGAGGCAGGACGACGCCTACAGTTTCGACGGGCGAGTGAACGCCGCGAGGTTCGACTGCAAGCCCGCAGCCAGCTCGGACTTTCGCTGGAGTCGGGCGAGTGAGACCGGCAACTGCTGGGCGATCGTTCCCACGGCCTCGTGGAACGTCTCCGCCGTCCCGCACTCGCCCTCGAACGCGTTGCGGACGCTCTCACGAACCTGCCAGACGCCCACGGGAGCCCAGTAGTCGTCGCTCACCTCGCGCAGGACCAGACACTTCGCCTGGCGACCGATCGACTCGAGGTGCTCGAGCACGCCCAGCCGGGCGGCGTAGTACGCCCCGGCGGTCTCTTCGACGTAACTCGAGCGACCCTCGAAGCCCTCCGACGCGCTGGCCATCCAGAGAGAGCCCCCTGGATCGGGGTTCCAGATGCTGCCCGGGGCCTTCATCTCGACGAGTTCGTACTCCCAGCTGCCAGGGGCGAGCACGATCCAGTACCGGTTGCCCATGTACTCGTTCGCCCAGACCTGCACCTCGTCGATGCTCGAGGCGTTCCTGATCCGCCCGCGGAGGTACTGTCCCACGGTGTCGTCGACGGCCGTGATCGACCACCGCGTGGGGACGAGGCGACGCTGGGCAGCCTCACCCAGGGCCCCCGCCGAGAGGATCGAGTTGATCTCGTAGACGTCGAACCCTCGTCGATAGAGGTAGGTCATCGCCCCCTGGGCCTGCCAGTCGTCGTCCTCGAGGGTCTTCTCCACGGGGCGGGGCACGTGAGGGTTCTCTCGCAGGTCGGCCGAGTTGGCCGTCGCCCGTGGCCCCCGTGGCGTGGCGACGTCGGTGCCCGTGTCCAGCCCCAGGTCCGGTTTCTCCTGGAGCCCGATCTCGAGATCCACGGGCCGATCCGAGATGGCGACCTCGCGTTGGACGCCGACGAAGCCGTCCCAGACGTCGTGGACGGAGGGGGCGAGCCGACTGGCGATCCCCGGTGCATCCACGTTGGCGCGCTTGTTGGAGTTCAAGAGGCCGGTTCGGCGCTGGAGGACGTCGTCGATCCCGTAGCCCTGCCGGTACCAGTTGCCGTCGGTGACGTACTCTTCGGCCTCGTCCTCGCCACCGACGGGCGAGAGGACGCCAACGGGGATATCCGGGTAGTTCGACCGACCGACGAAGATCGAGGGGGCCGTCGACCCGACCAGCGTGTCACCCGAGAGCCGTTGCTCGAAGTTTCGCTCGAAGTCCTCGAGGTGGTCGGTGATGGCGTAGGATTTCTCCTTTGCGAGCTGGCGACGACGAGCCTCCTCGTCGGGTTCCAGCTCCTCGATGTACTCGTCGAGGCGCATTCGTCCGTGAATGTGAGTGGCACGGTCATCAATCACCGGGTTTCTCGGGTGAGAATCATCGAAACTGGCCAGCCGGTTTCAAGCCACTCGACGTGGTGTGATCCCCATGTCCCCGTATGACCAACTGCTCGTCGCGACCGACGGCAGCGAGACGGCATCGAGGGCCGTCGAACAGGCACTCGAACTGGCACCCACTCTCGAAGCGGACCTCCGCATCGTCACCGTGGTCGAAGACCAACCGGCGTCGGGCGGTGATAGCGAATCCGGGGAGCGATCACGCGCCCATAGCCTGCTCGCAGCTGCACGGTCGACCGGTGAGGAACGGAACGTGCCAGTCCAGACGAGGGTACTGGCGGGCGACCCCAGAGCGGCCATCCTCGAGGATGCCGACGAACACGACGCTGACGTGATCGTCGTCGGTACCCACGGTCGAACGGGCGTTCGGCGGTGGATCATGGGCAGTGTAGCGGGAGCCATCGTCCGCGAGGCTCCCTGCCCAGTCCTCACCGTTAGCAGACAGGTTTCGACTCCCGTCACCCCGATGGAGGACATTCTCGTCGCGACGGACGGACGCCCCGGCGTCGAAGGGGCCGTCGCTCACGGGCTCGATCTGGCCGAGGCGACCGGTGCGACCGTCCACGCCGTTTCGGTCGTCGACGACGTCCACTCGCAAATGGATGTGGTGCTCGAGGCCTTCGAGACAGCCAGCCACGAGGCGACCGAGACCGTTGCCGAGCGAGCGACCGCCCGTGGGCTCGCGGTCGAGCGGTCTGTCGAGCACGGGCTCGTTCACGAGCAACTGCTCGAGTACGCCGAAGACCACGATATCGACCTCATCGTCGTGGGAACCGAGAGTCGGTCACCCCTCGAGCGCTTCGTGGTCGGGAGTGTCTCACAGCGAGTCATCGGGCGTGCGCCGGCCCCAGTACTGACCGTGCGGACGAGGGGGTCGGGTGCGACTACAGGCGCGACCCAGTACCCCGACTGATACGGTTTAGTGTCACTGTTTACTGGTGAGTGCCGAACCGGGACTGGCACTCACCGGTAAGCGAAGACACGAATCCGTATGAGGTGACCCACGAGGATCCTCGAATTGGACGCCACCGGGCTCGAGGGGCGGCTGCCAGGCAGGCGGGATGTCGAAAGCGACCGGTCAGAGACACGCCCTACTCGAGCATCTCCTCGGAGATCGTGTTCGGTAGCAACTCTCCCAGGGTGTACTCACTTGGTGGCTCGTCCTCGCCCTCGTCACAGATGACCTGCAGGTCGTCGTCCGCGAATTCGGCGAGCGTCTGGCGGCACATCCCACAGGGGGTGACGCCGTCCCGTCTGCCTGAACTGACGGCGATCCGGCTGAACTCGCGGTGGCCCGTCTTGACCGCTTCCGCGATCGCGACCTCCTCGGCGTGTAGGCTGTTGCTGTAATTGGCGTTCTCGAGGTTACACCCGACGTAGACGGAGCCGTCGGCAGTCTCGAGGGCGGCACCCACGCGGTAGTCCGAATAGGGGACGTGCGCCGCCGACTGGATCTCACGAGCGGCTTCGATCAACTCGTCCATGTTCGCCACTTCCCGGCCTCGAGTGAAGGCTCTATTGGATGGAGGAATCACCGTTGCCCGACTTGTCTCTCGCCGGGGGCAAAACGACCTTCACCCTCCAATACCCACTGCGACGCATGACACCTGTCGACGTGGACCGTCTCAGGGCTGACCTCGAGACAAACGCCGCCTTCGGCGCAATCGACACCGACGACCCCGACGCCCGCGGGCGAACCGTGCTAACCGGGAGCGAGGCCAACCGAAGCGCCCGGGACTATCTCTGTGACCGCCTCGAGGACGCCGGCCTCAGGATCGAGGTCGACGCCGTCGGCAACATCACCGGTACCTGGGCATCCGAGAGCGCCGACCCGGACGCGCCGCCTGTCGCCGCCGGGAGCCACCTCGATTCCGTCCCAGAGGGCGGCATCTTCGACGGCCCACTCGGCGTGTACGCGGCTCTCGAGGCCGTCCGCGCCCTGCAATCGACGGGGGCCGAACCGGATCGACCCCTCATCGTCGTCTCGTTTACCGAGGAAGAGGGCACCCGCTTCGGTGGCGGGCTACTCGGCTCGAGCGTGGCGACCGGCCAGCGAAGCCTCGAGGACACGCTGGCGCTGACGGCCGACGACGGGACGACCCTCGAGACAGCACTCGAGGCGATTGGCTATCGAGGCGAGGGACGACTGGACTGCAGCGCGTGGGACGCGTTCCTCGAGGTCCACGTCGAACAGGACACCGTCCT
>LKND01000100.1 GCA_001564275.1 Natrialbaceae archaeon Tc-Br11_E2g14 | reverse complement strand
GTACGTCAGGAAATCCCTCGAGAAGCTGGTTCGACGGGGGGCCGTCAGCGAGTCTCGAGGGGTGTATCGACTGCTGTGAGGGTGGGCCACTCGGCGGTATCGATCTCCAGGCCCGTCGAGCGGGTCACCGCCCTGGGCCGTCGATTCGGGCAGACCGCTATTCCTATTTCCCCACACCCCGAATCAGGGGGCATGACCGACACGTTCGAAGCCCAGGGAGCCGTCATCGGCATCGGATTGCTCGCTGCCGTCCTCGTCATGGGCTTTGGCGTCGTCAACGAGACCATCGCCGGCGTCGACACGATGGTCGTCGCGATGTGGATCTTCGCCGGGACCTTTGCCACGATTTCGCTGCTCCACGCCGCCGTCGGCCAGTACAACTTCGCCTGGGGTCACGGCGGGGCCGCGTTCGGGTGGGGGCTGGTGCTCGTGGGCTCGAGTGGCTTTCAGACGGGGCTCGGACTCCTGTTGCTCGTCCTGTCGGGTGGCTACATTGCGCTGTTGAGCCGGCGCTCCGAACACGCCATGCCGGCCGCCGACATCGAGCAAAACAATGCCCCCTAGAGGAAGCCGAGCGTCGCGGCGATAGACACCACGAGCGCGACGATCCCCACCACCAGTTCGATCACCACCAGCAGTCGGTAGGTTCGATACCGCTCGAGGTCCGGGTTGGAGCACTCACGGGTCATGGTGGTGCGCCCGCCGGTGCTCACCGTGCGGACGCACATTCTACTGGGTGATGGGCGCAAAAATACCGTCGCCAACACCTCGGGGTGAAAGTGAAAGTAACCCCCCAGGACCGGGAACCGTTCAGGGAATGCCCAAAGGCCCCCCTCAGCCCAGGTTCGGGAACTGTCGCCGACCACCCGACTGGTGAAACTGAAGAGCGCTCTCGCCCGAACGGCGCGAGCACCTCGCGGGCGACCGCCGCGTCCGTGGGTCGGCGGCTCCCACCGGGAGACGGCGATCTGTCGGTGGCCAACGGGAGGATGGCAGTCGGAGGACCCGTTGTGATTCGTTCTCGGCGGTCGCTGCTCAGTTCGAGGCATAGCGTGCAGACACGCCGACCCGTCTCGTGTGGGATCCTGTCGTCGCTTCTCGGTGGGTGTGGGTACCCAACAGGGGTCGGCACTCACCGGTACCACGGGATACCAGCCCGTCTCAGGCGTTCGTCCCCAGCTCCCAGCCGCGCTCGGTCCGGCGAACCACGCCCTCGTCGGCCAGCACCTCGAGGTGGTCGGCGACGACCTCTCTGGGCGCGCCGACGTCCCGGCTGAGGTCGCCGATCCCCTTTGGCTCCTCGCGAATGCTCGCCAGCATGTCGGCGTGGATGCGACTCTCGCGGCCGACGCCGACGGATTCGGAGATGTGATCCAACGTCTCACAGAGCCGACCCTGCACCCACCGCTGGGCGAGGGAGAGCTCGTTTTCGAGCCGTTCGAGATCCTCGAGGGCCTCTAGTAGCGAGTCGAGGTCGCCGGTCTCCCCACAGCTTACCTCGAGTGAGAGGTGCCGACAGGAGCTGATGTCGACGGAATTGTTCGCCGGATACGCGCTCTTGGACGCGAAGCCGTACGGGGAGACGTTGACCTCGAGGCGGACGTTCCGGGCGATGTGGAAGTACTTGCGACGTTGCTCGTCGGTGTGGCTTTCGACGAGGCCGGCCTCCTCGAGTTTGCGGAGGTGGCCGATGACGGCTTTCGGACTCACCCCGAGAAATTCGGAGATTTCGGTGACATAACAGGGTTTCCTGGACAGCAATCGCAGGATCCGCCGGCGGTTTTCGTTCCCGAGCAAATCCAGCAACGCTGCTGAGTCCATCTACCCGCCGTAGGAGATGGGGCTTGAAAAGCGTGTCTCCCCCAGAACGTCCGTTGTGAGTGGCTGGTCGATCGCTCACTGCTCCCCCACACTCGATCGTCACAGTGGCCGCCAGTACTGGGGGTGTTCCAACCCACGGCTGTCGAACGGTGAGACTCGCCAAGATCAACGAAGGCCTCTCGTCCCATCCGCTGAAGTGAGGGGCTCTCTGGAGGGGCTCGAGGGCGGTGTCACGGAACCCCCATCCAGCACGGGCAAAGACAGCGGGTTGGCGGACTCGTCGGACTATGCGGTGTGGAGGAAATCAATCATCGTCGTCCTCACCGTCGTCACCATCCTCGTGGGCCTCCTCTGCATCGGTGTCGTCGCTGTCGGGTTCGCCACTCGAGTCGGCCTCCTCGTCGGTCGTCGTTTCGGGGTCGGCTGCGGCCGGGTCGTCGGGGACCGTCTCGTTGTTCTCGCCGGTGTCATCGTCGGGTGGTCCAGCGTCGTCACCGCCGTCACTCGCGTTGCCTGCTTCCTCGGGTGGCCCCGCGTCGTCACCGCCGTCACTCGCGTTGCCTGCTTCCTCGGGTGGCCCCGCGTCGTCGGCCACCCCGGGCGTCTCGTTGCCGGCTCCCGGGCCAGCGTCGTCGGGCGGTCCACGGGGTGGCTCGACGCCCTGGATTCCTGCTGCGTGTTCGGCCACCTCGGGGCCGGCGAGCGCCGAGGCGTTCGCCCGCAGCTCCTGGATCGCCTCGGGAGCCACGCCGTCGACGGCCGCTGCTCGGTCCGCGGTGTGGTTGAGCGACGTATCGACCGCGTTCAGCGACACCGCCAGGCGGGTCATTCGGGCGTTGTATTCGGCAGGGTCGAGATCCTCACCGTTTTCGAGGGTGGCCGCCTCGTCCTCGAGTTCGGCGATGGTTGACTCGTGTCCGTCGGCTCGCTCGGCAAGCAAGGCGGCGCGCTCCTCGTCGTCTGCTGCCTCGTATTTCGCCTCGAACATCCCCTCGTCCACGCTGAACCCCGCGTTGGCGGTGTTCGTGTGGACGAACGTCGAGAGTTCGTCGCCCATGGCTGACGCTTCGCCGTCGGCTGACTGGCTGGATCCCAGGCCAGCGGCTGCCGGCGCAATTGCCAGACCCACGACCGCGAGACACACGACGAAGACGACGGCCCCCCCTTTCATCGATCAGGACTCCGGGATCGGACGATAAAAAGCCGAACCGTCGTTCGCACTGTTCAGCCCAAACTGGCGATCGTTCGAACCGTTTTCAGCGTTCAAATCGCCCGTCGACTCGAGGGTGCCCGCTCGCAGTCTGCGTGCGGTCGCTGTCGTGGGCTGGACACGCGTTGTTCGTCGGGCCAGTGGTGCCCCGCCGACCGCCGTACGATCGGAAACGACGATGAAAGCGGACACGTATAAAGGTATTCGCACAACGGTTATGCCACCGTGTGTCATGGGTACAGATAGCATGTTCGAGCGGTTCTCTCGAAGCTACTATCTCGGGCGTCTCTACGTCACGCCGACGACGGCTGACCACGCCCACATGGAACAGACTCAACACGAGCGCATCAACGAGGCCGTCTACGCGACCGGCGACGGGATCGAACGCCTCGACACCCCGCTCGTGATGAAACTCGAGTCCGGCCACTTCCCCGTGCTCGGTGACGATACCATCCCGACGAACACGCTGGCCGTCCCCGAGGCGATGCTCGAGGGGACGCGGATCCGTAATCCGCCGGCCCTCCGAGCGGTGTTTCTCGCCCGGCGTGAGCGAGCCGAGCAGTTACTCCAGTTCGGGGACGGAAACCCATTTCGTGGCGTGAGCGGTCGCGTGGGTGGATCTGAAACCTGAAGCTGTCTCGTGTCGCCGGTCGAGTGTGTCGGGGGATTCGAGGAAACCGGGGGTTAAAAGTCCCATCGCTACACGTATCCGCTCATGATCGACGAGTTACTCGGTCGGGCCACGCTCAAAGAGCGGATCGAGGAACTCGAGGCGGAAGCCGACCGACTCCGAAAGCGCTACGAGGCCGAATCCGAGCGCCGCGCCGACGCGGCGACGGCCCGTCAGGCGGCCGAACGCGAACAGAACCGACTCGAGGATCGTATCGCCCAGCTCGAGGGGGAACTCGAGCGACAACGCGAGGCCGCGGCGTCGGCTGACGAGGGTGGCCTCGAACCCCGGCGGCGCGATCGCCTGCGCGGCCGGGAGTTGCGGACGGTCATCGATCGTCTCGAGTCGTTCCAAACGGGTCCCGAGGGAGCGCTGACGGTCGTTCTCGGGCCGGGGGACGTGCCACCGTCCACGCTCGAGGACCTTCTCGGCAGCCGAGTGACCTTGCTCGAGGACGACGAGCCGTGGGTGGTCTGTGTCGATGACGCACTGGTGGTGGGGGTGGCACTTTCACCCCCCATCCCACCGGGGACGGATGCGAACGGACACGGTGCTCAGGACGCCGGCCCGAACCCGACACCGCCCCACCTCGAGTGGGGCGACCGGTTCGACCTGCCGACGGCATCCCTGCTCCCCGAGGGACAGTTCACGCTCGCACTCCTCAGGGCCGATCTCTTCGCGATGGGAGTCTACGACGGCGAAGAGCAGGTATCCTCCCACGGGTTCGAGAGCGAGGTCAAGGGCAGTCACTCGAAGGGGGGGTTCTCCCAGGGCCGATTCGAGCGCATTCGTGAGGGCCAGATCGCCGACCACCTCGATCGGAGTCGACGCGCACTCGAGGAGCGACAGTCGGGACCGTGCTACCTCGTCGGGCAGCGAGACGTTGTCGAGGAGCTGGCCGAACGCGTCGAACCGGACGCGACGGCAGCCGTCGATGCGACGGGGAAGCCGAAACCGGCCCTCGAGGACGCGTTTCGCGACTTTTTCACGACCGAACTCGTCGTCTTTTGAGCGTGACGGTCGCCAGCTTGGGGTGGGTCGGCCGGTTGTGAACCGCTCGAGAACCGATCGAGCGGATCGAACGGGGGAGCGTACCGTTGGCTGAAGGGCTCGTTATCCGTTTTACCGGAGCGTGTCGACGTGGGAGGGCAATCACCGGGAGCCAACGACAGTAACCCGTATGACACGAAAAGGCCTCCACTCTCGCCGATGACTGTACGGTTAAGTCCCCCCCTGGCGATGCACACCGTATGCGCGTTGCAATTCTCGCTCACGAACAGTTCCCCGACCGGGCGAAGACCGCCCTCGGGATCCTCAGATACGCCGACTACGACGTCGCGGCCGTTCTCGACCGCGACCGGGAGGGGGGTCGCGTCCGCGACTTCGTCTCGGACGTTCAGGACGCCCCGATCGTCTCGAGCATGGCCGACGTCGACGACGTCGATGCCCTGCTCATCGGCATCGCTCCCATCGGCGGTGGCTTCGAGGAGAGCTGGCGTGATGACGTTCGAACGGCCCTCGAGCGTGGCTGTGACCTGATCTCCGGCCTCCACCACTTTCTCGCCGAAGACGAGGAGTTTGCGTCGTTGGCGGCCGAACACGGGTGTGACATCCACGACGTCAGAAAACCGCACGGAGACCTGACAGTGGCCGAGGGGGTCGCCCGCGAGCTCGACGCCGAGATCATCCTGACCGTCGGCACCGACTGCTCGGTCGGCAAGATGACGACGACGATGGAACTGGCTCGCGACGCCCAGGCCGCCGGCCACGACGCCATCGTCGTTCCCACGGGCCAGACCGGCATCATGATCGAGGGGTGGGGCAACCCCATCGACCGCGTCGTCAGCGATTTCACCGCCGGAGCCGTCGAGGAGATGCTCGTCGAAACGGCCGACGACCACGACTACCTCTTCGTCGAGGGGCAGGGCAGTATCGTCCACCCCGCCTACTCCGCCGTGACCTGTGGCATCCTCCACGGATCGATGCCCGACAAACTGGTTCTCTGTGACAGCGCCGACCGGGACGTCATCCACGGCTACGAGTCCGTCGCCCAGCCGTCGATCGAGACCTACGTCGACCTCTACGAGGGACTCGCAGCCCCCGTCGCCGAGACCGAGATCGTCTGTGGCGCGCTCAACACCCACGGGCTTCCGAACGACGAGGCTCAGAGCGCACTCGAGGCCTTCGAGGCCGACCTCGGCGCGCCAGCGACGGACGTCATCAGACACGGCACCGACGACCTGCTCGAGGTGCTGCTATGAGCCTCGAGACGAACTTCGAACGGGTGACGATGCCCCTCGAGTTCCCGTTCACCATCGCTCGGGGGACACAGACCGAGGCGGAGACGGTCGTGGTGACGGTGGAAGACGACGCTGGCCGGGTCGGCATCGGTGGCGCCGGGCCGTCTGCTCACTACGGTGAGACCGCGGACACGGTCGCGGCCGTGCTCCCCTCACTCCTCGAGGTCGTCGAGGAGGTCGGCGATCCCCACCAGTTGGGCCGGATCGAGCGCCGGATGCGCGAGACGATCGAGCGAAACCCCGCCGCCCGCTGTGCGGTGAGTATCGCCGTTCACGACCTCGTGACGAAGCAACTCGAGGTGCCGCTGTACCGGTACTGGGGGCTCGATCCCACCGTCACCGTCGAGAGCTCCTACACGATCGGCATCGACGACACCGAGACGATGCGCGAGAAGACCCAGCTCGCCGTCGACCGCGGCTACACCACGCTCAAGGTCAAACTCGGCACCGACCGGGATCTCGAGATCGTCCGCACGATCCGTGACGTCGCTCCCGATGCCCGCCTGTACGTCGACGCCAACGAGGCCTGGACACCCCGCGAGGCCGTTCGGAAAATCGAGGGGCTGGTTCCCTACGACCTCGAATTCGTCGAGCAACCCGTCGCTGCCGAGGACCCCGAAGGGTTGCGCTACGTCTACGAACGTGCAGCCCTGCCGATCGCCGCCGACGAATCCTGTCTCACGGCAGCCGACGTCCCCGAGATCGCGAACCGCTGTGACATCGCGAACCTGAAACTCATGAAGTGTGGCGGCCTCCGCGAGGCCATCCGGATCGTCCACACCGCCCGGGCCCACGGCCTGCAGGTCATGTGTGGTTGTATGTCCGAGTCGAACGCCTCCATCGCTGCGGCCTGCCACCTCGCGCCGCTGCTCGACTACGCCGACCTCGACGGCTCGCTCCTGCTCGCCGAGGATCCCTACGACGGCGTCCCGATGCCCGGCGGTCGTATCGACCTCGAGGCCCTCGAGGGGTCCGGCACTGGAGCCACATCGAACTGATGTTGGGAACGCCCGGCAGTTCGTGAATCCGCCCGGAACGGACCCACGACTCGATACTCGTCACCGCCTCGAGTTCGAGCGAGATCGACGGGCGAACGGTCCACGACGGAAACCGACCGGTAGCGCTATTTCTCCAGAGCAGCTATCGAAAACCGATGAACGAGCCACAACTGCTCATGACGATTGCCCTCGTCGTCATCGTCTTGCTGTGTCTCGCCGGAATTCTCTACATCTCGTTCGTCTGGGACTGAGTGCCAGCACACCCCCACTGACTCGAACCAAGCCCGGTTCGCGGGACCGATCGATCAGTTCTCGTCCTCTTTCAACTCGGCCAACTCGGATTCGACGTCGGCATCGTTGACGTCCGCTTCGAGGTCCTCGATGTCGACGTCCGCCTCGCTATCGACGTCCGCCTCGCCGGTTTCGTCCGCACTCGCCTCCTCGGTCCCCATCTCGGCCTTGAGCGTCTCGAGTTCCGCGTCGACCCCGCTGCTCGTCGAGAGGTCCTCGAGTTCGCGGTCGATCTGGTCTTTGTCCGAGAGGACGTCGTCGAACGCCCCCGATTCGTGCAACTCGTCGAGAGCAGCCGCCCGAGCCTCCATGTCCTGGGTGCGCTCTTCGGCGCGCTCGATCGCCCGGCCCACGTCCTCGAACTCCTCGCCCGTGGCCGTCATCGCCTCCGAAACCGTCGAACTCGCCTCGGCGGCCTCGTACCGGGCCTTCATCGTCTCCTTTTTCGTGCGGAACTCCTCGATGCGGCCCTGGAGTTCGTCCTTCTGGTCGATCAACTGGTCCTGCTGGCCCTGGAGGTCCGAAATCTGGCGCTCGAGTTCCTCGATCTGGTTCATCTTCGCCTTCTTTTTCTCGAGGGCCTGTCGAGCCAGGTCCTCTCGACCCTGCTGGACGGCCGTTCGGGCCTGCTCGTTGTGCTTCTCGACGTTGTCCTCGAGGCGACGCTTTTGCATCTCGAGGCGCTTCTTTTGCGTCGTCAGGTCCGCAATCCCGCGTTTGACCTGCTGGAGTTGATCGCGCATCTGCTCGTAGGAGTAATCGAGCGTCTGCGTCGGATCCTCCGTGCGGTCGAGTAACGCGTTGATCTTCGACCGGATGACGTACGAGGTCCGAGAGAGGATACCCATATACACAACGTGTCGCTCCCGGCTCTTAAAAACTTCACCTCGACAACAGGCTCTGGGGCCGCGAGGGAATCACATTGATAGTTGCGACTGTCGAACGAACGAGTATGTTCGAGTCGAACGGGCACACCCAACAGGTTGCGATCCCTGGTCCACGGGACGTGCGGGGATCCCTCGAGTCGCCCACCCAGTCGGATACCGGGCCGTCCGACGCCGACGAACTTGCTACCGATTCCGACTCGAGGACCGCATCCGACGGGGTGGACGCGATCGTCGTCGCCTGCCCACCGCATCCGGAACACGGCGGCGATCGACACGACCGTCGACTGGTCGCCGTCTCCGAGGCGCTTCGAGACCACGACATTGCCTGTCTGCGAATCGACTACGGCCCCTGGGACGAGGGCCACGGCGAGCGTCGCGACGTCGGGGCTGCCCTCTCGTGGGCGAGCCAGCGCTACGATCGCCTGGGCTGTTTTGGCTACAGCTTCGGGGCCGCTCTCGCCGTCCTCGCCAGTGCCGAGCATGGCGCTGACGCCGTCGCCGCCCTCGCGCCGCCCTCCACACTCGGGCCCGACCTCGACGTGCTCGGGGGCCTCGAGCGCCTCGAGGCCCCGACGCTCGTCGCCTACGGGTTCCGAGATCGGACCGTCGACTGGGAACCGGTAGCCGAGTGCGCCCGCAAGGAGGGCCATCGGCTCCTCGAGTGGCCGGCCGATCACCACTTCGTCGGCCAATACGGTGACGTGGCTGGCGACGTCGCCTCCTTTTTCGGGGACACCATCGGCTGATTGGTTCCGTTGTGACTATACGCCCGAGCGATCACCGACGGGTAGCTGGTGGTCGACTGCCTACGTCGTTCGGAACGCCCGATCTCCGGCGTCGCCGAGTCCCGGCACGATGAATCCGTTGTCGTCGAGGTGGTCGTCGATGGCCACCGTCAGCAGGTCTGCCTGCGGGAACGCCTCGGAGACCCGGAGTAACCCCTCCGGCGCCGAAACGGCCGAGAGGACGATCAGGTTCTCCGGCTCCGCCGAGTTCTCGACGACGTGCTCGAGGACCGCGTTCATCGTGCTGCCAGTCGCGAGCATCGGGTCGGCGACGATCACGGTGTCCTCTTCGGTGATCTCCGGCAGCTTGACGTAATCGACGGTGATCGGGAACGTCCCGTCGTCGGTGCGGCCGGCCTCCTCGTCTCGACTGGCACTGATGACGCCCTGTCGGGCTCGCGGGAACGCCTTCAACAATCCCTCCACGAACGGCGTTGCCGCCCGCAACACGTTGATGATGACGACGTCGTCGAGGCCGCGAACCCGCTCGCCCATGGTCGCCTCGAGGGGCGTCTCGAGTTGGACGTACTCCGTCTCCATGCGCCCGTCGATGATCTCGTAGCCACAGATGCGCCCCAGTTTCACCAGTCCCTTGCGGAAGCTCACCTGCTCGGTTTCGACGTCTCGCAGTCTCGAGAGGGTGTCTTTGGCCAGCGCGTGTGTAACGAGGTAGGCGTCGTCCCGATCTTCGATCGGCATACCCCAACTCCCGCGGCCCGATCAATTGATTGTATCGATCGATTGGCGCTTAGCCGGCGAGCAACCGCGGCCCGAACAGCATGAACAGGAAGCTCACGAGCATCGTCACCCCGACAGCCGTCGTCACCACCCGGACCATCCCACGGGTGGCCTCGAAGGGCAACCGCGAGAGGACGGCCTCGGTACTGGTCCGGAGGATGTGCCCCCCGTCCAGGGGGAACGCGGGGATGCAGTTGAAAAACCCGAGCTGGACGTTGATCCAGCCGGTCCAAAACAGCAGGTTGGCGACGGCGAAGATCGTCCAGTCACCCAGCATCGACAGCGACCCCTGGGTCGTATAGAAGTTCTCGATGCCGCCGGTGAAGCCCGCGAAATTGTACGGGAGCAACTCGATCACCGAGATGATCGGCAAGAAGAGCACGAAGACCATCTTCCCGAGGAACGTCTCCGTGACGTTGCCGTAACTCCCATCGGCGTCACCGCCCAGCACCGCGAGATACTCGTCGGCCGGGTACAGCTCGAGGCCGGCGTCGTTGACCACGATGCCGGAGATGCCGTCGATCCCCTGGAAGCCGACGGTGCCGCCGCCGGTCAACTGGCTGCGCTCGCCGAGGGTCACCTCGTAGCTCACGCGTTCGCCGTCGAGGTAGCCGGCGACGGTCACCTCGTCACCGGGATCCGTGTCGCCAAGTCGCTCTTCGAGGGCGTCGTAGGAGGCCGTTCGCTCGCCGTCGAATTCGGTGATGACGAACTGCTCGCCGGCTGGGGCACCCGCCTCGGCGAGTGGCCCGTCGTCGACGATCTGGACGACGCTGCCGATCGGGGCGTCCTCGATCGTCTCGGTTTCGCCGTCGCGTTCGATCGTCAGTGTCACCGTCTCGTCGTCGCCGACGGCCGCGAGGAACTCGCGTTCGGTGGCGACGGACTCGCCGTTGACCGATCTGATCAGATCGCCGCGCTCGAGGTCGATCGGTGGATCCTCGATCGTGCCCGTCACCGGCAACGCGAGGCCCACCTCCACCGCCCGCTCGCCGTCGATCTCGACGGTCACGCTATCGCCCTCGGCGGCCTCGAGGCGCTCCCCGAGGTCGTCGTTCCCCTCGAGTTCGACGCCGTCGACGGCCGTGATGCGGTCGTTGGGTTCGATGCCGGCGTCCGCGGCTGGGGAGCCCGGAACGACGCCGCCGATAGCGGCTCCGGGGGCGACCGTGATCGCGCCCGCCACGGGGCCAAAGAGCAGCGCGAAGGCGATGATCGTCACGACGAAGTTGAAGGTGACGCCGGCGGCGAACATCCGGGTCTGGCC
>LKND01000030.1 GCA_001564275.1 Natrialbaceae archaeon Tc-Br11_E2g14 | reverse complement strand
TGGTGTGACTCGAGCGCCGGCTGGTATTGGCCGCCTGCCACTCTGCGGTCGTGGGCGTGGGTCCACCGTCGACGGGTGTCGGCGTTCCACGAGGGTGACCGCGCTCAGACCATCACTTCGATTTGTGTCGTTTTGTACCGTCTGTCACTTCAAAGACTGTAGTTTTATTTAAGCTCAGACTACGAATAGTGTAGTTTCGGCACAAGCGGCGGCTAGCGCGGCGTGGGATAGCGCCAGCGTCGACGCGCCATGCCTCGGGACATCGGATCGGTGTTGACACGGTCGCCGGCCCGAGTTTTCGAAACAGCAGGCTTAGGGCGACGCGTTCCCTAGCCCCTCGCGTGAAACGGCGACGGCTTCTCCAGACGGTGGGTGCCGTCGGGATCACCGCAACGGCCGGCTGTCTCGATGGCGTTCGCGAGCACTTCCTGGGCGAGGTGAGAACCAACGCCCCGGTAGAGGTATTCAACGCCGGTGGCTACCCGTTCGACGTGACGATCGAGGCCCGCGAAGCCGGTACCGGCCGGGAGACCTACGACGTCAACATCAACCTCATCCCCGACGAACGGGCGATTCCTCAGAACATCGCCCGCAACGAACAGCAGTTCAGCGTCACCCGTTACGGTGTCGACCGCGGGAGTGGCGGGGCAACTGAGGATCTAGTGGAAACGGGCGTGATCACCGAGGACACCCAGCTGGTGTTGATTCACCTCCACGACGCCGAGATCGACCTCCAGATCATCGAGAGCGAACGCGAGGCGGAAACGGAACGCGAAGAACTCGAGGAAGAGGCGAACGTGACGACCGAAGATGCCGAGGAGAACGAGAGCAGCCCTACGGACGATACCTGACTGATTATCAGAAGATCGTCTCGATTCGAGTCAGCGATCAGGGATACGGGTGGAACGCCCTGTCGAGGCGCGGTTCGAATCCCAGGTCCACCGGTGCGGTTTCGGCACGCTCGCCGAAGTAGGGCTCACCAGTGAAAAGCGGCTGGGCGCCGGGCACGACAACTCTGACTGCCTCGAACCCGAGGCGCTCGACGTCTCGAGTCGTCAACCGGGCCGCGGAGGGCGTCAGCCCCGCATCGGTGACCCGCTCGAGCAGGGCCGCGAGTCGATCCGCTCCCGTCGGCACCGACTCGGGCCCGACGCTGGCTGCTGCGACCGTCCGGTCAGCGTCGACGAACTCGCGGGCAGCCTCGGGGAACGCCCCATACTCGCCGATAGCCCCACCGGCCTGGTCGGCGTCATCCGGCCCCAGGCTCTCGAGTTCCATCCAGTTTTGCAGCGCCTCCTCGAGCGCCCCGACGGCGGCCGCCCCCGCGTCGAGGCCAGCAGCCGACCCCATCGCGAAGTGTGGCCACGGCTCGGCGTCCGGTGTCGGGTCCGACAGGTTGCGATGGACGGCGACGCCCACCACTGGAACATCCACGTCCTGGGTCAACAGCAGTGCGGTGGTCTCCAGCCCCTCGCTACGGGCGCGTCGTCTGAGCGTGTCGAAACGCTCGGACGACACGGTCACCTCGAGCGGTTCGAACGTCGAGTACCACGAACACATGGTCGCGTCCCGTTCGATGACCTCCGTGAGCCCGCTGCTCAGGGCGTCGACCGTCGACGAGCCCAGGCCGAGGCCGGTCGTGATCGCCGGCACCGGAGCCGGACCGTCGTCGTACGTTTTTGACGGCTGGGGGAACTGCACGATGTCGGCGTGGATGTATGTGCGCTCTCCAGTGACGAGATTCCGGCCCTCGACCCAGCGCGCCTCGGCCTCAGGATCGAACGCGGGTGCATCGTCTGGACGCACGACGTCTTCGGGGGTGACCGTCTGCTCGACAGCCAAGTCGCCGTCCTCGAGACTCGCCGTGAGGAACGAGGTGTCGTCGTAGACCCCGGCACAGTATCGCTCGAGGGCCTCGCCAGTGGCCTTCATCAGGGCCTCGTTCCAGTCGGCGGCGACGCCGGCAGCCTGCTTGGCCGCGCTGGCATCGCTGTAGACAGTCGTGTCCGCGACGGTGGCAAGGTAGTAGGGGGCGGGAAAGGATTCGACCTCGCCGATCGACTCGACGACGCCCATGCGGTCGTCGATCGCGAGTTCGACCCGGTCGACGGCCGCCTCGAGGTCCAGGCGTTCGTCGTCCGCGAGATCGAGGTCACGATCGATGGGCTGGCTCCCAGCCCCGCCTGGGGTCGGGAGGAGTTGTCGCCTGGCGTGTGGCAACTCCCTGACCTGCCCCATCAGTGTCGGCTCCTCGCCGCTGAAGAGTCTGATGCACTCACGCCCCGCGATTGCGCCCGCAAGTCGAGCGACCGGGCGCTGGGCCTTCGGTTCGGCAGCGACCTCGGCCTGGTCGAGGTGGGAGTCAACGCGGGCCTCGAGGCCGTCGAACCAGCCCGTATTCGCGGAAAAGCCCGCTACTGCGGCGTCCACGGCGGCGAGTGGCTGCCCACCGACACCACCGACCTCGACGGCGATCCAGGGCGTTCCCCCCACACGGCAGGCGTCGTCCGCTCTATGGAACGTCTCCGCTCCCACGACGTCACTGACAACAGCGAATCTGGCATCCTCGAGGTCCGACGGCGTGGCATCGACCGCCTCGACCGATTCGACGTCCTCGAAAGCGGCGATGACGGCCGCTCGAACGGGATCTTCGGCAACGATGTGTACGTCCATACCGACACGTCTCGCGGCGGGGGCAAAAGCGCCCCGCTCTCCGGTTCCGCGTTCCGTGTCACGCGATTCGCCTCGAGAGCGGCCATCGGCCCGACGCGGTGGCGACCGTCCAGTATTTATACGGTGGCGTGACAAACGTTCAGGCCCCCATGACCGGCGACAGCGAAGACCCGAACGCCGACGTGCAGTATCACCTCGAGGTTGGGCCCGAGGACGTGGCCGACACGGTCCTTCTCCCCGGCAATCCCGAGCGGATCGAGAAGATCGTCGCCCACTGGGACGAGTACGAGGAGCGCGCCCATCACCGGGAGTACCGAACCGCGACTGGAACGTACGAGGGGACGCCGATTTCTGTCACCTCGACGGGCATCGGCGGTCCCTCGGCGGCGATTGCCGTCGAGGAACTCGCCCGTGTCGGCAGTGATACGTTTATCCGCGTCGGCTCCTGTGGCGCTATCCAGGCGGAGATGGCCGTTGGCGACCTCGTCATCACCACCGGCGGGGTCCGCCAGGAGGGCACGAGCGCGGAGTACGTCCGCGAGGATTACCCGGCGACGGCCGACTACGAGGTCGTCAGCGCCCTCGTGGCCGCCGCCGAACGGCTGGGATACGAGTATCACACTGGCATTACGATGAGCGCCGACTCGTTCTACAGCGGTCAGGGACGCCCCGGTTTCGAGGGGTTCGAGGCCGCTGGATCCGACAGTCTGGTCGATGAACTTCAGGCAGCGAACGTGGCGAATATCGAGATGGAGGCCAGCGCCTTGCTCACCATCGCGAACGTCTACGGTCTCCGTGCCGGAGCCGTCTGCTCGGTGTACGCCAACCGCGTAACCGGCGAGTTCCGCACCGAGGGCGAGTCACGGGCCGCCGAAACCGCCACGCTGGCTACACACCTCCTCGCGAAGATGGACGCGGTCAAGCGAGACGCCGGCGTCGACCGCTGGCACGCGGGACTCAGCCTCGAGTGACGGACTCCGCTGTCAGTCTCGAGCGACGGCGCACGTCGATACCCCCGAGTGGGTTAGAGAGCGTGGCGTCACCAACTGGGTTGGCCACTACCGCTCCTGTCGCCCCTTCGTCTGGCGATAGTCCGAGGCCATCAACTCGACGAAGTGCTCGAGCCACGCCTGTCGCTGGTCGTCGGTCTGTGCCGTGGGTTCGATCATCGGTACGAGTTCGAACCCACGGCCCCTGATCGTCGTCGCGTGATCCCGCTCGAGGTCCAGGTCGCCCGCCGGCGTGGTGGTATACTCGAGAGCGATCGCCTTGAGGGCGCGTTCGCCCACGGGCACGATGATCTCGGGGTTGATCATCCGGATTTCGGCGTTGAGGTACGGTTCGCAGGTGTCGATCTCCTCGTCGGTCGGCGGCCGTTCGGGATCCCGACAGCGGGTCAGGTTCGTGAGGTAGACGTTGGTGACCGTCGGTTCGGCGGGATCGCTCGTGCTCGCACACAGGCCGAGTCGCTGCAGGAGCCGAAAGAGGCCCTCCGCAGCGAACCCCTCGTCCTGGTTCACGTCCGTCGATCGAAGGAATGGTATCCCGACGGCATCCGCTCGAGCACTGGGGCGCTCGCCCACGAACAGGAAGTCCGCGCCGACGTCGCCGTAGCCGTGGACCACCTGTGTCCGGGGCTCACACAGGCCGGGGCAGTTCGTGCACCCTTCGTCCATGCCGAACGGGTTCGCCGTCGATTGCTGATTCGCGTCCACAGCCATCCCTCGGGGCGGCGACATCAAAAAGGGTCCGTCTCGAGCGACGGGCTGCAGATCCCGTTCTGTAGGCGTTTCAGCGTGTCTCCGCCTGCTGGGGAGTGCTGGAGTCACGGGCCCCAACACGGGGCGGTCGTCGACGGGGCGTGGAGGATGCGACCTCTCTCACGCAGTCGCCGTGGTCTGCGATGGCGTCATCCGTCGCTCGAGCGCGAGGACCCCGAGCGCAATGCTGACACAGCCCACAATCAGTAGCGGCCACAGCAGATGGTCGATGCCGTAGTCGAAGAAGAGACCACCGAGGACGGGTCCAATACCGAAGCCAAGCCGCTTTGCCACCTCGAGAATCGACAGTTGGGACCCACGCGACGTGGCCGGACCGACGTCACTCGCCACTGCCGTGATGAGTGGCGCGTGGAGGATCTCCCCCAGCGTCCGAAGCACGAGGAACGCACCCACGAGACCGACGCCGACGGCCCAGGGCGCACCGTACGAGGCGAGGATCGCGACGAAACTCGTCGCCCAGAACGCCGCCGAGAGGAGGAGTCCACGGGTCCGTCGCCAGCGGGCGAGACGGGCAACGATGGGGAGCTGAAACAGGACGATGACCAGCGGGTTCAACACGAAGAGGGTGCCCAGTTGCTCGCTCGTGAGGTCGAAGGTCGTCTCCGCGTGCACTGGAACCGTCGAGTTCATTTGGGCGTACATTATCGCGAACCCGATGTTCAACACGGCCAACACGAGGATCGTCGGGTGCGTCACAGCGCTGGCCCACGTCTCGAGGGTTTCGCGAATCGATCCGCGTTCGGTCCCGTGTGCGTTGCCCGCGTCGGTATCGGCCCCGTCGAGACGGTTCCGTGCTGGCGACGGAGCGAGGGCGACGAACAGAACGACGGCGACGACCGCGCTCGTGGCTCCGTTGGCGACGAAGACCCCAGTCTGGGTGACGCCGTAGATCACGCCACCGAGTACGAAGCCGATCCCGAATCCGGCGTTGCTTGCAACCTTGAGCAGGGCATAGGCCCGCTCGCGGGCATCGTTGGTCGTCAGATCGGCGATCATTGCCTGGCTCGCCGGGGTAAAGAGCCCCATCACCAGACCGGCCAGGGTGGCGACGATGATGAATTCCAGAGCGGTCGTCACCAGGGCGTAGGTGGCGAGTGCCGGTGCCCCAAGTGCCATGCTGGCGATCATGACTGGCCGTCGCCCGTACCGATCGGCCAGCAGGCCGCCGACGAGGGTGCCGACCGCGAGCCCGACGCTGTTGCCGAACAGTCCCGTTCCGACGAGGGTGAACGGGATTCCCACCTCGAGGTGGAAATACAGCGTCGCAAACGGGTAGACGAGCCCAGAGCCGAGGACGTTGACGAACCGGGCGACGGCGACGATCCAGACTCCGCGATCGAACCCCCGGAAGCTGGCAAACCGGGTCACAGCGAATGTGTCCACAGCTTGGTGATAGCTGTGTGGGAACCGGCGATTGGTCGGCCGTTATCGGCCGAGACCACCGCGCTCGACGACCTCGAGGATAAACTTAACGTTGCGGACGATCTCCTCGGGCGAGGTGTCCTCCCGGTCGTCGTAGAGGTCGCTGGTGCGATACAGGATGTTGGCGAGTTGCTTGCTCTCGCTTGTCTCACCCCGGACGTCGTCGGCAATCGCTCGGAGCATGGCAACCCGCTCGGGGTCGGGCTCGAATCGATCGGCACTCCCCTCGGCCTCCTGGTCCGTGTTCGCCACCGGAATCACCTCGAATCTGCTGGCGGAGTCCGCGCGTCTGCCGCCTGGGACACCGAGCGTCGGTGGACGATCCCGGTATTTTTCGCGATGGACGCGGTCAACTCGCGGAACGCCTCGCCAGCCTCGCTGTCCTCCTCGAGAACGGTCGGTTGACCCTCGTCGCCGTTCGCGCGGACGCTAGGATCGAGGGGAATCGAGCCGAGGAAGGGCAGTTCGTGGGTGTCCGCGAACTCGGTACCCCCGCCAGCGCCGAAGATGTCGTGGTCACCACCACAGTCCGGGCAGATGAACGTCGCCATGTTCTCGGCGATTCCCAAAACGACGGTATCGTGACGGGCGAACATCTGGAGGCCCTTTCGGGCGTCGTCGAGGGCCACCGTCTGGGGCGTCGTAACGATCACGGCGCCGGTGACGGGCATCGTCTGCAGCATCGTCAGTTGCGTGTCGCCGGTTCCCGGCGGAAGGTCGACGACGAGATAATCGAGGTGGCCCCACTCGACGTCCTCGGTGAGCTGGGTGATGACCTTGTGGACCATCGGGCCGCGCCAGATGACGGGGTCGTCCTCGCCCAGCAAAAACGCCATGCTCATGAGCTTGACGCCGTGTTTTTCCGGTGGGATCATCGTCTCGTCGGCGGTCGCCACCGGAGGTTCATCCGCGTCGAACATCCGGGGAACGTTTGGGCCGTAGACGTCGGCGTCGAGCAACCCGACCTGTGCACCCATCCTCGAGAGCCCTGCCGCGACGTTGACCGCGACAGTCGATTTACCGACGCCACCCTTCCCCGAGGCGATGGCGATGACGTTCTTTACGTTCGGGAGCACCCCGTCGGGGCCCGAATCGTCACGGCCGGCAATGCTCGCCGAGAGATCAGCCTCGATTCCCTCGGCGGCGAGGACGTCCCGAACCTCACTCGCCATGGCGGTCTCCGTTGGCGAGTAAGGGGCCCCCAGCGCCAGGTCGATTTCGAGCGCGTCCTCGTCGACGACCGTGACGTCGTTGACCAGTCCGAGCGAGACGATGTCGTCGCCGAGTTCGGGGTCCTCGACCGTCGCGAGACGCTCCAGAACAGTGTCTTCGTCCATAGGTGAGGATGCTCGCTGCCGCTCGAAAAGCGTTGTGCTCCCGATTCCAGGTCGGTGTCTGGATTTCGATCGGCGCGCCCGATCACGCTTTCTCAGGGCCTATGAGCGAAAGTCGAACCGTGGCCCGTCGTAGGTCGGCGGGTCGGGCTCGAGTTCGACCCCCTGTTCGAAACGAACGAAGTTCAGGTAAAACGGCCGACCGCAGCCCTCGAGCGGGTCGCCGTTTCGGTCGGTCACCGGCTGTTCACCACAGATGAAGGCGATGCCATCGGCGGCCTCCCGCGTCTCCAAGTCCGCTGACGGTGTCTCGTACGTCCAGCCCGGCTGTCGGATAGTCGTCACCGATCGGTCGGCCATGTCCAGGGCGCGCTCGAGGCTGACGACCGCGTCGCAGTGGGGGCACGTGTACCGAACAGTGACGCTGTCTACCATGGACGTACAAAGGACGCAGTCGACAAAAACCTGGCTCAGGCGGAATCGACGACCGGATTCGACGGTCAGTCACTCGGAGAACAGACCGGTCATTCGGAGATCAGCCGTTTGAGCCGCGCGAGGAATCCTGCCGAACCCTCGTCGTCCGCCTCCGAGCTATCGGCATCCGTTGCTGACGGTGCACCATCCGGTTGATCACCGGTTGATCCCCCATCGAACGTCCCCGTTGGCCCACCCCCATTTTCAGCCCCTGAACCGGTCGATCCCTGGGAGCCGACGCCCGCACCGGCCAGCAGACCGTCGTCGTCCGATGGCGCGCCATCCAATGGGCTCACATCGTTCTCGAGGTCGTCGAGGGAGAGGTCGAGCTCGTCCACCTCAGGCGTCGACGCTCGGCCGACCCCTGCCTCGGCAGCGCGCACGTCCGCGCCGGTGACCGTTCCCGCCTGGACACGCTCCTCGAGAGCCAGGTCGGCGTGGTCGGCGATCGCCTCGTCGTCAGGACCGGTCTCATCTGCCGCGGCGGCCTCCGACCCCCGGGGCTCGGAATTGTACTCCCCATCACCAGTCGGCGTTTCGGCCCTCGCAACTGGATCGCTCGATGGAGTGTCGTCCGCCTGCGGCGACGAATCAGTGGCTGTGGATCCAGCCGCTGGTCCGTCATCCCGATCGTCCGTGGAGACATCGTCGTCCTCCTGTGGCACCGTTCCTGAGTCGACTGCGGCCGTCGAGTCAGCTTCGAGTTGACCGTCCGTTCTGTCTCCCGCCCTAGCAGTCGCGGCGGCGTCGACGGCGTCCGCCCCTGAGTCGGCCTCGGCCTCGAGATCGCTCGAATCGTCGGTCTTCTCGAGTGACTCGAGGATATCGTCGACGCTCCGGCTCGAGACGACGCGTGTTGGGCCGCCGCCCGGTCCGTCCGCTTCGTCCGGTTCGCCCCCCTCCGGGTTGCCGTCGGTCATGGGTGGGTCTTGTGTGTCGCGTCGGCATAAGCGTTCTCTGTCGAGGTGGTGGAAAAAACCGCCATCGAACCGGGTGTGAGGCTATCGCTGCGGTTGATCCGTCGGCCCCTGACGGCACAGCCTCCGATACACCCGATCAGTGGACTCCTGCCCACTCACCGATTGAATCCTGCTCTCGGCGATGGATCGGTTCGTACAGTGGAACGAAGATCAAATCAACGTGGGGAACCCCTCACACAGAGACACGGATCACCGACGGCCACGAGTGACAGCGGGTCTCGTGTCTATAAGCGTCGAACCCGTAGTGAGTCCATGGAGACGACTATCGTCGAACACAACGGGCGGATGCTCGCACGCTTCGAGGATACCGATCGCGTGTTCGAGGTGAATTTCGACAGCATCGAACCCACCGACGTGACTCTTCGCTTCATTCGAGACGACGAACGCGTTGGGAGCATCTACAACGACGACGGCACCACTCGAACGATGGCTCGGTTGACCACCGGCCGTGACGGGACTGACTTCATCGGTCTCGAGGTCCCCAAGGAGTTCGTCGCGGAACTGCTCGACGCTGCAATAGCGGCCGACCGTGTGACCGATGCCACTACCCTCGAAGGCTATCGGCTGCGGGTGCTGGAGGGGTCGTGAACGGCCATCGACTCCCGGGATCGCTGATATGTTTGCCGGTGTTCACCACACCCGGTCGGTAATCACCGGAACGCGACGACAGCAGGCCGTCTCACCACGACGGTTCAGCCCCCTCGCTCGAGGACGGGCATCCGAGACGTGACACCAGGCACGGCCGGGGGCGCGGTGGGGCGACCGGCGCCAATGACCGAGTGCTAGCGGAAGCCCACGGCTTCAGCCGTGGGAGGAGGTCAAGACACCCCTCGCTCACTCCGCATCCGAAGCCGCCTCTTTCGTGTGGTCGTGACGCCCCAGCACGACGTTGATCACCGTGCCAAGGAGGATGAGAATTCCGGCGAAGTAGAGCCAGGTGACGAACAGCAAGATGGCCCCGATCGCACCATACGCCTCGTACTGGCCGGCGTTGGCGACGTACACCTGAAACCCGAGCTGGAGAAGCACCCAGCCGAACGCGGCGAAGACGGCACCCGGTGTGGCCTCCCGAAGCGAGATGGCAATTGGTGGCAACACGTAATACATGGGGAGAAAGACGAGGACGAGCCCGCCCAGCAACGCCAGCCAGCCCAGGAGCCACCCCATCGGTATCTCTCCAGCCGCCATACCGATGACTCCACCGAGGACGATCATCAACAGCAACGCGAGGATCACCGAGAGAAACACGGTGAGTGCATCGCGGAGTTGCTCGACAAGTGAGTCGTCGGGAACGGTATCGTACACCTGATCGAACGCTAGGCTGAGCCCGCGAAACACCTTCAGGGCACCCCACGTCGAGACCCCCAGGGCGAGGACCGTGGCCTCAGCACGCCCGGCCTCCGTGGTGAGCACCTCGAGCAACAGGTCCTCGCCCGCATCGGGCAGGAAATCACCAGCGATCACGACGAGCCGTTCCGCGACGCGCTCGCCGCCGATGAACGATCCGGCGACCAGTGCCAACAGTACCATCGGGAACAGCGACACGAACGCAAAGTACGCAAACCCCGCGGCGAGAAACGTAATTTCCCGATCGGAGGCGGTGCTGAGGACGTCCTTCAGGACGGTCTTGACGTCACGGTTCTGGCCCACATTCATATCCATCCCATGCTCATCGGCACGCAAGAGTATGTCACCCGTTCATACGGTCCATTGTGGTTCTTTGCCGGCGATCGCCAGCACCGAAGCGGCGATTGCCGGTAAACACTACAATGATCCGTATCAAGCGTACCCTGCAGCAACGTCACGTCGAACCACGCCCAGGTCACCATACCGTACAGAAGTTATGCGTCGCAAACACCGTCCCGTCGTCGGTGAGATAGACGCCAACCCCGCCACGCTCCCACTCGCCCGTGTCCTCCTCGAGGATTGTCGCCCGATGCTCCTCGGAGTTCATCCACTGCTCGACCAGCCCCTGGGCCAGTTCCTCAGCGGTGTGATACTCGACTCGCTCGCCGTCGTGAGCCCGTTCGACCGGTTCACCGACAGCCGTGCGGGCGATGTTCTCACCATAGGCCTGACAGTAATCGGCAACCTGCTGGAACCGTTCGTGTGGTGACTCCTCGTCCGGGTTGATGTGTGCGAAGTAGTCACGTTCGTTCATGTCCAGACTGTGGGCCCGAGAGACGGAGGCGACCGTGCCATCGAAGTCGATCGGATCGAGACCGTGTTCGACCCGCTCCTCGTTCACCAGCCGATGGACGTGCTCTTCGACCTCGGTCGAACTGACCGTCTCCTCGTCGGTCTCGTAGGTGCTCTCACCGGGATCGGCCGGGTCTGTCTCCGGAGGCTGCCACTCGTCGGGTTCGGGGGGATCGACTTCGTGGTCCTGGCCGTCGAGCTCGTCGACGTAGGTGACCAGTTGCGGTCCGGCGACGGCGGCCGCAAGCGCGACCGTGACCAGGATACCCACGGCGATCAGTAGCGATCCCACTCTAAGTGCCCCTCGAGCGCCACCCTCGGGGCCGGCGACAGTATCGACGGCCGAATCCCGAGGACGAAACCGGTTCATGGATTGCATTGATCAGGCCGTACGTATAAAGGGGCCGACTCGAGGGGTGCAAGCGCCTCCCGATCAGCATCGGCCACTTCCCAGTCGGGAAATCGTGGACGAATGGACAACGGTTCAAGTCGTCCCTTCACGGTGATTGCGGACCTACAGTACCCACTGAACGCCATTGCCACACACCCTCAGGATACCATGGCTCAGAACCGGCGAGAAACCGGTTCTGAGCCGACTCGCTGTGAGGGTGTGTAACTCGTTTCAATTGGGACTACAGTATGCCACTCACCAGAGACACCGTACCGCAGCCTCCTCACTCGTCACCGAAGAGCGTCTCGTGGAATGCGATCACGAGGCCAGGAACGACCGCCATGAACAGATGTTCCTCGATCGGAATCCCTCCCAGTTCGTACCCGGTTCGGAGCTTGATGTCGAACACGCCGACCTCGAGGGTGTACCAGTCCCAAAAGTACGCGATCGGATAGAGCGCCGCGATGGTCACGGCTGCGCGTTTGAGGGCCCCTGCACGTCTGAGCAGGAGAAACGCGATCGCCCCCCAAAAAACCTCGGTGGCGAGATAGGTGTATCGACCGAAGACGGTTATGTCTCGAGCCATGCTCGAGGTGAGGAGTGCAGCACAAAAACGGTGGCGCTGGGTCCCGATGGTGGAATCGAGTGCAACACGTTAAATAGGTCCGCGAGAGTACGTCCAGGTGGAACGATGAATATCGCCGATATCGCCACCACGGAGTACGTCGAAGTTGACGTCGGGACGCGAATGGGGAAGGTCCGTTCGATGTTCGAGAACGGGAACCCGAAGGGTCTGATCGTCACCGACGACGACGGGTACGCCGGAGTCATCAGCGAACGAGAGGTACTCCAGTCTCACGTCGAGGATGACGCCAAGGTGGCGGCGCTCATCAAGCCGAGTCGTAACGACCCGGCCCCCAAAGTCGACCGACAGGAGGACGTTCGCGAGGTCGCCCGCGTCCTCGTCGAATCGAACAGCAAGGTCGCACCGGTCTTCGAACAGGGCGACCTCTGGGGTGTCATCACCGACAACGACCTGCTCCGTGCGGTCGTCGAGCACCTCGATGCGATCACCGTCGGCGACGTCTACACCACCGATCCAGTCACCCTCGAGGAGGGCGACGGTGTTGGCAAGGCGATCAACTACCTCCGTGAACACGGCATCTCCCGACTTCCAGTAGTAAACGAAAACGGCTACCTGACCGGGGTCGTCACCACCCACGACATCGCGGACTTCGTCATCCGTCAGAACGAGCGGATGACCACCGGCGACCGCGTCGGCGACAACGAGCGAATGCTCGACGTGCCGGTGTTCGACATCATGAACAGCCCGGTACTGACCACCACGGCGGACGCGACCGGGCGCGAAGCCGTCGAAACCATGCTCGAGAACGATTACGCCGGGCTGATGGTGACGCCCGAGGACGACGATCGCGTCATCGAGGGCGTCGTCACCAAGACGGACATCCTCCGGGCACTCACCTTCACCGAGGAAGAGCACATGGACGTCCAGATCACGAACATCGCGCTGATGGACACCATCACGCGCGAATCGATCGTCCAGAGCATCGAGCAGGTCGCCGACAAGTACGCGAAGATGCAGGTACTCCATGCCCACGTCCGCTTCCACGAGCATAAAGAGAAACTCCGTGGCACGCCCCTCATCCAGTGTCAGATCCGCCTGCGAACCAACAAGTCCCAGGCCGCGGGCACTGGGGAGGGGTACGGCGCCGAGAACGCATTCCGCGTCGCCCTCGACAAACTCGAGCGAAACGTCCTGGAGTTGAAAGGTGTGCGGTCGGACGAGGAGTACCGCGGGCAGTTGCTCCGCAAACTCAACGAACTGTAGGTCCGACCGAATTTTCGGTTCCTTGGACGTCAGCCGTCGGTCACTTCGATACGCCGCGGCCAGTTACGGGCCTCGAGCGCGAATGCTGGTGGGTTCTCGTGACGACCTTTCGCCGACAGCGGGGCTCGAGTCGGTGCACAACGACACCGCCTCGCGAAAACTCACCCACCGAAACGACGACACCGATCAGGGGCCGGTACCCTCGGTCCCCGACAGGCCCGTTTCCGTAATGGTGAATGTGACAGAGTCGCCTGCGGACTTCGAGCGATGTTTCGTCAACGTCGCGCGGCGATTGCCCCCGCGGAACCGCTCGAGGCGAACCACCACGCCCGTCCAGTGTTCGAGGGTGTTTCCTCCGAGGGGCCGGGTTCGGTTCGAGTCCGGGTCGGCGAACACCTGATTGGTGATGACGACCGCGAGGTCGTGTTTCCGTGCCAACGAGAGCAAGTGAGTCACCTGGTTGGCGACCGATCGGAGCGCGTCGCCGGCCTCGCCGTCCTCGCCACGCTCGATGCGATAAAAGCCGGTGGCACTGTCGAGGACGATCAGGTCTGCCCGTGTGGCGAACTCCGCTGTATCGCGTACCGCCTCGGCTTGCTCCTCGAAGTCGTACGCCTCCTCGATGACGATCCGCGAGGCAACCGCCTCGACATCGTCCGTTCGGGCCTCGAGTAACTGCTGAAATCGGTCGACGGACACCCCCTCCGTATCGACGTAGACGACGGTCGCCCCGTCGGCTGCTGCCTCGACGGCTGCCGAGAGGGCCAGATTCGTCTTCCCAGTCGCCGGCGGGCCGTACAGCTGTGTGACCGTTCCACGCTCGAGTCCGCCCCCGAGGAGGTCGTCGACCGGCCCACAACCCGTCTTGATGGCGTCGTCGTTCACAGCGGCGATTGGGTGAACGGGGGCAAAAAGCCCCCGAAACGCGTTGTGGGTCGGCGTGGTCGAGTACATCCTCACGGAAGGCTCGCTTTGGCTGTCGGTCTGTTGGGACGGACACGTTTAATTGGTGGCCCACCGAGGTCAACCCGTGATCGTCGTCGCCACGGACGATTTCGAAGTCTATCACGAGGCCGTCACGGCCCTTCGGGCACGAGGAGCGACGTTTACCACAGTCGAACTCGACGAGGAGCTCCCCGACCGAACTGCAGTCGTACTGACGAGCGATGGAGAGACGGATCGCTTCAGGCATAGTAACTGCCCGGTACTCGTCGTCGATCCGGACAACAGTCGGGCGGCCGTCGACGACGCCCTCGCGACCATCGGTGGTGGTCGCGGACGGACGATCATCGGGATCGATCCGGGCCAGCGCCCCGGTATCGCCGTCCTCGAGGGTGAGACGGTCGTCGCCGCGTTTCAGATTCCGCTCGGCGATGCCATCGATCGGATCAGCACGGAACTCGAGCGCCGGGGCGCAGCGAACCCCGTCGTCCGCGTCGGTGATGGGGCCCGACTCCAGGGCGGAAGACTCATCAACGAACTCGAGGACGTGCGCGTGGAACTGGTCGACGAAAGCGGGACGACCCCGTACCTCGGCCCAGGTGCACGGGGAATGGGCGACGTGATCGCGGCGATCAACATCGCTCGACTCGAGGGTGAGCCGATCGACAGCAGACAGATCGAACCCACCGACGGAGAGTTACAGCGGATCAAGGACCGGTCGCGCGAGCACAGCGAGCGGAATCGAGCGATCGACGAGACGCTGGCCCGTCGGGTCGCTCGCGGGGAGTTGACGATCGAGTCGGCTCTGGCGATCCACCGTGGTGACGAGGAGTGAGGACTGTGCATCGTCATACGGATTATGGCACAGTTACGCCGGTGATTGTCCATACTCCATCGTTAATCAATGGAAAGGAACCACAGGCACCCGTATCGGTTGTTGGGGTAGTAGCGACGAAGATACGTATTTAGTGTGTGAACTCCTCTCAGTAAATATGGTGGGGACCGTGGTGAACGCAGTGATGAAAAACGGTGCCGTCCGTCCAGGACGTGAGGCCGGGAGGCGACATGCCCCCTGAGTCCTACGACGTAACGCTCTCGGTTGCCACCGCACTGGCCCGGTTCGAGGGGGTACCCCCGCAAGAACTCGAGTTCGCCATCCACGACCACATCAACACGGAGGCACTCGAGTTACTCATGACCTCGCGTCGATCGGACTGGGTGCTCGAGTTTCGAGTGCCCGGGTATACGGTCAGCGTCCGTGGATCTGGCGAGGTGACGGTCACGAACGACAGGAGCCAGGAAGTCATCACTGTAACCCTCGAGTGACAGGCTCGAGGTCGCTTCGTTCTCGGCCGTCCCCAGAGTGGGGCGTGACACCGACAGCTCTACCAGGTGCCGTGGAAGGTGTCGAACTCGAGGCTGTCGAGCGGTTTCTCGCCGATCGCGATCTCGTACTCGCCGGGGGTGAGCATGGGCTTGTGGAAGCGAGGGCCGTCGTCGGTGGTGATTCGGGGACAGCCCGTGTTGACGAAGGCGTCCATGTCGAAGTTGCGGAGGCGGTCCGGCGTCACCTCGTCCATCGTGATCAGGTACGCGTCGTCGTTTCCGTCGAGGATGTCCTGGGCCATCTCCCAGCGGCCTTGCCCGATTTTCGTACAGAAGATGACGCCCCACTTCGTCGCGTCCATCGCCCGATGGACGGCCCCGTAGCGCTGTTTCATGAATTTCTCCGTGTCCGCGACGGTGACGACGTTGTTGACCGGGTCGGCGATGACGACGTGTTTCTCCGGGTGCTCCATGGCGAGTCCGAGCGGGTGGAACTTGCCACCACCGACGTAGAGGACCTGGTCGGCCGGGACGTCTGCACTCGCATAGTTGCAGCCGAGGACCTGCCCCTCGTGGGTCAGGCGCTCGTCGCCACGGCGTGTCTGGACCGCATAGCCGTGGGACTCGAGGAAGTCGCGCATCTCCTCGAACCGATTCATGTGCTGGGCCGTCGTCACCAGACCGATTTCCGGCGTCTCCGCCGGCGGTTCGAGCGTCTCGAGTGACTCTTCGATGATGGGCTCGACGGCGACGTTCGAGAACAGGGGGACGTAGATCACCTTGTCCGTGTTCTTCATCGGCGAGTGGCCGAAGTGGACGAAGACGTCAGTGCGCTTCATCAGATAGGTGTCGAGATCACACGCGCCGTAACAGGGCTGTCCCGAGAGGAGGATCGTCACGTCGTCGCCGAGCAAAGCGCGGAGGTCGTCTGCCACCTTCGGTCCGCGACGTTTGAGGCCCTCGGGAAATTGGAGGCCGACCTTGGTCGCGTTTCGCTCCTCGACGGCCTCGACGATTCGCTCGAGTTCGTAGTCCCACTCCCGATCGTGTTTGAGGGCCATCCCCGTGTTTCGAAGATCACCCTCGCTGTACTCCGAAGTCGACTCCTGGGTCATTGGACGGAATTGCGCCCCCGAACGTAAAACGACGCGGGTTTGTGACTGTCGGGTTCCGGCCGAGGGACGCCTGCGGGTTCCGCCAAGTTGAAACCGACTGCCCCGTAAGAACATCTATGAGCATCGAAACCGCCGCCGATACGACCGACGTCGAGGCCCTCGGCCGGGAACTCGGCGAGGTGATTACGACCCTTCCCGAGTACCAGTCGTTCGAAGCCGCCCAGCAACGCGTCGAAGCGGACGACGACGTCCAGGCGAAGATCAGCGAGTTCGAGCGGATCCGCCAGGAGTTCATGCTGGCCCGACAGACCGGCAACGCCACCCAGTCGGACCTCTCGAAACTGCAGGACACACAGGAGGAACTCCACGCCATGGAACCGATGGCCGAGTTCCTCGAGGCCAAGAGCGCGCTCGCCGAGCGACTCGAGGCGGTGAATAAGGCCATTTCGGAGCCGTTGGCCGTCGACTTCGGCGGAGAAGCGGGCGGCTGTTGTCAGGATTGAGCGCCGTTTCTCTCACCGATCTACTCGTCGAATAAATTGACGGTAGAGTGACAATATTTCGACCCAACAGTCATTATACTGGAGTCGAAAGGGGGCATTAATGGCCGCGGAAGACCCCCCTGATGGCTACCTCTTCGATCTCTATCGACGCTACGTCGGTGAACCGGACGACCACACCGACATCTACGTCGGCTTCGGGTTGTTCGTCGGCGGCATCGGCCTCGCCGTCATGGCGCTGGTGTTGTTCGTCTGGGGTGCAACCCTCGAGTACCGATCACCCGACTATTTCACGGTGTTGCGGCCCGCCTACGCGATCGGCATGCTGTCGTTGCCGACGTTCATGCTGGGCATCGTCGTCTTGCTTCCCTCCGAACGACGGATGCGGATCCTGTCGGCGGTGGGGACTGGGGCAACGGTGCTGGCAGCACTCTGGTTCGTCGTCGCCTATCCCGGTGACTGGCTCCACGGTGCAGACTACACGGCCGGCATCATCGGCATCTACGCCATCGGTCTCGCCGGTGTGACCGCCGCGACCGGCGCATCACTGATCGGACACTACCTCGACACGGCAACTGCAGATAGCGAACCCGAAGAAGAAGCTGAAGAGGACGAAGGCCCCGCCTACACCGACGCGGAAATCGAAGCGGACATCGACGACGCCATGGAGGGCGTCGAACTCTCCTGGGGCGGGGTCCCAAAGAGCGAAAACAAACGACTGACCTTCAGCGACAACGAGTTCGACGGCTCGAGTCTCGACTCGAACCTGGCGACAAAGACGACGCGCTCGTCGGGCGTCGACGCCCAGGTCGCGGGCCTGAAGGGACTCAAGGGTGGCGACACGAAGATGGCCCGGTCCGAGTCGACCGTCGATGACCAGACGCAGAAGCTCAAGGAACTCCGAGAAAAGCAGCGAGCCGAAGAGCTTGCGACCGCCGACGAGGATGAATCCGCAGTCGGCGGCGCGCTTTCGGGCCTGCTCGAGCGATTACGAGCGGTCGTAAGACGAGATTGACGAGCGAGCCGGGAGGCTAGTGCCGCATTATTTATTGGACTACTATAATGAAATCAAACCACATAGATTTATAATCCACCAGCGGCGTTTCACAAACATGGCCAAAGGCCTAGACGTTGGAACAATGAACATCCTGTCAGCACAACAGGATGGTTCTGATACCGTTTTCGTGCAGCAGCGTAACTCCTTCGTGGAAATCGAATACTCGGACATGGCCGAGCAGATGCTCTCGCGAAGCGAGGTCCTCCACATCCGAAAGGACGACAAGGTGTACGTCGTCGGGGACGACGCCCTCAACTTCGCGAACATCTTCAATCGCGAGACCCGACGCCCGATGAAACACGGGATCCTCTCGGCCGACGAGAAGTCGGCGATTCCGATGATGAAACTGATCATCGAGCAGGTCGTCGGTGAGCCCTCGTATCCCGACGAGAAGCTGTATTTCTCGACACCAGCGGATCCGATCGACGACGACCTCTCGACGCTCTACCACCAGAAGACGATCGAGTCGTTCCTCAACAGCATGGGCTACGACGCAGAACCCATCAACGAGGGAATGTCGGTCATCTACTCCGAGCTCGCGGACAACAACTTCACCGGCCTCGGCATCTCCTTCGGTGCCGGCATGACGAACGTCTGTCTGGCGTACTACGCGGTGCCCGTCATGAAGTTCTCCGTCGCTCGCGGTGGCGACTGGATCGACGAGCAAGCCGCCCGGGCAACCGGCACGCCAGTCGACAAGGTCACCTCGATCAAAGAGGACGACTTCGAACTCGACTTCACCACCGACGTCGGTGGCGTCGAAGGGGCACTCTCGATTTATTACGAGAACCTGCTCGACTACGTCATCAAAAACATCGTCCAGGAGGTCGACGATGAGGACGTCGAGGAGGGTCTCGACGTCCCTGTCGTCGTCACCGGCGGGACCTCGAGCCCCGACGGCTTCGAGGCGCTGTTCCGTGACCACCTGCAGGATGCGGCGATTCCGTTCTCGATCAGCGGCGTGACCCACGCCGACGAACCGCTTTACAGTGTGGCTCGCGGTGGACTCGTGGCAGCCCGTTCGGACGAGGACGTCGACCACGAGGAGGCGGACGCCGAAGCGCCCGCTGCCAGCGAGTAAGCGAGCTCGTACGCAGTTGGGTCCCCTTCGCACTCCGTCATCAAAGCGGTCAGCGTCCCCGTCTGCTTCTTGCGTTCGATCGTCGAGTACCGTCGCCGGTATTCGACCAGGTGGTAACTGATACGGATTGCTGTAACTGTTTACCGGTGATTGCCGACCCGGTATGGCCAATCACCGGTAAGAGACTACAGTAAACCGTATGACACACGCCGCCTCGAGACCGTCATGCTCCCAGTATTGCGAAGCCGCGTCCAGGCCCCTCGATTCGGCACTCACCTCCGTGGGCGCACAGAGCAACAATCGAACGATATACACAGCCTTACTGCAAGTCGCCTCAGAACCGGCCCATCATCGCGTCTAAGCCATGATACTGTTGAGAGTGTGTAATGACGTTCAGTGGCCACTATAATGGTTGTAGAATCGGTTGAATGCGTCCTGCCAGGACTCGCCTTCCCCGCCTTGACTTTCGTGGTCGACTGGCACGTCCGCGAACCCACAGCGAGTGCACGAAATCGTCGTCACCTCGCCCATGGTAAGCCGCTCGAGCGGTGCCTGACACCGTGGGCAATCGTTCATGTCGAATACTTCTCACGGGCCCATGATAAGTCTATTTCAACGTGGTCGTTCGGGGGCGAGGTTTGCATGCACGAGGTATTACCACCAAGCATTTCCAAAACTATATGTATGCGGCCCATGTATGGTGTTCCATGAGCACCACTCCGTCCTCGCAGTTCGCCCAGACGATCGACCGTTGTCGACAGACCGACGTCACCCCCGTCCAGATCGACGCCGAGGATCTCGAATCTACGGCTCCCGAATACCTCCGCGACCTCAAACGCGAGTTCACTGCCGAAGAACTATTCCCTGCTGGCTTGACCGTCAGCGCCTGCTTCACCGAGGACTGTTCGCTGACGACTCAGGAGGAAGTCGACCGAATTCGGGGCTACGTTCGTGCCGGTGCGTTCCTCGGAGTCGGCTCGGTCACCGTCGAGTGCGACACCGTGGCCAACCCGGAGAAGGTCACCCCCGCCCTCGAGGCCTGTGCCGAACGGGCCCGTCGTGAGGGGCTCTCGCTGCACCTCGATGCACCCATTACCCTCGAGCACTGAGTTCGGGCGATGCCCGACTCCGGAGGGCCCTCCCGCCGCGAACTCGCGACCCGCCTCGAAGCCATCGCTGATTTTGCCGATCCCACGCCTACCCTCGAGCAGTACTGCACGCCCGCGGAACTGGCAGCAAACGTGTTGCACGTGGCCGCCATGCAGGGTGATCTCCACGATCGGACGATCCTGGATCTCGGAACCGGGACCGGGATGTTCGCCCTCGGGGCAACCCAGTACGGCCCGAACCGAGTCCTGGGTATCGACGTCGACGCCGAGGCCCTCGACCAGGCTCGACGCAACGAGAACCGACTCGGCGGCACACACCGGCCCGACTGGATCCGCGCCGACGTCACCACTCTGCCACTCGAGCGCGATCGACTCCGCCAATCGGCGAGGCGTGGCGCTTCCACGGACGGTCCCGCTGTCACCACCCCCACCGTGACCGTCCTGTCGAATCCGCCGTTCGGTGCCCAACGGGGCAACCGCCACGCCGATCGCCGATTTCTGGAAGTCGCCGCCACCCTCGCGGACGTCTCCTACACCATCCACAACGAGGGGAGTGAGGCGTTCGTCTCCTCGTACGCAGCCGACGTCGGCGGGGAACTCACCCACGCCTTCGCCGCGACGTTCCCCCTCGAGGCACAGTTTGCGTTCCACGAGGCCGAGGAGACGACGATCACGGCAGAGGTGTTCCGGATCGAGTGGCCTGCGGACACCGCAGCTCTCGATCCGTGAGCGACGCCCGAGACCCACCTTCGGCTTGGCAGACTCGTTGACTGACGAACCAACATTACTCGTAGGTCTCCTCGCTAGCGATTGGTACGGTCGTCTCGCCGCTCGTGACGAACAGGTCGCCGTCGTCGTTCACGAATTCGAGACCGTCGATGGTGACTGAGTCACCGTCGTCTGGGATGGGTGCTCGTTCGGGATCAGCCGCTGGCCCTGTCTCGGCAGCACCGCTGGTGTCGTCTCCTCCGTCGCCGTCCTGCATCGGCGTCGTTCCTGGTCGAACCTCGAGCAGGAACTCGCCATCTTCGGCGACGATCGAGACGTTCTTGCCGTCGATCAGAGGCAGGGCCTGTGACGGGGGGGAGGTGTACGCCAGCGTCCGCTCGTCTGCGGACTCGAGCCAGACCTGATAGACGGTGTCGTTGCCGACCGGGGTCCAGCCATGCCGCTCGGCCCGAACGGATTCCCGCCAGTCAGCTCCACCCACGGTTATCGTGGCACTCCCGGCGAACTCGAGTTGGCCGGTCGACACCGACTCGGTCCACAGCTGGCGATCGGGGCTCGCGACGATCACTCCACTGGCGTTCAGACTTCCCGGATCCAACTCCTCGAGGCTCAACACGGAGGCGATGGGGTTTGCCGCCTCAGGGTCGTACCTGACCGTGTAGTCCTCGATGGTGAGCGTGCCGTCCTCACCATCAGTAAGGTCGTCGTCGTGGAGGACGAACAGATTGACCGGAATCGCCGGCCCCGAGATGGCGGCCACGATCAATAACAGCGCGACGACCGCGGCGTAACCACGGGATGGGGCCGGCAGTCGTTCGGGCAGTCTTGGCCTGGCAACGAGTTCGTACAGACGCTCCGAACGAATTCCGCCTGGCCCTGTTTCGTCCGGTTCGTCGACTCGATTGGCCACCTCCTCAACAGAGTCCGGGTTCGGCGTCTTCCCCGGACCCCTGGGGAGTTTCGTCCGGATTCCCCGCAGCACCCCCTCCAGCCGCTCGGCCCAGCGAGATCGCGTCGGTTGCTCGAGCACGCGCTGGAGCAGATTGTCGTCCCTGATGTTCGGTGCGGTTGGGCTGAGCAATCGTCGTTCGATTGGGCCAGGCAGGATCGATCGATCGGAGCCGACAACCGCGACGACGATCACGGCCGCGAGTGCGACAACGGCGATGACGCCGGGCCCCCGGAGCAGAAGGTAGACGTTACCGCCGCCGAACCAGTAGACAGCCCAGAGTGACTTCGAGAAGCCATAGAGCAACACGGCGAGCCAGAGGTAGCGGGGCGTCGGTCGGTGACCCCGTCGACGAAACAGCGCGATGGCGAGGAACAGTCCCAGAAAGAAGCCGAGGGCGTGACCCTGGATGGCGATGGTCGCCCACGAGGGCGGTGACGGCCCCGATGGCTGGGCGACAAAGACGGTGATCGGGTTCTGGATCGCCCGGTAGATCGTCGAGACGGCGCCCTGGATGCCGATCGTGGCGATCAGGGTGGCGACCGGATAGCGAACGATCGCAAACCCGGCGAAGGCAAAGACGACACCGGAAAACCCGATGACTGGGCCGATGGCAAAGAGACTCGTCACCAGGCCGACCGCGATGACCGCGCCAGGAAAGACGATGATTGCCCGAATCCAGGGCGTCTCGAGCCAGCGATGTCCGGAGGACTGCCGCCGTGCAGGCGGGTAGTGTCCCCAGGCGAACTCCGCAATCGGCGCGACGACCAGCGTCCCGATGAGGTTCCCCGTCAGATGGCCCGCGTGGGCGTGGGAAAACGACGACGTCACCATCCCGAGCGGATACAGATACGACCAGGCTCGAAAGGGTTTGACGACCGGGTCGTCGAGATCGGTGATGCCGTCCTGGACGAAGAGATAGACCGCGAGCACGAATCCGATCACGACCAGGGTTCCCCATGGGACGCCCCAGATGAATCGTGACTGGGTGAGCTCACGCCAGCGAGGCCCACTGTCGTCGAGACGCCGAACGACGACGAGTGAGACGAGAAGTACCGCCACCACCAGCACCGCAAGCGGAGTCCCAAGCCACTCCATGTCCGTCCCTGTGGCGGCAACTGTATAGTGATTTCCCCTCCGGAGAGCCGCAACAGTGCCTTCGAAAGCTATTAGCGGCCCACGGGCACATGGAGTAGTATGGAACTCCGGGTCACCGAGCGAAGCGAGAACGAACTCTCCATCGAGATCGTCGGCGAGGATCACACGTTCATGAACGTCCTGAAGGGCGCACTCCTCGAGCACGACGACGTGAGTGCAGCTACCTACGACATGAACCCCGAACAGTCAGGGGGCCAAACCGATCCTGTCCTAACGATCAAGACCGACGGTGACGTCGAGCCGCTCGACGCACTCGAGGACGCAGCGGGCGACATCCGCGAGAAGACGTCCGCGTTTCGGGAGGCGTTCGAGGCGGCAGCCTGAACTCGAACCTGCCTCGGACGGTCCGTGCGATCGAGCGAATTCGTTCTTCAGATGCCAAGCGCCTCGAGCAACGGGACGCCCACCCAGAGTGCCCCGGCGAGATACCCCAGCATCGCCCCGCCATTGAGCAATGGCAATCCAGCGTGAGCGCGGCCCTGCAGGACCGCGTAGAGCAGTCCAAGCAAGCCCAGGAGCGTACCGAGCATGGCCCCCAGTGCGGGAACGTTGAGTGCGATCAAGGGGACCTCGAGAGTGCCAGCGTCGACAAACGTGGCCGCGCTCGCTACGAGGATCGTGGGGATGACCGCGTCGCCCAGGCCGATAAAGAGGGCGTCGCGCCCGGCCTCGGGTTCTGGTGCGGACTCGTGGTTGGAATCTGCAGGCGACTCAGTGTCGGCAGTCGACCCCTGGTCGTCGTCAGCGCCACCGTTTGTCACGGGTGGCCCATCCCCGCCTTCGCTCGTCCCCCGAGAGCGTTCCAGGGAATCGGGTTGCGGAGCACTCGAGAGGAACGTATACGAGAGCGTGGTCGGGACTACGAGGACGACGGGAATGCGCAGATCCATCACCCCATCGGCGAGGTCGAGCATGTGCTCGGTCCGGTAGACGCTGATGGCGTCGTAGACGGCCAGAACCACGAGTAAGACGATCACCGGGAGGAGGCCGAGACTGATGCCGAACAGACCGGCCGCACCGGCTCCCATGATGACGCCGGCCACGTCGATGACGTACCACTCGGGATACGTGAGGAGCGCGAGCCCGACGGCGAGGGCGGCCACGAGCGGCAACGGGACGAGGACGCCCGAGACGGTGACGAGCGGGATGATCGCCGCAAAGACGAACCAGGCGAGCATGACGCTCACACCGATGATCAGCCCGCGGATGATCCAGTCGAAGCCATACCTGAACGCCGCCAGCATGAACGCCGTGGCCACGAGGATGGCGAGAACGTAGAGCAGGCTGTACGTCGGATCCTCGGGATCGTCGACCGCCTGCATGTCCGCCGCGGTGAAGGGTTCGACGAGTGAGAGGGCCCCGATCTGCACGGCCAGAAAGAGGAGACAACTGAAGCCGACAGCCCCGAGCAACCGAAACCGATCGTTCATGCCCCGGAGTTTGGGGCCCCCGGCCATTGGTGTTGCGCTCTCGAGGCGGTCACTGGAGGACGGCCTCGAGAGAGGTTATCGGGCGTACAGGGTCGCTCCGACCAGCGCAGGAACGTGGACATCTTCGTCCGGTGTCACCGCGAGGTACGGGCGCTCGACGGGGCCGAATAGATCCACGACTCGACCGACGGTCTCGAGGGAATCGTCGAGCGCCATCGTGCCGATGGCATCGTGGCTCTCGATAGCGTCCCCCGCTGGCGTCCGGACGATCAGCAGCCCCTGGGCGATCCTGGTGACGGTGCCGAGTCGATACATCGACATCCGTCGCTCACTCCCGCATCGCGACGACGTAGGCCGCGACGGCCTGGACCAGGTCGTTTTTCGTCGAGTCGTCGGTGCCGCGTACGACCACTCGTCCCCGCGGCTCCCAGTGCTCACGGGAGTAGGCCTTATCACGCTCGACGATGGCGTCGTAGCCGATCTGCTGGACGGCCCTGGCGATTTCGTCGACCGTCGGCGATTCGACTGCCAACTCGAGGGACACGCGACGTCCCTCGGCCCGCGAGCGCTCGGCATCGAGATAGGCGGGCCAGATCACGTTTTCGACCATACCGTGCCCTCTGAGTGGGATTTCCTAAACCCTTTGCAAACGTGATCGGGACGGGTTGACTGCGTCCGTGTGTGAAAAGAAGCGTTGGACGAGGGCTACGGACGGCGACGCCCGAGGCCGAGCAGCGCGATCAGGGCGGCAACGGCAACGGCGACCCCGAAGCCGGGTATCGGTTCTTCGGCATCGTCGGCCTCGTCTGCGGGCTCCGTCTCGTCGGTCGCGAGCGCCTCCATGGAGTCCTCGTAGTTCTCGTCGAGAGCGGCGATGTCGCCTTCGATCTCGGCGTGGACATCACTGTGCACCACCGCGAAGATCTCCTCGATGGCGTACACCGTCCGTGGTGCCGGCTGGCTCACGTCACTGTCGTCGATGGCAGCAACGTTCCCCTCCTGCACCGCGGTGGTCTCGTTCAGCGCCTCACTCACCGGCGGCTCCTCACCCCAGGCCGCTCCGTAAATGATCCACTCCGGGTCCTCCTCAAGGACGGTCTCGTCGCTGATCGTGTCCCAGCCCTCGAGACCCGCTTCAGCGGCGAGGTTCTCAAGGCCGGCGGTGGTCATGATCTGATCCTGGAACGTGCCCGCACCGGGCGTGAAGCCATCACCCATCGGATAGAGCGTCAGGGGGGCACTCTCGTTTGCGGCGGCGGTTTCGACGAGATCGATCCGGTCGTCCATCCACTCGGTGGTGACGTCGGCACCGTCACAGGCGCCCGCGAGCTGGCCAGCGGTCTCGACGTCGTCGATCACGTCGTCCATGTCCATTGCCGCGTCGAAGACGTAGACCTCGATGCCGGCCTCACGGAGCTGGTCGACGACCTCCTCGTCGGCGATGTTCGCCGCGAGCACGATGTCCGGCTCGAGTGCGATAATCTCCTCGGGGATCGGCGTCAACCCATCGTCCTCGGTAATGTCGGTCTGGTCGTCGACGTCCAGTGCCTCGGTGTACTGGCTGACGGGCATCCCGTCGAGCCGGTCCTCGGCACCGATCTTGAACACCTTTTGGGCGTCACTCGGGTGGAGTGCGACGATGGACTCCGGTTGCTCGTCGATCGTCACCTGTTCACCGGTCGAATCCTCGAGATCGATCGGGTACTCACAGCCGTCGGCGGTGGTGGCCGTCGGGGTGGCCGCTCCCGCGACCATCGCTGGTCCCGCCATGGCGCTGACAGTGAGTACCGCGATCAAAACGATAAGTGTCCGTCGCATCATGGCATGATCGGCGCGTGTCCAATAAATATTTATCTAAAGCAAGCGGACTTGTCCCCAATGAGTCGACCGGGGCGAGTCGGCGCGTGGTCGCTGGCGCTTAGTGTCCTCCTCGTCGCCGTCATCATCGGGAGCGCCGCGCTCGGCCCCGTGCGCATCGACCCACTCACGGTCGCCAAGGCCATGGCCAACGTGCTCGTTGTGCCCTGGGGATTCGAGTGGTCTGCCCTCACGCTGCCGGTCCTCGAGCGAACCGTCCCGCACCCGGGCGTCGGCACTCGCCCCGTCTTCGGATTCGACGTGCCGGACACCCACCAGACCATCGTGGGAGACGTACGCCTCCCCCGAATTGCCCTCGCGGCGACCGTCGGCTTCGGTCTCGCCGCGGCGGGAACCGTGATGCAGGGGTTCTTTCGAAACCCGCTGGCCGACCCCTCGATCATCGGCGTTTCGAGTGGCGCGGCGGCGGGCGCGGTCGCCGCCATCGCCTTCCCGGCGTTGATCCCGTTCGCCAGCCTCCACCTGTCGGCGTTCGTGGGCGCGATCGTCACCGCGTTCCTCGTCTACGCGATTGCAACCGAGGGGGGGCGGACGCCGGTCGCAACGCTCCTCCTGGCTGGCGTTGCCGTCCAGGCGTTCCTGGGGGCCATGATATCGTACATGCTTGTCCACAGCGGCGAGAACCTTCGCGAGGCAGTGATCTGGATGATGGGGCACCTTCTGGGAACGAACTGGGGCGACGTCGCGTTCGCCCTGCCGTTCGCCCTGGTCGGTGTCGCGATTCTCGGGACCTACACGCGCGATCTGAACGTCCTGTTGCTGGGGGAAGAGGAGGCCCACCAGCTCGGGGTCGATGTCGAGCGCACCAAACTCCTCTTGCTGGTGCTCGCGTCTATCGTCACCGCTGCCGGAGTCGCCGTCGCCGGCGTCATCGGGTTCGTCGGGCTCGTCGTCCCGCACATGATGCGCCTCGTCGTCGGTCCCGACCACCGCATTCTCCTGCCCACCAGCGCGCTCGCGGGCGCATCCTTCCTCGTCGTGACCGACACCGTGGCTCGGGCCGGTCCTGCCGAAGTCCCGGTTGGTATCGTCACGGCCGCTCTCGGGGCTCCGTTCTTCCTCTACCTGCTCAAGCGTCGGGAGGTGCACTCGTTATGAAGGACAACGATGATGCTGGCCCACTCGAGGAATCGTCCCCTGTGAGTCCGATCGTCACCGTGTCTGACCTCGAGCTCGCCTACGGCCCCATCCCCGTGCTCGAAGACGTCTCGTTCGCGGTCGACCGAGGCGAGTTCGTCGGACTCGTGGGCCCGAACGGGGCCGGCAAGACGACCCTGCTCAGGGCGTTGACCGGGGCTATTGAACCCGCGACCGGGGGGGTTCGCATCGACGGCACGGACATCACGAACTGTCGGTCCCGGACCTCGAGCCGGCTCGTAAGCGTCGTTCCCCAGGACACCAGCCTCTCGTTTTCATTCGACGTTCGAACCGTCGTCGAGATGGGGCGACACCCACACCGCTCGCGGTTCGCCCCGCCCAGCGCCGTGGACCGCCGGCACGTCAGACGGGCGCTCGAGCGCACCCGAACCGCCCAGTTTGCCGACCGAGCCATCGACGCGGTCAGCGGTGGCGAGCGACAGCGGGTGCTGTTCGCTCGCGCCATCGCCCAGGACACCCCGCTCATGGTGCTCGACGAACCGACGGCGAGTCTGGACGTGAACCATCGAATCGAGACCCTCGAGTTGGCACGCGAACTCGTGGACGACGGACGGACCATCGTCGCGGCGATTCACGATCTCGAGCTCGCAGCTCGGTACTGCGATCGGCTCTGCTTGCTGGCGAACGGGACGTTGCAGGCCGACGGCAACCCGGCCGACGTCGTCACGGCGTCGACGCTCGCTTCGGCCTTCGACGCCGAGGCCGTCGTCGGCAGGAATCCTGTGACCGGAACGCCGACCGTGACAGCGTTCGGGGCCGCTGGCGACGACGAGGGTGACGAGCCCGACGAATCGGCACTCGCCGAGGCGCACGTCCACATCGTCGGGACAGGGTCGTTCACGACGGGGCTACTCGCCCGCCTCGAGGGGGCCGCCGGTCGCGTCTCCGTGGGGCCGGCCCCGGAGGGCGGGATCGTCACCGAGCACGCCACCCGTCGAGGTCTCGAGTGCGTCCAGACCGAGGCGTTCGGTCCGGTGACTGCCGGGGATCGCACCGACGTGGCGTCGCTATGTGAGGCCGCCGACGCCGTCGTACTCGCCGACGTGACCCTCACCGCCGGAAACCAGTTACTCCTCGAGTCCCTCGAGTCAGTGGCCCCGGTCGTCGCCGTCGACCGTCGTCCCCTGGAGGAGCGGTTGCAGGCTGGAGACGAAGCCGCGGCCCGGTATCGCGCCGCCGTGGACAGGCAGGTCGACCAGTCCGGGGACGGGATGGTCCACATGTGGGCACGCCTGCGGCAGGTGTTGCTCGAGGTGAGCTCGGAGTCCCCAGTTGGTCCCGCCTCGGGCGCGCTCGACTCACGTGGCCGGGAACCAGCCAAGAGAGAGGCCGAGACCCCGTCGGAAAAGCGAGCCGATCCGAGCACGGACGATGAACCCTCCTCGAAAGCGGGAACGAACCCGGATCGATCGCTCGAGCAGCGTCAAAACGATTGATCGAGGGGGAAATCGGCGCTCGATCCACTGTTGCGATTTTCTGACATCGATTCTCGGTGATCGCCAACCCGGCCCGGTAGATAACCGGTGACACGGCACCGCAAACCGTATGCACCCGTCCCTCACTGGCTGGAAGCGACGCCGTTCCGGACTGGACGGTTTTTTACCCCTCCATCTCCGAAGGTCGGATAATGACGACGGATCACGACCCAGCGGACCTCGGCCTCGTCGCCGGGCTGGAAATCCACCAGCAACTGGACACGGCGACGAAGCTGTTCTGTTCCTGCCCCACCGAGCTTCGCGACCCCGACGCGCACAGCCGAACGTTCACCCGCTATCTCCACCCAACGCGGAGTGAACTCGGCGAACTCGACGACGCCGCCGTCGAGGAGAGCAAGGTCGAACGCGAGTTCACCTACCTCGGCTACGACACCACCTGCCTCGTCGAGGCTGACGACGAACCGCCCCACCGCCTCGACGGGGAGGCCCTCGAGACGGCCCTCGAGATCGCGCAGCTGATGGATATGACGGCGGTCGACCAGGCCAACGTGATGCGCAAAATCGTCGTCGACGGCTCGAACACCTCCGGCTTCCAGCGCTCGACGCTGATCGCCACCGGTGGGGCGATCGAGACCGACGAAGGACCGGTGGGGATCGAGGACCTGCTGCTCGAGGAAGAGAGCGCCCAGCGGGTCGAGGAAACCGACGAGGGCGTCGTCTACAGCCTCGATCGGCTCGGCATTCCGCTGGTCGAAATCGGCACGAGCCCCGACATCCGGACACCCGAACAGGCCCAGCAAGCCGCCGAACGGATCGGCATGTTGCTTCGCTCGACTGGCAAGGTCAAACGCGGCCTGGGCACGATCCGCCAGGACGTCAACGTCTCGATCGAGGCGGGCGCTCGCGTCGAAATCAAGGGCGTCCAGAGCCTCGACGACATCGCCGACATCGTCCGCAACGAGGCCGCGAGGCAGGCCGAGTTGGTGGCCATCGCCGAGGAGCTGGGGGCCAGGGAGGCGGCCGTCCACAACCCCATCGACGTATCGTCGGTGTTCGAGAACACCGACAGCGGCGTCGTGGGCGGGGCGCTCTCGAGCGGCGGGGCCGTCTTTGGCGTCCGTCTCGAGGGCTTCGACGGGCTGCTCGGTCGCGAAATCGCCCCCGATCGTCGCCTGGGGACGGAGTGTTCCGATCACGCCAAGCGCCACGGCGCTGGCGGGATCTTCCACACCGACGAGCTCCCGGCCTACGGGGTGACCGACGCGGAGGTAACGGCTCTGCGAGACGCCGTCGACGCGTCGAGCGCGGACGCCGTCGCCATCGTCGCCGCCGATCCGTCGGTCGCCGAATCCGCCATCGAGGCCGTCGCCGACCGGGCGCGAACGGCCATCGAGGGCGTCCCGGAGGAGACTCGAGGGGCCAACCAGGACGGCACCACCCGATACCTCCGCCCGCTTCCCGGTGCGGCCCGGATGTACCCCGAAACCGACGTCCCGCCGGTCGAACCCGATCCCAGTGACGTGCCGGAACCGGAGCTCCTGACTGCCAAGGTCGACCGCTACGGCGAGGACTTCGGGCTGGATGCGGGGCTGGCAGCGCAGGTCGCATTCGGCCGACACATGTCGCTTTTCGAGTCGCTCGTCGAGGATGGCGTCGACCCGACCTTCGCCGCGACCACCCTCGAGTCCACGCTCACTGAGTTGCGACGCGACGACGTGGCCGTCTCGGCGCTCACCGAGGCCCACCTCCGCACCGTCTTCAGCATGGTCGAGGAGGGCGACCTCGCGAAGGAAGGCGTGCCGGATCTGCTCGAAGCAGTTGCCGACGACCCAGCTAGCGATCCACGGGCGGCTGCTGAGGACGCTGGCCTCGGATCCGCCGCCGAGGACGACGTCCGCGAAGCCGTCCTCGAGGTCGTCGAGCGCAACGAGGCACAGATCGAAGAGGAGGGGATGCAGGCGTTCTCCGGACTCATGGGTGAGTGCATGGGCGCGCTTCGCGGAAAGGCCGATGGCGACCTCGTGAGCCAGGTCCTCCGCGAGGAGATTCAGCGACGGGCCTGAGAGGCTTGCTGTACGTTCACCAGTGATTGCCGGACTGGTGCCAGGAAATACCCGGTCTGCGACGTCAGTAGCCGCGTGAGCGTCCCAGCCCACTCACTACAAAATACGTAGTGTATAGGTCCGAAAATCGAATCGAGCCACTATACGTTATATAGTGTGTGAATCGGCGTACAGCGAACGATTCAAACCTGCAAATATTGACTGGTGGCCACCATCGGTGACAGTCGGTAGTGCAATAGGTGCTGGATTATCACCATTCGGAGGCGTCGCTCTCGAGGGTGGAGCCGCCGATCCGGATCGAGTCGCCGAGACCGGTGCAGCCTCAGGCCTCGAGTTCGACGACGTCGTCGAACAGGTGGCCGAGGGTCGTCACCGTCTGGTCGTCGAGTTCGCTGGCATCGACGTGGACGTAGGCGACCGCCTCCGACCGGGAGATCTGTTCCAGGGTGACGTGTAAAAACCGGAACGTCATTTCCAGGCCCTTGTGCTCGACCATCGGCGTGAGCGACTCGAACCAGAGTATCGGCGTCTGGTCGTCGTCGTACTGTGAGAGCATCTCGCCGATCGCGATGCCGACGCCGGTCACGTCCTCCGCACCGACGGTTCGGATGTGCGCTTGCGGGAGTTCGACGGTCCCCGCCCCGGCCGCGACCGAGCGGGTCAGTTCCCCGATTGAAATGATGCCGAGTGCGCGCGGAAAATCACCGATGGTCGACCGCCAGGCCTCGAGCAGGCTTTCGGCGGTGTGGGCTCGTGAGACGATCACGAGTGGTTGGTCACTGTGCTGGTGGTTCGATGTGGCGGGTGCCCCACCCACGTTTTCCCCTGTAACAGGCCCCGTTTCGCCATCGGACCGAACCTCGTCGACGTGTTCGACCGTTTCGAACGCGTCTAGCGCCGGACTGACGACGAGCACGCTCGAGTCGGGACCGTGTTCGTCGACAGCCGGTGGGTGGGCACGTCCCATACACGAAACCTCGGGAGTCGACGTAATAAACCGTCCGGCCACTCGCCCAGGCTGTGAATCTCCCCGGACTGTTTCACTCGAGCGACCGAAAACGGAGCTGTTAGAAGGACGCCGTACCGAGAGCACCCATGGAGGTCCCGTGCGTTCGTGTCCGTCCTGGGGATGGGGAAGCCGTCCGAACTCGCCTCGCCGAGGCCGACCTGATCGACGACACCCACGAGATCACCCTCCGGGACGGGTGGCTCTACGTCCCCCTCGTCGATGCCGCCACCGAGGACACCACCAGCGCCACCTCCCTCGAGGAGGTCGCCGACGGTCCCGTGACCGTCGAACGGGCGAGTCTGGCACAACGGGAGACACAGACGCTCCCCGCCGATATCCTGGGCTGGGACCCCGCATACGAACGCCTCGGGAACGCGGCCCTCCTCGAGGAAGCGGACCCCGAGTGCGCCCAGGAGATCGCCAGGGCGATCGTCGACTCCGATTTGCCCCTCGAGACGGTCCTCAACAAAGCCTCGAAGATCAAGGGCGAAGAGCGCGTCAGGGACTGGGATCTGCTCGCGGGCGAGGGGACCGAGGTCGTCCATCGCGAATACGGCAGTACCTACGCGCTCGATCTGTCCGCGGTGTATTTTTCGCCGCGGCTCGCGACGGAGCGTCGCCGCGTCACCGAGCAGGTCCAGGCTGGTGAGCGCGTCTTCGACATGTTCGCCGGCGTCGGCCCGTTCGTCGTGCCTGCCGCAAAGCGCGGCGCCACGGTCGTCGGAGTGGACATCAACGAGACGGCCATCGAATACTTGCGCGAGAACGCCAGCCGTAACGACGTGGCTGCGCATGTGACGGCCATCGCTGCCGACGTCACCGAGGTCGCTCCCGAGTACGAGGGGTGGGCCGACCGACTCGTGATGAACCTCCCCCACAGCGCCGACGAGTTCCTCCCGGCGGCCGTTCGTATCGCTGGCACGGAGTGCGTTATTCACTACTACGACATCCAGCACGAAGCGGACCCCTTCGGACCCGGCGAGCGGGCGATCCGCGAAGCGGCCACACCGGCGTACGATGTGACGGTCGAAACGCGCCGGGAGGTTCGTTCGTACGCCCCCCACGAGGTCAACGTCTGTCTAGACGTCCGCCTCGAGCAGCGGTGATCCGCAGCGACGTGATCGGGTTTCAGTACGGCCATCGTCCGATCGCGACCGCAGGCAACGACGGTCACCGCCGATTCGCAATCCTTATGCCGGCTATCGGTCCTACGTACAGATGGATTCCGCGCCAGTGTAGCTCAGCCGGCAGAGCGAATCCTTCGTAAGGATTAGGTCGAGGGTTCAAATCCCTCCACTGGCTTTTCGCTCTCATTGCGTTCGACCCGCGTGAACCTGTGGAGGACTGTGACTTCTCCCACGACTAAAGTCGTGGGCTTCCCTCACTGAGGGTTAGGCCCACGTCGTCCGGGGAGTTCGCAGGTTCCATCTCACCGTTGGTTCCTTCGAGTACGACCTGCGTTTCGGGCTGAGCCACAACAGCCCCCACCGTCGATAGCGGACTCTGAATGTTCTTACCGACGGCTCGTTTCCCGATGTTCGACGCACCATTCTTGTCGCCGTTATCGTCTAACCCGCAATCGTGGCACTCGACACGCCCCTGCACCTCCCGACTCGTGTTTTGTGACCCACACCGCCAGCACGTCACAGACGTGTCGTACTCGTTCACCGGGAGGCACTCTCGGCCATCGAGGTGGGCTTTGTACGTGAGGATGTTCGCCATCTTCGCGTATGGCATCTTGTGGGTCTTGTCGTTCACGTACCGCCCTTCGTCGTTGTCGAAGCGCAACCCAGTCATATCACCGAACACGATGACGGCGT
>LKND01000029.1 GCA_001564275.1 Natrialbaceae archaeon Tc-Br11_E2g14 | reverse complement strand
GACGTTCGTGTTCTCACCACCCGTGAATACCTCGTCGGCTGGATCGCCGTCCCAACCGCCCGCACGGAAGGCGTCCATCTCGATCTCGACCGTGCTCCCGCTCGTGGCTTCGGCGATGATCGTCGCCTGATAGCCGTAGTCCTCGTCACCGACGATCACTTCGACCTCGTCGGTGTGGGTCTCGAGATCGACCTCGATGACGACCGTCTCACCCTGGGTGCCGCTGAAGTCGTTCGCTGTGAATGTCGGTTGGCCCGTCGTGGCCCCCGCCATCGTAACAATTCCCCCGGTTCCCGCCAACACCACCGCGAACGCGACGGCCACCACGGTGGCGACGCTGAGACTACCTCTGGTCATGGTTATCGATCGTCACTGGTCCGCCTGGATGGTCGTTGTTCCGTCGCCTGGGTCTCCCGGGGCTGACGCGTGCGATCGCCCACCGGTTCGCGCGACGATCGCCGTCCCCCGGCCGCGTTCCGGTCGTCGACTGGCTGCCGACTGGCCGTCGATTGGCGGCGATCCGTGCCCGCCGGTTGGCCCCGTGGGCGACGCGACTGGGGCGACGCTCCCGTCGCGGAACCGGACTGTGGATCCGGCTCAGCAACCGGATCCGCACCGAAATAGCTGGCGACACCGCCGCCGATCCCCCCGGCAACCACTCCGTACAGCAGGGCGTTGATCGCCGCCGACCCCAGTTCGGCTTCGAGGGTGGCGACGCCGGTCCCGAACGTGAGCACGAACGTCGAGGCAACGACGGCACCGGCGAATCCAATGGCCACCATGGCGCCCGCGATAGCGCTGTCGGTGAGGTCCATCGGTGCGTCTCGCTCCCTGGCGACGACGCGTGCCGCGACGAGGCCACACAGCGCGAGTACGACCAGCAGGACGGCTGGATAGAGGACCGTCGTCAACATGCCGTCGACGAGCCCCATCGGTTCGACACTCGAGGGGAAGTCGCCCCCGTTGTCCGGTGAAACGGCCATGTCCGTGTTCAGGCCGCCGTAGAACAGCCAGAAGACGAACTCCCAAACGGAGGCCTGCAGTTCACCAACCGCGTCGCTCGCGATCCCGACCCCGTTGGTCGGCCCCAGATCACCTGCACTAGCGCCCGAGTCAGAGAGCACCAGCAAATCGATTGCGAAGGAGAGGTAAGTGGCCACGTACGCCAGCCCGAACGCGCCCAGGCCTACGATCGCCCCGACGATAGCGGGGTGGTTTCCGTCGTCCCCCCCGGTCGAAGGCCCCGCCGATCCCTCGGTCGCTGCCGGCTCATCGACCCGCCGGCTTGCACCGCCTTCCTGTTGGCCTGACTGCTCGGGCCGTTCGAATCGTGGTCTGTCGGCGGAACGCTCGCCGGAACGCGCCGACCGCGGTTCCTCACGGCCCCCCTGGGCGTCGCTCGCGCCTGCCTCGGGCGGGCCGTGTCGTCGATCCGGCGTTGATTCGCCCTCGAGACTGGGTTCAGACGAGACTCGAGGGTCCCCACTCGCCGCCTCAGGGGTCTGACTGTGTTCCTCCGCAGTCGGTTCGTTGTCTCCCGTTTCGTCCCCTGTGGTGTCAGATCGCTCGGCCGGATCAGCCATATCGCGCGCTGCGGCGTCATCCGCACCGTCGACCACCCACCGTCGGGAGTCACCCTGGTCGGCTCGATCGGCCTGGGCTGGATCCCGATCGGCAGCTGGAGCGTCCCCATCGTATGCGAACTGTTCGCCCCCAGGGGCAGTCCCTTCGTCATGGTCCGATCCCCCGGCCGGATGCTCGTGCTCGTGGGCCGTGACGTCCTCGGAATCCGTCCCAGGGCGGTCTCGAGGTTCGGAACCGGATTCGGGTTCGGATTCCACACCCTGAGTCTCGCTTAACGACTCCCGAGCGTCGGCTTCCACACTCCGCGATCCGTCATCGGAATCCGAATCGACACCGGGCTCCTTGATCTCCGAATCGGCACCGGGCTCGCCCGCGTCAGGATCGACAGCGCGATCACTCAATTCGGTGTCCGCACTAGCCTTGTCGGTGTGATCACCATGCTCTTCCGGGTCGTCACTGATCTCCTCGGTTTCGCCCGATCCCTCCACAATATCGTCACCGGCATCGTCGGCATCGCCAAGGGCACCGGCATCACCCTCCCCAGACGAATCGCCGGTCGATGACGCCACAGTACTGTGATCGGCGGTGGACACCGTGTCGTCCACAGCCCTCGAGTCATCACGCTCGTCGGAATCGCGGTCCGATTCCCCGTCACCATCCGAATCGATTGGCTCCGTGGGTTCGGCCTCATCTTCGGACGACGAGTCGTCGGGTCCCCCGATTGCGGACAGATCGGCTCCACACTCGAGGCAGAAGTTTGCCTCAGCGGGAACCTCCGCCCCGCACTCGTAGCAAAATACCATACAGGAGAGATTGAACAATACCCAGATAAAGATTATGACCCACTGAACAGTCAGGTCCGCTAATTTTTCTCGAGGACGTGACAACGCAAACGAGCTAGCTGGCAGGTAGTGCCGGGACCGGCGGTCTTTATACGCCCCTCGAGCAAGACCGGGTACGATGACACGACGCTCACCGTCGCCGTCGGAGGATAGAGGAAGTCGGGGCGACCCGGCTGGATGTGAAATCCGACCGTCGAACCGACTCCACTAACACCCGTCCCGACGCGCCTTCTGCGACCGCACTCGAGTCAGTTCTCGAGGAGACCACAGCCGTGAAATTACTGGACACCACACTCCGTGACGGCGAACAGGCCCCTGGCGTCTCGCTATCGCCGGCGGAAAAAGTCGACATTGCCCAGGCACTCGAACGCGCCGGCGTCAGCGTAATCGAAGCTGGGAGCGCGTGTACCGGCACGGGCGAGCGCGAAGCCATTTCCCGGGTCACCGACCTGGATCTCGACGCCAGAGTCACGAGTTTCTGTCGCGGACTCCGAGGCGACGTCGACCTCGCACTCGAGTGTGACGTCGACGGCGTCCACCTGGTCGTGCCCGCCAGCGATCGCCACGTCGAGGGGAAAGTCGGCAGCACTCGCGAGGGGGTCCTCGAAACGACGACCGATCTCGTCGAGTACGCAACCGATCACGGCCTCTGGGTCGAAGTGATCGGCGAGGACGGCTCCCGCGCGGATCCGGACTACCTGGAGGAACTGATGGCAACGGCCCTCGAAGCCGGCGCGGATCGAACCTGTTTTGCGGACACGGTCGGTCACGCTGGCCCCGAAGAGACGGCTGCAGCCGTCTCGAGGCTCGCGGCCCTCGGCCCCGTCAGCGCGCACACCCACGACGACCTGGGACTCGGCGTCGCGAACGCGATCGCGGCGGCCGACGCCGGGGCCGACCTGATCCATTGCACGGTCAACGGACTCGGTGAGCGGGCCGGAAACGTCGCCCTCGAGGAGGTCGCAATCGCCCTGGAGCACGTCTACGGCGTCGAGACTGTCGCCCTGGAGGAGCTGTACGATCTGGCCCAACTCGTCGCCCGGTCGACGGGGATCGAACTGCCACCAAACAAGGCCGTCATCGGGCAGAACGCCTTCACCCACGAGAGCGGCATCCACACCGACGGCACCCTGAAAGACGACAAGATGTACGAGCCCTACCCACCCGAAACCGTCGGCCGGGAGCGCCGCCTCGCTCTGGGCAAACACACTGGACGGGCCGGCGTTCGGGCGGCCCTCGAGGAACACGGGGTCGAGGTCACCGAACAACAGGTTGCCGACATCGCGACTCGAGTCACCGAACTCGGGGACCGCGGGCGGCGGGTCACTGACGCCGACCTGCTGGCCATCGCCGAGGACGTGACGGGCAACGACCGGGAGCGGACGGTCGAACTGCTGGACCTGAACGCGATCAGCGGCGGCGAAGTCCCGACCGCGAGCGTCCGCCTGGCGGTCGCCGGCGAGGAGCGGGTCGCCTCCGGCACTGGGTCCGGGCCAGTGGACGCCGCCGTTGCCGCCGTCCGTCAGGCGATCGGTACCGCAGCGGTGGCCGACCTCGAGGCGTATCACGTCGACGCCGTGACCGGCGGGACCGACGCGGTCGTCACGGTCGAGGTCACGATGGCTCGCGACGACCGCAGCGTCACCGTCGCCCGGAGCGAGGCCGACATCACCCACGCGTCCGTCCAGGCAATGGTCGACGCACTCGATCGATTGCTCGAGGACGATCGGCAGGTACTCGCGCCGGCCGACGACTGATTTTCTCTCGTCAGCACTCGGTGGCCCTCACCGAGACCCCAGCCAGCCACCCACTGCTGGCGGGATCGAAAAGGTGCATTCAAGTATGCGCCACGACTTCGTGCGGGTATGCAAGACCAGGGACGCTCCACCCGCAAGCGCACGGGCGGACGACTCAAGCCGTTCAGCAACCGTCGAAAGCACGAACTCGGCCGCCAGCCGACCGAGACCCAGGTCGGGGAGCCCCGCTTCAAGACCGTCGACGTTCGCGGCAACGCCGAGAAGGTTCGCGCACTCGCGACCGATGTCGCCAGCGTCAACATCGATGGCGAGACCGTCAGCGCCGACATCAACGACGTCGTCGAGAACGCGGCCAACCCGAACTACGTCCGCCGAAACATCATCACAAAGGGGGCCGTGATCGACACCACCGAGGGCGACGCCCGCGTCACCTCCCGACCCGGTCAGACCGGCCAGGTCAACGCCGTTCTCCTGGAGTAACCCGCTTACTCGGGTGCTCACCGTCTCCAGCGATCCTCGAGCCACCGTCTCCAGCGATCCTCGAGCCACCGTCTCCAGCGATCCTCGAGCCACCGGCTACACAATCCGACGAAGGTGGCCGCGATAAGGTTGCGGACGTACTGACACTCACCCTCAAAGCGCGACAGCTACCGACGATCATCGAGGTCGACGAACGCGGATCGGTTCGCACTGAGCCAGGTCGTGAATCGGGCGTCGTCGGTGCAGTCAGCGGGGCTGATCGTACAGCGATCCGGACGATTATCGTACTGGACGGTGACGGCCCGGAGGGATCCCGGGAGCGGCTGACGTAAGTTGCTATCGTCGACCTCACCAGATCGGTCCTGACGAGGGCCACGAGTGGCGTCGGTCATGGGCTTGCGAACACCGTATACTCGACAACTGGAGCAGCCCTCAAAGCCCCTGCTAGTTGTGCTATTGATCACTCCGGACTAATCCTGAGCGGGCGAAAGAGGATTCTGACCTCGAGGAGACCCCAGCGCTCTCGAGGGGAGCCTGGATTAGGGGCGCGGGGCCGCCTTCTGGAGTGCTGTCTCCGCGATATTCCCACCGTAGTCCGCACACCGCGAGAGGGAGTCGACGATCAGTCCGAGCGACTGGGCCTGCACGGAATCCAGTTCGCGCAAGCGATCGTCGATCTCGCGGGTGTGCTGGTCGATCTCGAGGACCGACTCGAGGGCCTCGTGGCCGAGTTCCGTCGCCTCGTCTCCCTCCTCGGCGAACAGCGCGTCCATGGACTTCTCGAGGACGTCGAAGGCGTCCTGGTGGAGCGCGCTGAGGGCCTCGGCGGTCTCCGCCGGAATAGCGTCGAGTTTGAGCGCCAGCGTGCTGATCTTGACGGCGTGATCGGCCACCCGCTCGAGCTGGCGGGCACTCGAGTGGAAATCGAAACAGTCCTCACGGGAGACGCCCAGTTCCTCGGAGGCCCGCGGTGAACGGAGGGTCGCGCGGAAGATGCGGGAGACGACGAGCCACAGGCGGTCGACGTCGTCGTCGCGCTCGATCACGTCCCGTGCGATGTCGTCGTCGTTCTCGAGGAGGGCCTCGAGGGCATCCGAAAGCATGGACTGGGCGATCAGGCGCATGCGGGTGACGGCGTTGACGATCGACAGCTCCGAAGAATCGAGTAAGTCCTGGATCACGACGCTGTCGGTGGTCTCTTCGAGGACCTCGACGCCGACCAGCCCCTGGGTGGCACTCCGGATGGCGCGGCGCTGGTCGGTCGTGATCCGTCCCGCCTCGAGGGTGATGATGTCGAAACCGCTGACGTACATCGTCATCACCGCGCGCGTGAGCCGTTCGCCCTCGAGGTTCGAGACGTCGAGCGTTCCCCGCTGACGGTGCGTATCGGTCTGTGGGGTCAACAGGAGCGCGTCGTCTTCGGGGTAAAACTCGACGGTCGAGCCGGCGCTCACATCGTTTGCAGTTGCCCACGACTTTGGGAGCGAGACGGTGTACGTCGAGCCGCCGGTGACCTGGACCTTTCGAGTCTCCATACGTGGTGGTTCGACCACAACAATATAAATCCTACAGTCTCTATAGAGCAGCTACTACAATAGTTGGAGTCAACTATGTATGGTGTTTTTACGCGGTAACGCCTCCCAATTACCCGGTATACCACCCAAGCTAACAGGTGTGTAACGTATAGCTATATAGAAAACATAGTAGCGTATTTAGATACGTTCTGCCCTATACCTCCACAATGGGAAACCGACCAGTAGGGAGCCCCGACGACGCCCCCACGCGTCGTCGGTTCATGCTGGGCGCAACCGGCGGCGCGGTCGCCGCCCTCGCAGGCTGTCTCGTCCGCGGTCACGAGAGCGACCTCGAGGGTGAGATTCGTGTCGACGGCAGTAACACCGTCTTGCCACACAGCGCCGTGGTATCGGAGGAGTTCCAGTGGCGGAACAATCGCGTCATCATTCCGGTTCGCGGATCGGGCACCGGGGCCGGATTCCAGCGCTTTTGTACGGGAGAAACCCACGTCCAGAACGCCAGCCGCCGCATCGTCGACGAAGGCGGGGCCGACGACGAGGGGACGATCTGTGCCGACAACGGCATCGAGTGGGTCGAACTCGAGACGGCCCTCGACGGCATCGCCGTCTTCGTCAACCCCGAGAACGACTGGTGTGAGCAACTCACCCTCGAGGAACTCGAGGCCATCTGGGAACCGGGTTCCGAGATCAAGACCTGGCGCGATATCCGACCGGACGACCCGGACTGGCCGGACGAGGAGATCGATCTCTACGGCCGTGACCCAGCCTCGGGGACGTTCGACTTCTTCACCGAGGCAATCGTCGGCGAGGTTGGTGCAATCAGATCCGATTACTCGGCCAGCGCCGACACGAACGTCATCGTTCGGGGCGTCAGGGGGAGCGAGCACGGCCTCGGCTTCGGCGGGGCCGGCTACTACGAGGAGAACGAGGCCGGCCTCGAACTGGTCGCCATCGAGAGCGACGAGGAACCTGGCGAGTTCTACGAGCCAACGGCCGCCAACATCGAGTTGGAGGTGTACACACCGCTCACGCGACCGCTGTATACCTACTTCCGGCGGGACGCTCTGGCCGACGAGGTCGTCCGCGCCTTCGCCGAGTTCTACTTCCAGGAGATCGACGACGAGGGCAGACGGGCCGACATCGTCGACGGCGACGAGTCCCTCACCTGGACCCAATGGGCCGCTCGGCGGGCGAGTTTCTACGGGCTGGGCGATGAGCGACTCGCTCAGAACAAAGCGCGACTCGACGACGTGCTCGCGGAGGTCGAGCCATGAGCACGGACACGGACACGAAGACGGGTCTCGAGATCACGAGCGGGGGCAGTTCGATCGACGATCGAAAGAACGCGTTCGTCCGGTACGTCTTCTTCTCGTGTGCGCTCGTCACCGTGTTGACGACCCTCGGCATCATCCTCGTCCTGGTGCAGGGATCGGTTCAGTTCTTCACCGAAGTCTCAATCGTCGAGTACCTCACCGGGACGGAGTGGTCGCCAGTCATCAGACCCCAGAGCTACGGCGTGCTCCCACTCATCTGGGGCACTATGATCATCACCGTCGGCTCGGCCCTCATCGCGATTCCGGTGGGGACGGCGACGGCGATCTACCTCAGCGAGTACGCGAACCCGCGGGTTCGTCGGACGATCAAACCGACCCTCGAGATTCTCGCAGGGATCCCGACCATCGTCTACGGTTTTTTCGCCCTCTCGTTTATCACCCCGCTCATCCAGCGGTTCTTTCCGGAGACAGGGACCTTCAACGCCGCCGCGGGCGCAATCGTCGTCGGTATTATGATCATCCCGATGGTCTCGTCGCTCTCCGAGGACGCCATGAGCGCCGTGCCGGACGACCTGCGCAACGCTGCCTACGGTCTCGGGGCCACCAAGTTCGAGGTGTCGACCAGCGTCGTCGTCCCCGCGGCGTTCTCCGGGGTCATCGCCTCGTACATCCTCGCCCTCTCGCGGGCCATCGGCGAGACGATGGCCGTCACACTGGCCGCCGGGATGGCCCCACAGATCACGGGCAACCCGCTCGAGCCGATCCAGACGATGACGGCCTACATGGTTCAGATCGGGATCAGCGACGTCTCTGTGGGGTCGATCGGCTACCAGAGTCTGTTCGCCGTCGGGTTGACGCTGTTCGCGATGACGCTCGCGATGAACCTGTGTAGCCTCTGGGTCAAATCGCGCTACCGGGAGGAGTACCAATGAGCACGGAGACGAGTCCGTTCGCCGAGAGCACCGACCAGATCGAGCGAAAACGAACCATCGGACGGGTCTTCGTCGCCATCTGTTTCGCCTCGACGCTCGTGGGCATCGTCGCGCTGGTCGCGCTGATCGCCGACGTCATCTACGAGTCCTGGGGCTGGGTCACCTGGGAGTTCCTCACGTACCCCCCATCCCAGTCCATCGAGTACTACGTCGGGGGCGAACGCGGGGCCGGCATCTACCCCGCCATCGTGGGTTCGATCTTCCTCATCGCCCTGACTGCCGTGTTCACCATCTTCCTCGGCGTCGGTGCCGCCGTCTACCTCGAGGAGTACGCCCCAGACAACCGATCGAAATCGTTCATCGAGGCAAACATCGCCAACCTCGCGGGCGTCCCCTCGATCGTCTATGGCCTGCTCGGACTGGCGATCTTCGTCAGGGCCGTCCAGCTCGGCTCGAGTCTCATCGCCGGTGCTCTCACGCTGACGCTGCTCATTTTGCCGATCGTCATCGTCTCCACCCAGGAGGCCCTCCGGGCGGTGCCCGACTCCCAGCGCCAGGCGGCCTACGGCGTGGGGGCGACCCAATGGCAGGTCACGCGCGATGTCGTCCTCCCGCGGGCGCTCCCGGGGATCATGACCGGCACGATCCTCTCGCTCTCGCGAGCCATCGGGGAGACCGCCCCGATCCTGATGGTTGGGGCAGCCACGTCGATGTTCGTCGCGCCGGATGGGCTGCGGAGCCCCTTTAGCGCAATGCCGATGATGATCTTCGAGTGGGCGACCCTGCCAGAACCGGGCTTCCAGCACGTCGCCGCCGCGGGCATCGTCGTCTTGCTCACCATCTTGCTTCTGATGAACGCCATCGCGATCCTCATCCGGAACCGGTACGACCCCCGCGCTTGAGGCGCTCGCGGGCGACCTCCGCCTCGACAGTCTGTCAACCCTGCTCGACCGACCGTGGCCCTCGACCGCCTCGGCACACGAATTGCGCCGTCGAACCAGCTCGCCAGCCCAGCGCCAGCGCCGTGCCGAGAACCCGACGCTTAAGAGATGTCGCGAGGTACCGTCGACCATGGTACTCAAAGAGTCCGAGACCGAACTCGAGGCAGGCGACGAGGCACCAGCATTCGAACTCGAGGGCGTCGACGGTGACACGCACACCCTCGAGTCGTTCGCGGACGATGAGGCCCTGCTCGTGGTCTTCACGTGCAACCACTGTCCATACGCGAAGGCGAAGTTCGACCTGCTCAACGACCTCGCCGCCGAGTACGACGACGTCTCCGTAGTCGGCATCAACCCCAACGACGACGAGGAGTACCCCGACGACTCCTTCGAGAAGATGCAGGCGTACGTCGAGGAGGGGACGATCGCCTACGACGCCTACCTCCGTGACGAGACCCAGACCGTTGCCGCGGCCTACGGCGCGGAGTGTACCCCCGATCCGTTCCTGTTCGCGAACGAGGGCGACACATTCGAACTCGTCTACCAGGGCCGCCTCGACGACGCGCCAAATCCCGACGACGAGCCAACACGGTTCCAGATCCGGGAGGCCATCGACGCCGTCCTGGCGGGCGACCCCGTCGACCTCGAGTGGGAGCCCTCGCGAGGCTGTTCGATCAAGTGGCGCGAGGGATAATCCTGTACCGGCTTCGCGTCCGGTGAGTCGGCGCGGATCGTAAATTGATGGTACCCAAACGCTCTTTCACCGTCCGTCTGGACACCCTGGTATGACAACACCTGTCGATATCGATCGGTACTACGAACTCCGGTCGCTGACCGACCTCGAGGTCTCGCCGGACGGCCAGAACGTGGCGTTCGTCGCCGACGAGTGCGACGCGACCGACGACGAGCGCCGACAGGCGCTCTCTCTCGTTCCGGCGGACGGCTCCGGCGACCCGTATCGCCTCTCCCGGGCCTCGAGCGTGAGCGCACCGGCGTTCAGCCCCGACGGTACCAAGCTGGCGGTGCTGGCCGCCCGGGAGGACGACCTCGCTGGGAAAGCGGGACGCGGCGAACCCGACGACGCGGACCAACCCGAAGACAGCGGTACCGGGAACGCCAACGGCGGGCCCGACGACGACCCCAACCGGCAGGTCTGGGTCTACGACCTCGAGTACGGGGGCGATGCCCGCCAGGTCACGGCGTTCGAGGAGGGCGTCAGGGAGTTCGACTGGTCCCCCGACGGCGATCGGTTGGTCGTCTCCGCCCGCGACCCGACCGACGACGAACGGGCGTACCTCGAGCAACGCCGCGACGATGGGCCGATCGAAGTGACCCGCCTCCAGCACAAACGCGACGGGGCGGGCTGGTTGGACGACGTCACGACCTACCTGTTCGTCGTCGACGCCCGAGCCGACGGCGACCCGGACGACGCCGAGAGCGCCCGGCGTCTCGACGAAGCCTACGGGGCGGGCTCCGGTGAACCGCTCTCGGGGCTCCAGCCACGGTGGGGGCCACGCGACCGGATCGCGTTCCTCACGAACGACACCGATCGCCCGGACGACTCCCTGGCGATGGACGTCTTCACGATCGCCCCCGATGGCACTGATCGGCGCAAGCACACGGACGGCACCCTCCGAGCGAGCGCCCCGCGGTTCAGTCCGGACGGGGGCCGCCTCGCGTTCGTCGGCGGCAACCCCGAAAACTGGTACGAGCCGAGCGAAGTCTTCGTCGCGTCGCTCGATTCTGGCGTCGAATCCGACGGCTACACGTCGCTCTCGGCGTCGCTCGATCGCACGGTCGCTCGAACGGGTGCCCCCACCTGGGTCGACGACGAGACGCTCCTCTGTGCGTTCGCCGACGAGGGCCTCACGCGACTCGTCGCTCTCGAGGCCACCACTGACGCGCCGCGACGAACGTTCGAGTGGCAGGGACGGATGCGGACGCTCGAGGCAGTCGACGAAGCCGGGGGTACGGTCGCCGTCTGCTGCAATTGTCCTGCGGAGGGGCCGGTTATCCACGCGTTCGACACGGTGAGCGACGACCGAGGCGGAACCGACGTCGACGACGTCGCAAATCCGTCGGACGACGCCGTCCGCCAACTCCACGGGCTCAACGAATCGGTCCTCGAGGACCTCCCAACGCCGGCGGTTCGTCGGGTGACGTTCGAAAACGGTGACGGCGACGAGGTGGAGGCGATCGTTTATCTCCCCCCGGGGTTCGTCCCCGGCGACTCCGAACCCGCACCGACGATCGCGGCAATCCACGGCGGCCCGATGTCCTACGATGCGCCGACGTTCCGGTTCGAACACGCCCTCTGGACGAGTCGAGGCTACGTCGTCGTCCGGGTCAACTACCGCGGTAGTACCTCCTACGGTTGCGAGTTTGCCGAACGCCTGAAGGGATCACGCGGCCGCCTCGAGAGCGACGACGTCGTCTCCGGCGTTCGACGACTCGTCGACGACGGCTGGGCCGACCCCGAGAACCTGTTCGTCACCGGGTTCTCCTACGGCGGTATTACGACCGCCCACATCGTGACGCGATACGACGACTTCGCCGCCGCGGCACCCGAACACGGCATTTACGACTTCTACTCGAACGTCGGCACCGACGACAACCACGCCTGGCACGAGTGGGAGTTCGGAATGCCCTGGGAGCACCCCGAAACCTACCGGGAGATCTCGAGTATCACCGACGTCGACCGGATCGAGACGCCGCTTTTGATCACCGCCGGCGAGGAGGACTGGCGGTGTCCGCCGACCCAGGCCGAACAGCTCTACGTCAGCGTCCGTAAACGCGGCGGTGACGCAAAACTCGTCGTCTACCCGAACGAGCACCACAACATCGGCGATCCGACGCGGGCTACACACCGGTTGCGGGAACTCACCCGCTGGTTCGAGCGGTATCGAGCGTCGTCGACACCCGAGTGATCGAGACGGACCCGAGGGACGGTATTTCGGCCCACTTCGACCGTCGACGGCCGCTCGCCAAGTCCCGCTTCCAGGAGGGCGCGTGCTGGGAACACCACGACAGCGAGGATGTCACTTGCCGACCGCTCGACGATACTGCACCGGCCACTGGGGACCGGCCTCCTCGAGCCCCAGGTCCGCCGCCCACCGGAGCGGGAAGTAGGGATCGCGCAGGAATTCGCGAGCGACGAGGACCAGATCGGCCCGATCGTTGCGAATCAATGCATCGGCTTGCTCGGCCGTGGTGATTCCACCGACCGCGCCGACGGCGACGTCGTCGACGGCCTCCCGAATCCCCTCGGCCAGCGGGATCTGGTAGTTCGGCCCCGACGGCCCGTTCTGGTCGGGGTGGATCCCGCCGGAGCTGACGTCGACCAGGTCCACGCCCAGCTCGGCCAACTCCCGGGAGAGCCTGATCGACTGTTCGAGGTCCCATGACTCCCGATCAGGGAGCCAATCGGTCCCCGAAATTCGGACGAACACGGGTTTGTCCTCGGGCCAGACGTCCCTGACGGCCGCGGTGACCTCGCGGACGAGTCGGGTTCGGTTCTCGAAACTCCCGCCGTAGTCGTCCTCGCGTCGGTTCGTGACCGGCGAGAGAAATTGGTGGAGGAGATAGCCGTGTGCGGCGTGGACCTCGGCAACCTCGAACCCGGCCGCGAGGGATCGCTCGGCACTCGAGCGAAACGCCTCGATCACGTCGTCGATGTCGCCCCGATCCATCTCGCGCATCGACGCCGGTGCCGTCTCGAATGGGTAGGCCTCGGGCGACGGCGACAGGACCTCCCAGCCACCGTCCTCAGGTGAAACCGGCTCGTTGCCCGCCCAGGGCTGGTTCTTGCTCGCCTTGTGTCCGGCGTGGGCCAGTTGGATGGCCGGCACGGCACCCTGGTCGCGCATGAAGGTCGTGATCGGTTCGAGCGCTTCGGCGTGGTCGTCGCTCCAGATACCCAGATCGTGGGTCGAAATGCGACCGCGAGCCTCGACGGCCGTGGCTTCGGCCATCACCAGCCCGGCCCCGCCCACGGCTCGACTCCCGAGGTGAACCCGGTGCCACTCGCGAGCGAGTCCATCGGACGGCGAGGAGTACTGGCACATCGGCGAAACGGCGACCCGATTCGGGATCTCGAGGTTGCGCAGTTCGAGGGACGAAAAGAGGTGTGTCATGGCTCGCCATTTGGCCGGCGCGGGGAAAACCGCGCCGAACCACGAGTGCCTTGCCGGAGTCGAATCGCCAGGTTCGACCCAGTCGGAACGCCTACGTGGGGCCCGTTTTAAGCCGCCGCGGCCGAAGAGACAGGTATGATCGAGACCCGAGCCGACCGCCTCCCGTTCGACGGCGACCAGACCATTGCGGGCATGATCCACCTCCCCGCCCTCCCCGGTGCACCGGCCTACGACGGCAGCCGGGACCGGATTCGAACCCGGATGCTCGAGGATGCCACCGCCCTCGAGGCCGGCGGCGTCGACGCCATCGTCCTCGAGAACTTCGGGGATGGCCCGTTCTATCCCGATTCGGTGCCCGCTCACACCGTTGCCGACATGACCGCCCTGGCGACGACGCTGACCTCTGCCGTCGACGTCCCAGTGGGCATCAATGTCCTCAGAAACGACGCGGCGGCCGCACTCTCGGTTGCGGCTGCCGCCGACGCGGACTTCGTCCGGATCAACGTTCACGTGGGAGCCGCAGTGACCGACCAGGGGGTTCTCGAGGGGCAGGCCCACGAAACCCTTCGCCAGCGCGAACGCATCGACGCTGACGTGGGCATCCTCGCGGACCTCCACGTCAAGCACGCGACGCCGCTGGGGGCAGCGAGCCTCGAGCGTACGGCCCTCGAAACGGTCGTCCGTGGTCACGCCGATGGCGTCGTCGTCTCCGGTGCCGGGACCGGACAGGTGACGCCCCTCGGGGACGTCGCTACAGTCAGGGAGACGCTCGCGACGCTCGAGCACGACGTGCCGGTGGTCGTCGGAAGTGGCGTCACGCCGTCGACGGTGGCTGACTGTTTCGAGGCTGGTGCCGACGGCGTCATCGTCGGTACAGCACTCAAACAGGGTGGCAAGACGACGAATCCGGTTTCCCGGGACCGCGTCGAGACGCTCCGTGTGGCCGCCGCCGGCGATTAGCCGGCTCGAGTCCCACGATCAATCGATCCTCATCGCGACCGGTCTGCGGTCGCGTCGACGGGATTCGAGCCCGCAGGCTCCGCGGCCCGTTCACCGGGGGCCACCAGCGTCGAGAGCCTGGCGTTTTCCTTGATGGAGAGGCCACCCTCGGGCACCGAAACGGGGAGCAACGGCAGGTGTGAGTGCACGTAGAGTGTCGGATGGGAACCACCGCGTGCGAGCAGTTCGTTTCGTGGCTGGAGCACCACTCTCCCCGGCGACTCGGCCAGGAACTCGTTGTACTGGATCACGTATTGGCCGCCCTCGAGGTCCCACCACTCGTAGTCGTCGTCCGGGTGGCGGGCCTCAGTTGGCAAGGGCTCGAGATCGGCGTCCTCGAGTTCGTCTCCGCCGAAATCGAGCCGGCCGGGGCCGGAAACCGCGTAGACGGCGCTCACCGTCAGGTCCACGCCCTGGTCGTGAACCTGCGTCGGTTCGTACACCATATTGTCGACGACGGCTGCGAGATCGGTTGCGTCGGACATAGCAGTCGATAGGTGTCTGCGTGGCCTGAAAAATCGTGGTGGTCCCGACCACCGTGTACTCCAGAGACGATGCGGTCTCTCCACAGCGCAACGCTGGATCGACGAACGGAGTATAGTATACCGTCGGACAGCGGCTTTGATAGTCTGTCACCGGGACCGATCTCCGGTGAATCTATCAACCGTTCTGTCCGACGGTATAACAACTGACCCGATTTAGACACGCTCCCAGCGAGTCGGCTCAGAACCGGTGCCAAACCGGTTCTGAGCCCTGGTATCGTGGGGGTGTGTGCAATGACGTTCAGTGGCTGCTATACCGGTTCTCGATGGCGCCCTCGATCACGCCCGTTGCCTCGCCAACGAGGGAGTCGACGTCGTCGCTCTCGGCGTACAGTCGGACGTAGGGTTCGGTACCACTGGGCCGCACGAGCATCCAGGCGCTCTCGGGGAACTCGAGGCGCACGCCGTAACTGGTGTCGACACTCGCTTCGGGGAACGCCGCTGGGAGGGCAGTTTCGAGGACATCCATCGCCGATGCTTTCGCTTCGTCGGGGCAATCGATGGACACCTTGCGATAGGGCCGTTCCGTGACTGGCGCCGTGAGTGCCTCGAGCGAGCCAGCCTCCACGGTGAGGGCACTCACGACAGCGGCGCTGGTGACGCCATCGATCCAGCCGCCGAAGGCGGTGTGGATGTGTTTCCATGGCTCGGCGGCGAAGACGACACGCGTGTCTTCCTCGCTCTCCGCGGCAGCTGCCTGACGGACGGCGGCGATGCCCTCGTGGAGCGCGCCGAGACGCACGCGTTCGACGCGTCCGCCGGCCGCCCGAACCCGTTCGTCGATGCGCGCGGAGGCGTTGGGTGTCGTGACGACGACTGGGTCCGCAGCCTCACTCCCCCGGACGTAGGCTGCGGCAACCAGCGCCAACACGGTATCCTCGTGGACGACCTCACCGTCACCGTCGAGAACGACGAGTCGGTCAGCGTCCCCGTCGTGAGCGAGACCGAGGTCGAACGAGCCCGCCTCGAGAAATGCCGCAAAGTCGGTCAGGGTCTCGGCGGTGGGTTTGCTCGGGCGGGCCGGGAAGTGCCCGTCGACGGTGGCATTGATTCCGACCACGTCGGCACCGAGTCGTTCGAGGACCTGCGGGGTGGCGACCGAGGCAACCCCCGTGCCACAGTCGACGGCGACGTCGAGCTCCTCGAGCGGTTGCTCATCCCCCTCGCCGAAACGGTCCCGAACGTACGCGGCCACCGACTCGCGGTACGCAGGGAGAACGTCGCCCCGTCGGCTCGTTCCCCACGCACCCCAGGGCGCTGGGGTGACGTCGTTCGTGACGGCGGCCTCGATTGCTGCTTCGGCCTCCTGGTCGTACTCCACGCCGTCGACGAACAGCTTGATACCGTTGTCCGCGGGCGGGTTGTGACTGGCGGTGACCATCACCCCACGTCGACCGCGGGACGCGTAGGCAAGCGCCGGTGTCGGGACGATACCGACCCGTTCGACGTCCGCACCAGCACTCTCGAGGCCCGCCTCGAGAGCCGCCGCGAGCGCCGAACCGGTTTCCCGGCCATCCCGCCCAACGACGAACGCTTCGTCCGGGTCACCGGCTGCCTTGCCCACCGCCAGCGCGAGTTCGGGGGTGACCTGGTCGGCCACCGGCCCCCGGATACCAGCCGTTCCAAAGAGGGTCATTGGCGGGGATTGCCGAGGGAGGCACTTATCAGTTGTTGGCAATTCGATTTTCTTTACTGGAGTCGGAACGCGTACCTTGGCGTTCCAGGCACAATTGGTGCGGATTTGAGTATAAACCTTGGTCATATTGCCAACGACGCTTATACTGTCGGCTCCCGGGTGCGGTTACGGGGTCACCGCGTGGCTGTCGGGTCGACAGATCGACTGGCGGATGGAACCAGCATCGCTATCCGCACCAGTCGTCCTCGAGATCGGCAAGCGTGGACCGGACGTACCCCTCGAGGGAGTCGGCGATTGCGCGAGTTTCGTCGTCGATGCCACGCTGGGTGGCCAACGAGTCCAGGTGGGAGACGGCGACCAGGGCCCGGTAAGCCTCTGCCCGGTCGTCGAATCCAGGTTCCAACGGCCGCACCGATTCGTACGCCTCCCGAAAGCGGCGCTGGCTCTCATCTGGCCCCTCCCAGGCAGGCCCCAGAAAAAGCGGCATCGCCGTCCGCCAGAAATCCCACTCACCGGCACCGACGAGGGCGTGTTCGAAGTCGATGAGGGCGATCGGTTCACCGACCTCGATTGCGACGTGTTCCGGGGTGAACCAGCCGTGAAGCAGCGACCGGGCCTCGAGCCCGTCGAAGCGATCAGCATGACGGGCACAGAACTCTCTGGCCTCGTCGATCACGGTGGTGTACCGGGTCCCCTCGAGGGAGGAACCGTACAGCCGAAGGAGGGCATCGAGCGCGTCGCCCCAGGTCGCGTCAGTCGGGGCGTCGACGGCGATGCTGGTCGTCGGATCCGTAACATCGCCGTCGACGGCGAGCAGGCCAGCTCGGTCGAACGTAACCTCGTTGTGCAATCGAGCCAGCGTCCGGCCAGCCCCCTCCAACCAGGCCCGTGTCAATCGATTTTCGGGAAGTGGGTCCGGGGGCGTCGTCTCGAGGTACTCGGCAACGAACCCGCATTCGTCGACCCAGTAGACCTCGGGCACCGGCAGGTTCGTTTCTCGGCCAACGTGTGCCAGTACCCGCCCCTCGAGTGGAGCCCCACCGCGGGCATCACGGGTCACCTTGCAGATTGCTCGTCGACCATCGACCCGGACCTCGTAGACCGCATGAGGTGCCACGTCGTGCAGTTGGCGTACGATATCGTGATCCGTCGTAAACGACTCGAGACAGGCACGAACGCGGGCAGGTTCCACCATGGACACTCGAGCAGAGGGCCACAAGGGTGGTGTCACTGGTGATCCCGTCGATTCGTACCGCAAGGCTGAGGGAGATCGACAGCCAAGTTTCGATTGATCGAATAGACAATTTCGATTTCTTGATCTGAAACTGGCTGCCCAGAGTGGGTTTTGGGTTGCGCACCAGGTCCCCGACATCGCAGCCGGTCACACCAGGAACGGCTTCGCGAGTCGGAACCGGGACATGGCCACCACCTCGAGTGAGAGGATACGTTCGGAAACGACAGTGGGAAGTGTCCTCCGAACGCGGTTGTGATAATCGACGGCTCCAGCATCCGCCATAGATTTGGTGGGAGCTCATCACGGATGCCGAAATGAGGCGGGCCTCCAGCGTCGATGGGCCCACCCGTGAGAGGCTGGTGGAGGACCGTCACGGAAGCGAGTGGCTGCGGGTCCGAGAGGGGAGGCTGTGGTGGAGGCTCGTCTTGGAAGCGGTGGTGGAGGGAGTGAAGCGACCGGCTTCACGCAACGAGAGGCCGCCATTCCGAGCGTCAGTGGGACCGGGGCCGACGGTGGCGAGGGCGACCCACGCCAGCGGCGAACCCCTTATCGCGTTGCCGATCCGCTCCCGGAAATCGGCCGAACGGGTGCACTCGAGTCCGGGTCGTCCGCCGTCGACTCGACGGTGACGCCGTTGACCCGAACGGCCGCATCGCCGTCGACCGACATCGACTCGAGGCGACCGTCGAAGCGGAACGCGTCGAGGTAGTTCGCGACGACGCCGCTGGCCGTGTTGCCGTCCACATCCGCGGCGGCGTCGATGGTCGCGTCCTCGTCGGTGCTTGGCTCGACGGCACCGCTCACGGTGAATTCGTACTCGGTCGTGCTCGAGTCAGCCTCGCGTCCGTCGAACACGATGACGTTGGGAAGCGCCGTGCTCGAGGCCGCGTCAGTCCCCGTCGCGGCCTCCGCGGCCTCAGTTGGGCACCCGTCGGGAACGACGTCCGCGGGATCCGTGCCGTTCCCGGACTCGAGTTCGATATTGCCGCCCGACGGGCGGCGGAAGCCACCGTTGAATCCCGTATCGTACTCGGTGTCCCTGACCCGGACGTTCGAGCCGCGGCCGTTCGCCCCGGCGACGATGGAGTAGTGGCGGCCACCCACGGCGAGATTGCAGTCCTCGATGACGACATCGCCAGGTGCCCAGGCCCAGATCCCGCGACCGTCGTCGGCGTCACTCGTGTTCACCGCGGTACAGTTCGAGACTGTCCCCTCGCCGAGGCGGTAGTGAGCGACCCAGGAGTCCCTCGAGTAGCAGTTCGAGATGTCGACCGTCCCCCCGGCACCGCTGTGCATCGGCGCGGAGCAGTAAAACGAGTTGTCTCCCATCTCCTGGATGTTCACCCGGTCGATGTCGATGTGGCCGCTGTGCTGCGGGGCGACCCAGATGCCGAGGCCCTGCCGGTGGCCGCGAGCCGCGCCGTCGCCGATGTAGACGTTCTCCATGCGCGAGGTGTTCCCCGCTCGGTCGGAGACGCCGAATATCGCCCCGGAGCCGGCAACCCGGCCCTCGATACCGACGTTACGAACGGTCCAGTCCGTACCGTGTGCGGCAATCGTCACGTCGGCCCCGGTGGCTGTACAGTCGATCAGGAGGTTCTCGAGGGTCTCGCCGGAGTCGACCTCGATGACCTCGTTCTGGCCCGCACCCACGGTGAGCACGTCGTAGTCGTCGTCGCTGGCAGCTCCCGTGCCAGCCGCGGCCGCGGCGGCCCCCGTGAGGAGCCCCGCGGCCACGGTCTGCAGGTACCGTCGTCGACCGAGTAAGCCATCATTACCGCCTGAATCGGTCGTATTCGCGTATGTTAAAGGTGATTCGTCGTCATCCAGTACCGCAACGTCGCGTGCCATGCGTTCGGGTAATCCGAAGATACCAGCATAAATCTTCCGCATAAATTATCGATTAAATTTACAGACAGTCACAAGGATACGTACGTTCGAGTTAGAAGTCAATAGTATTCGATCACTTAGTCTTATAGTTCGTATCTGTAACGAACCGTGGTAACAGCAAATTACTCCGCGGCCGCCTCAGTTTCCGTGTAACTCGACGGTACCGACCGACTCGTTCGGTCCCCCAATACCTGATTACCAGTGTGTTGTTCGTCTGGAATCTCCCGGTCACCACACTCGAGCGAAGGGCTGACCGATGGCCAGCGGGTCCCGGATCCGTGGTGACATCGACAGCGTGACAGCACACCGAGTGCTCGGCGTCGATCGAAACCAAGAGAAACAACGAAGCTACCGCGGAACAGGCACCATCCGGCGTCCGTGATCAGGCGAGACGCGTCAGGGGGACCAGCCCCCCACCACAGGCACCACCCTCACTCGCCGGCGGCCGCCTCACTCGCCGACTCGGGGACGCCGTCGGGGATCACCGGGTCCGGATCCGTGTCCACGTCGTCCTCGAGTTCGACCGTCGAACCCGCGACTTCGGTTATGCCCCCGTGGAAGTCGGTGCTGTAGTCGGTGTCGGATACGTTGACGGTCGTCCCAGCCCCGTTCGCACCCGCGTGAATGGCGTAATTGTGTCCGTTCAAGTCGAGTTGGCAATCCTCCACGTCGCAGGTGCCGGGAGACCAGACCCAGATGCCACGGCCACCGTAGTCGCCGTCCTCGACGAGGACGCTCGAGTTCGTGACCGAACTTCCCTCGGAGCCGATGCGGAAGTTCGAGATGTCGTTGTTCGCCGCGTAGCACTCGTCGATGGCGATGGTGCCACCACCAGCGCCAGCGGGAGCGGAGGCGTAGATGCCGTTGTCAGGGAAGCCCTGGATATTCACGTTGTGGAAGTCGATGTGGCCGTCGTGGTCCGGCGCGACCCAAAAGCCGGTTTCCCCCGTCGCCTGGCTGCCGTGAACCGCGCCATCGCCAAGATAGACGTTCTCGACGACGCTCTCACCACCCTCGACGTCGGAGAGCCCGAAGGCCGCATCGGGTGCCCCGACGTCGAACTCGCCTTCGATGCCGACGTTCCGGATCGTCCAGTCCGTCGCGTGGGCAGCGATCGTCACTCGTGCACCCTCGGCCGTACAATCGAACAGGACGTTCTCGAGAGTTTCACCGGCCTCGAGCGTGACGAGGCGATCCTCGCCGGTCTCGAGCGTGACGGTGTCGTACGCCTCGAGGGCGGTTGCCGTCCCGACGCTGCCGAGCGCGGTGGCCGCCAGCGCGACACCAGCGGCAGACCGTACGTAGCCGCGGCGCGTTAAGCCGGTATTACGGTGAGTACTGGAAGATTCACGATCGGTATCGAGAGACTTCTTGGCCATGCAATTGCGTAACCAGCCCTTTCCATTATAAACTTTCTCGTCTTCTTCGTATTAAATTATCGCACCATACCACCGTTTGATCGAAGTATTCCCTGTTTTATCGACGTTCCAGTAGGAAACCATGACTCATCAGTCCAGGTGAAAGCGCGATGGCTCTATCGCCATCGACGAGTGCTCGCGTGGGTCGATCCCAGCCCCCCCAACGATGGCGTCAGGGGACTGGTGGAACGCTGTCCCGCCGAGCGTCCACCGTGGCTCGAGGTTCGGCGGTGCGTGAGCCGATCGCGCTGACCGACTCACACCCTGATCGCCAGCCTCGTTGGCGATCGGGGTTGCACCGATGTGTGTCGGGGTCGCTCGAGCGGGGTTGGATCGGTGACTTCGATCGAAGTGGACGCTGCCACATCACACGACCCGATTGGAAATCTCTCCGCCCATGACCCGATTGGCAGCCACAGCATCTCACGGTTCGATCGGAAGCGACCACCTCCAACGGGCCACGTGGAGGCCACCTCGGGAGCCGACCCAATTGACACTTCACGCTGTGATCGATGCGCTGTAGAATTCGAACCGTTGACCAGGCCCACCTCGAGGCGATAATTACCGATTACCACTTATCGGTTCCCGAGTCATCGCCAAATCGGGGTTGGCACGGCCTCGAGCACCATTGTCCGGTCGTATCGATCCGTGCTGAGGAGACCGAGACAGAACACGGCGGCCACGCCGGCGGCGATCCAGTTCCCGTACAGGAGGTTGATCGACCCCCACAGCAATACGAAACTCACCAAATCGTCGAGAATGAACACGCAGGAATCGACGCGCTCGAGCAAGGCCGCCCGATCGAACGCCAGGTCGACGAACACGACAGCGACGGTACCGGAGATGATCCAGCCGAGGTAGTTCGAGAACGGCACCCCGTAGTAGCCCCCCTGCTCGAACGCCCAGAAGCCGACCGCGACGGCGGCGGGGTCGAGCACCAGGTCGATGGCGACGACGGCGGCGATGGCGGTGAGGAGCCTGAGCAGATGGTTCTCCCGCCAGTCCCCGAGCAACAGTAGCGTCAGGATGTAGGCGTTGAGCACCAGCGGGATGAAAAACAGGGGCAGCGCCAGTGGGACCTCGCCGAGGAGCATCGGCCCGAGTTGAATCGTGTACTCGAACGCGCCGTAGGGCCAGTCCGTCCGGACGCCGATCATCTCGATCGCGTACGTGTAGGCGGTGAGGAGGCCGAGGCAGCCGAGTGCCCACCAGCCGATCCTGGGAAGGAGTCCCACGAGCAGCGGCGAACGCATCACCATCGTGCCAAAGAGGATCAACAGTGGATTGTACGCGAGCGGCTCGGGCAAGAGCCCCTCAGCGCTGCCGACGAGGGTGATCGCTCCGATCAGTGGAAAAATCACCGCGATGGTAAACCGGTTGTCCCGAATCACGGTTTCCAGCCGCTGTTGCACACTCGTCCGATCCAACCTCGTCTCGCCCGTCAGCCGTTCGTTATCCATGTAGCATCACCCAGAGGCCGCCCATCGTCAGGGTCGCCCCGACGACCGTGTTGATCGCCGGAAACCACCAGTACGCCCGCGAGACGTCGACGCTCGAGGTGGCGAGGAGCCCAATCAAAACGGGGTAGGCCCCCATCACTGCCCCAAATCGGAGATCGATCGCGCCGAACGCCAGCGCGCTGGCCAGCCAGCACCCGCCACAGTAGGCGTAGGTTCGGGTCTCCCCGAGCACCGTCGCCGTGGTTCGAACGCCGGCGCGTCGGTCGGGTTCGATGTCTGGAATGGCCGAGAAGGTGTGCATCCCCATCGCCCAGAGCCAGGCCCCCGCGATGGCCAGGGCGGGCGGTTGACTTCCCGCGACGCTGACGTAGGCGGCGATGCCCGGCGTGACGTAGAGTCCGTTCGAGAGTGAGTCGAGCCACGGCGAGGTCTTGAAGCGAAGCGGTGGCGCGCTGTAGCCCGCACCGAGGATGAGAAAGGCCCCGATCCAGGGCCAGGCCGATCGCGGAAGCCAGGGCAAAAGCGCCAGCGCGGCCAGCCCAGAACCGACCACCGCCACCGGCACGTACCGCTGGCCCTCATAGCGTGCCTCCCGCTCGTCTTTCTTCGGGTTCACCTGGTCGATGTCCCGATCGTAGAGGTCGTTGACCCCGTACAGAAAGACGTTCGCCGGGAGCAGGAAGTAGGCGAACAGCGCCACGGTCGCTGGCGTGAACAGGTCGGCCTGCGCGTCAGCGGCGAAGGCCACCCCGATCAGGACCGGTCCCGCGAGGTAGAGCCAGAAACGGGGTCGCGACAACGTCAACAGGTACTCGAGGTGGTTCCGAGTGGTGTCGGGTGAGACGTGGTCGTCGCTCAGCATCGGTGGCTACCCTCCGTCCGTGTTGACAACGCCGGACCAGCGGTGGTCTCGGCGTCGATGGGCGTCGGTGCTGGCATCTCCTTTCGGTGAACTGTCGGGGTGGTCGATCGACCGGGTCGCTCTGGTTGAAACCGTATCAGTCATCTGTCTTTATTTCATCGACTTCCGATCGGATGGGGCGACTGGGGCCCGTCGTCGGTTCCCGATACCCGCTTCGGTCCGTGCCTCGTGTGGCCGAGGGCGAATCATCAACTCGAGTGGCCTCGCACCCACCGTTTGACCCCGACGGCTCACCGGGTAGTTTCCGGTTCCGGAAGACCCGTCGTCCCGTGATCCTCGAGGATTTTTTCGGCCGTGAGCTCCCCACTAATGAGGCACATGGGGACCCCGATGCCGGGGGTCGTGTACGAGCCCGTAAAGTAGAGCCCCTCGACCTTCTTCGACCGGTGGGGCGGCCGGAACAACGCCGTCTGGCGAACGGTGTGGGCCATCCCCAGTGCAGTGCCCGCGTAGCTGTTGTACCGGTCGGCGAAGTCCTCGACACAAAAGTGTTCCTCGAGGACGATGCGATCGCGGAGGTCGGTGCCGGTGTTTTCGGCGATGTCCTCGAGGACGAGCTCCCGGTAGCGCTCGCGGTGCTCGGGCGTGTCCTCGAGTCCCGGGGCAATGGGGACCAGGACGAACAGGTTGCTGTGGCCCTCGGGAGCCACGCTGTCGTCGGTCTTCGATGGGACACAGAGGTAGTAAGCCGGATCGTCGGGCCAGGCCGGCTCGTCGAAGATTTGCTCGAAGTGTTCGTCCCAGTCGGTCGGCAGCACGAGGGTGTGGTGCTCGAGGTCGGGCACGTCACCCTCGACGCCCATGTACATGAGAAACGCTGAGGGCGCGTACGTCCGTGAGTCCCAGTAGTCGGCGTCATGTCCGCGTCGCTCCGGGGTCAACAGCTCCTGTTCGGTGTGGGCGTAGTCGGCGTTGCTGACGACGCTGTCGGCGCGAATCGGTCCTTCGGGTGTTTCGACGAGGAACGCCCCGTCACGGCCTTTGATCTCCGTCGCCGGCCGGCCAGTCTCGTATTCGACGCCCAGCTCTCGACCCAGTTCGACCATGCCGTCGATGACGCCGCCGAGGCCCTCCTCCGGATACCAGACGCCGAGGTTGAAATCGACGTGACTCATCAGGTTGTACAGCGCCGGCGTGTTCCGCGGGGAGCCCCCAAGAAACACCAGCGTGTACTGCATGATCTGCTGGAGCTTCGGGTGATCGAAGTACTTCTCGACGTGGCCCTGCATCGAGCCCAGCAGCGAGAGCCCTCGAGCCTGCCGCGCGACATCCAGGTCGAGGTAATCGCGCAGTCGCTCGCGGTCCTCGTAGACGAAGTGTTCCATCCCGACCTGATAGTTCAGTGCTGACTTCTCGAGGTATCGCTCGAGGGCGTCACCGGCACCCGGTTCGTACGTCTCGAAGATCGCCTTGGTTCGCTCGAGGTCCGGGGTGACGTCCACCATGTCGTCGTCCTTGAAGAAGATCCGATAGTGCGGGTCGAGGTGGGTGAGCCCGTAGTAGTCCGTCGGCTCTCGACCAAACTGGCCGAAAAACCGCTCGAAGACGTCCGGCATGAGATACCACGACGGGCCCATGTCGAAGCGAAACCCGTCTCGTTCGAGGCGACTCGCGCGGCCACCGAGTTGCTCGTTCTTCTCGATGACGCGGACGTCCGCCCCGGATTCGGCGAGATAACACGCCGTCGACAACCCGCCGACGCCCGCCCCAATCACGACGACACTCCGTCCCGACAGCGATTGCATACGAGCTAGTGGTATCGGCCGATTGATAAACCTGTATCATACACTGGTAGGCATCAGCCCACTGGCGGGTACCGGCATGGGCGACTAGCTTCCGGTGGATTCGTATCGGTGCCGCCCCTGAGGCCGGTATGGACGAGGCCACAGTCGTCATCACCGGCGGCACGGGCGGACTGGGTAGCGCGGTCGCTGACGCGTTTTGCGCGCGGGGAGCAACCGTCGTGATCGGCGCGCGAGAGGCCACGGCTGTAGCGGCCATGGTCGAGACGCTCCAGGATCGCCATCCAGAGGCGACCGTCGAGGGCCTTCGAACCGACGTCCGGGACGAGTTTGATTGCGAGCGGTTGCTCGAGACCGCCTCACGGACCGGAGCCGCAGGCGTCGATGTCGTCGTCGCCTGTGCCGGCGTCTACCACGGCGATGCGGGCGCGACGCCAACCGACGAGGAGCCCTACAGTCGGTTCGACGACCACTGGCGAACCAACGCCCGAGGGGTGTTCGCGACGGTCACCGAGGCACTCCCCCACCTGAACGACGAGGCGAGAATCCTGCTCCCCACGGGAGCCATCGCTCGAGCCGCCAAACCCGGCTACGGCTCGTACGCGATGTCGAAAGCAGCGGGCGAAGCGGTCGTTCGCGGATTCGCAGCCGACACGGACCACGTGGTTGGCTGTCTCGAGCCCGGACAGCTCGCGACGGCGCTGACCGACAATCGAGGGCGAGATCCGTCCTCGGTCGCCGAGATGTTCGTCTGGGCGGCCACGGACTGCGATCCGTCGACGCTCGATGGCGGGATTGTCGACCTCAAGACCTGGAAGCAGGCGACGCGCTGAATGGCTCACTAACGGCGATCTACCCGCCCGCACAGCGAGCGGGGTTGGCACCGACGACAAACCTGGACGGGCAAGGGTGGCTGCGCAGGTGTGCAACGACGGCCAGTGGCAGCTACTATAGTGGCCACTGCAAGTCATTGCACACCTGATCGCCAGACGGGTCGGCGATCAATGTGTAACTCGTTTCAGTTGTTACTATAGTTGACTCGGGACCTGTCCGTGCATCACAACTCGCGGTCGCTATCGGGGTTCTCGAGGTCCCAGAGAAGTTCGGGCAGGAACGCCTCGAGGTTGTCGATCACGCGTCGCTCGCTGACGTCGAGGCCTTCACAGTGCTCGTGGGCTGAGTCGCGGATGTCCACATGCAGCCCGTCGGCCTCGAGCCGGACACCCAGCGGGAACACCGAACACCGCGTGGGCTTCCAGTCGTGCTCGAGGTGGAGCGAGCAGCGGCCATCCTCGCGAAGAAACGCGCAGGCCTGGCCATCGTCGGCGACGTGGGTGTCCCTGGATTTCTCCTCACGGGTGACGAACGGTTCGCCCCGAAACTGGGTCGTGGTGTCGGCGAGGGTCGCCCGTTCGGCGAGCTCGAGGAGGTCCCGATCGTAGAGCAACACACCGTGGTGACAACACCAGGTGCAGTCGTCGACGCACTCGAAGGTCAGGTCGGGGTCGAAGTCGACCACCACCTCACAGTCGGGATACACCTCGACACGGGGATTCTCGGGCCCGTCGGTGGCGGTACCAGTGCTCGCACTCGCCGCCATATCCGAATCCGAATCCGAAGCCGATGGTGACACGGGAGTGCGAACGTGTCCGGGGCTCAAGTGCCTTCGGTCTCCGGCTGGATTCGGTGTCTCGAGGGACCCGATCTACCGGACCACGAATGCCGGAGGACGGTGGAAACCGACTGGGACCGTATCACAGCCTATTCGCCGACGACGAGATACGTCCGCGAGCCTCGATGCTCGAGTGACACCTCGTCGCTGTCGACGCTCGAGCGGACGAATTCCTGCACACTGCGGGTATCCAGATCACTGACGTCGATCCGTCGCGGTTCCGTTCGGTTGCTCCCGACCGGCTGCTGAGTGGTGGAACTGGCGTACATGCCCAAACAGTTGGCGTGAACCAATGTCAAAGCGATCCGTCCGGAGTGAAAGTGAAAGTGCGGGCGGGCTACGGGGACCCGAAACGCCGTCGCTGTGTCCCGCTCGCGGCGGACATGCATGCCGTTGCGCTCGAGTTGGGTTCACCGGTGGGCACACCACGGTCGAATCAACGCGCCGAGAGGGATCGAACCTCCATCCGAGGAACGGACCTCGATCACGCATCCGTAGTCTCAGCCCGACCGCCGAGGACGGCGATGGAAATCTCGTGGCGGACACCGTTGGCATCGTCCGGGCGCGGCTCCGAACGCGAGACGGATTCGGCGGCTGCGCCGGTCCGCTCGGTGTTCTTCGGGTACACGCGGACGCGAACAGCTGGAACGATGCCCTCGAGCGCCCGGTTTCGCCAGCGGTCGACGGCCCTGGCATGTGCCTTTCGCTGGCGCTCGAGGGAGGGCGTGTTCTGCCCGTCCTCGCCGTCGGCGGCCGAGGGTTCCGATCGATCCCCATCCGTCCCAGCCCCGTCCTCGGCTGTCTCTCCACCTGCGGAATCGGAAACCCCCGTGGACGGGGCCGGCATCGGGGCCTCAAAATTCGGATACGCCGCCACGACCGATCGCTCGAGTACGTGGGCAGGATCCAGATGGATCGCCCCGGTCGCAGCACCGTCGTCGACGTGATAGACGTGCAAACGGGCGCGCATCCGACCGTGGAAGGGCGGCGTCACGCGGATGACGGCCCGACCCGGATTCGTCTGCGTGTAGACGAAGGCATCGACGACGTCACTCGAGGTCACGGCGATCGAGGAGATCGACCTTGGGTCTGGGTGCTGCCCGCTCATGCGGGTCCAAAGGGTTGCGGACAGATTAATCGTCCTGATTCCGGCGACGGGTTTGTGAGTCCTGCCAACCCGGCCAACTGCACCTGGCCCGCGGTCCCGATCGGGGCCACCGCTACTGTCCAGTGGTGGAAATCGCGAAGCCATCGGCCGAACGGCCCGCTCAGCGCCCACATCACGGGCAAAAGACCGTTGCCCGAACGTCAGTCGCCGTCCCGTGTTTCGCCGCTGTGACCGATTCGGGAACTGCCGCCTCCTCGACGCTGTATCGCGATTCGAGGGAGGCAGTCACTGCCTCTCGCACGCAGGCTCGAGTCGCCGCACCGACGTCCGTCAGGCTGCCCGAAAACGCCCGTCCCGGGCCGGCTGGATCGTGGCCCGCGACGATGGCGTCGGTCGTCGTTCCCGGAAAGCCGGTCCGGCCGAGCAGCGTTCGGGCCTTCGCTTCCGCGGCGACTGCGATCAGGTTCGTGAGCGCACCCGCCTCGAGGCGACACGTCGTCGCGACGATCACGTTGACGGTGCCTGCGGGACGGGAGTCAGTGGAGTGATCCTCCGGGCTCGTCGACTCGTAATCGTCTTCCCCACAGGCCGGGACGCCGTCGGGCAAGGATCCGCCCGTCGGCTCGAGCGGGAGGGCCGCTGGATTCGACACCCCCGCGGTGGCGTAGGCAGTCACAGGTCCACAGTGCGCCCCGCGGGCGTGCTCGAGGTCGACGCCAGTGAGCAGCGTCGGACCCCCTGGCTGTGTCAGTTCCTCGCCCTCGAGAAATCCCGCTCTTCGGAGCCGAGTGCGAACGTACGACTCGATGTCCGGACACCGCCATCCCTCGGGCACGGAGACGTTGTAGGCCGTGTCAGATCTGATTCGGCCCCCGTTCCAGCCGGTCGAGAGCCACGTCGTTCCAGCTCGCCTGATCCGCAGTACGTTTTCCGAAACGGTCGGTTCGAAGGCCGGGAATTCAGCCATCGGTCAGCACCTCGAGCAGTCGATCGTTGGCCGAACGGTTCTTGATCGCGATTCGGACGTGCGAGTCGAGCCCCCGGAATGGCCGGGCATCACGGATGGCGATACCGGCCCCTCGAGCACGTTCGAGGAGGGCGTCGACGGAGCCGTCGACGTCGAGCAAAAGAAAGGGCGCACTCGATGGCGAGACGGTGTACTGGGCAGCATCCGCCAGCTCTCGACGCATTCGGGCCCGCTCGCTCGCGATTTCGTCTCGGGTGCGTTCCACGAACTCGCGATCCCGCATGCAGTGTGCACCGACTGCGGCGGCGGGCGTCGAGACGTTCCAGGTCCGCCTGGCAGTTTCCATGGCCTCACCCAGCGACCCGCTCGAAACGGCAAACCCCGCACGCAGCCCCGGCAGGCCGAAGAGTTTGGTCAACGACCGGGCGACGACCAGCCGATCGACACCCTTGGTGGCGAGCGACGGCTCGTCAGTGAAGCCCAGAAATGCCTCGTCCACCAGGAGTGTCGTCTCCGTGTCGACGCACCGCTCGAGCAGGGCCTCGAGGTCGGACCGTGGAAGGAGGTCGCCGGTCGGGTTGTTGGGTCGACAGACGACGACGGCGGTGACGCCCTCGAGGAGTGCCGATCCCAGTGATCCCATCTCCGCCTGTGGGACGAACGTCGGCAGGCCCCCCTGCAATCTAACCTCGCGGGCGTACTCCCCGAAGCTCGGATACGGCACGAGGACCTCGTCGCCGGGCTCGAGCACACACTCGAGGGCGAGGCGGATCGCGGCCAGTCCGCCTGGGGTCGCCACCACGTCCGAGCGACGACAGTCGATGTAGGTCGCTGCAGCGTCCCTGAAGTCGGGATACTCGTCGTTCGGGTACCGACGAGCGGACGCGAGCGCATCGGCGTACACGCGGTCCACGCCGTCGGGGACGTTCGGGTTGATGTTGGCCGAAAAGTCGAGGACGCTCGATTCCGGCTCACCACCGTGAGGAACGCGCTCGCCCCCGTTCACCGCGTCAGGATCCATAGGTGCCTCCGTCCGTCGCCCAGTCCTCGGACTTTGTGGCTGCCGACTCGTCCTCTCGAGCCGTCGGTGTGTCGCCCTCGATTCCCAGTCTGGCACAGACACCCACGAGTCGACGGCGAACCGCTGCCATCTCCCCCTCGGGCACCAGCGACAGTGTTCCGCCCATCGCGACGCCCTCCTTCGCCTCACCGGCGAGATAGCGGGCCACCGCGACGTGCTCGCCGTGTTCGAATCCAGGATCCGTCACCGTCACCCCCAGCTCGTACCGAGCGCTGACCTCCGCCAGGTCGACCGCCGGGTCCTCGGCCACGAACCGCGTCGTCGCCAGCTCGAGCGGCAATTCGAGACCGCCGTGACGCAACAACGCCGCCACGGCGATCATCTGCGTCCCGCCGGCCAGTACCACCTCGGTTCCTGACCCCAAGGCACCTGTCGCCGTGCCGAGTACCGCCGCCTGCACCGGATCCCCCATGGCCTCGATGGCCGTGAGCGGTGTACCGGCACAGTCGCCGAGCGAGAGGCCAGAGGCCGACAACCCCTCGGCGACCACCTCGCGTTTGCGGGCGACCGGGTTATCGGGAAACGACGAGGAAACCGACGTCGGCTCCCCGAGCGCGGAGATGACGCCGAGGGCCGTCGTCGTCCCGCCCAATATCGTCTCGCCGATGAGCAATCGTTCGTCCGGAAGGCTGGAGCCGAACCGTCGTGCTGGCTCGAACACCTGTTCAGGATTCGGAACCGCCGTCGCCTGACGGCAGTCCGTTCCCGTTGCTGCTCCGAGGTCCACCGTCGGTGCGCGCGTCGGTTCGGCCATCCCGGCGTCGAGTACGGTCACGTCGAAGCCGACGACCTCCCGTACCGCTCGGCTAACCGCGGCCGGGGTCGGACAGCCGGTTGGACTCACCGGCGTACTGGAGGTCGTCGTCGGCTGGCCGTACACCAAAATTTCGGCATCCGCGGGAGCCGTGGCCGTCATCACCGCCGGGGTCGCGCCGGCGGCGCTGATCCCCTCGATCAGTCCCGTCTCAGTCGCTCCAGCCGCGAGGATCACTCGCATCCCGTATCCTCCGCGAAGCCATCCTCGCCCCTCGGTCCGCCTCGAGCCGTGAGGAGTGTCTCGGCCACCTGGACGTCCCTTCGTCGGTTGACGTTCGTCGCGAGTCGGCTGTCGTACTTGGTGACTGTCATGGATTGGTCAGTGGTGCCGACGACGTTGACCCCCGTCGGCGCGAGGTGTGGCTTGTGCTCGAGGGTCGAGTCGACCGACAGGCCGAGTCGTCGTTTGAGCGCGACGGGCACGCAAACGGTAATTGAGGGGGAGCCACGCTCGCGGCAATAGCGACGGTGGACCGAATCGAGGACGGCCCCCTCGAGCAGCGGTAGATCGCTCGCAACGCTGAGTACTGGGGGCGAAGGGCCCTGCTCGCCCTCGAGGACGTCCAGGAGGTCGCTCACGTAGCCGTTCCCGGTGGTCTCGAGAACGGTGATCGTTCTATCCCGGTCGCCAACCGACGACGGCCGGTCCGAAGCCCACTCGCGAACGTGCACACCGGTTGCCGATGTGTGTGGAGAGCTGGCCACGAAAACCTCCTCGAACCTACTCTCGGTCACTGCCTCGAGCACCCGGTCGATCATCGAACGGCCCCCGACCGCAGTCAGTGGCTTCTCGCGGTCGCTCTCGAGGCGTGACCCCCGACCGCCGGCCATCACCAGAGCGTCCACGCGATCACCCCCGTGAGTAATCCCAGCAGCCGCCCTATCTCGTTTGCGGCCCCGAAGACGTCCCCCGTCAGCCCCTCGAGGTGGCGACGGGCCCACCACCAGGGGAGGGTGGCCCCGACGAGTGCCCCGAGCAGGGCCATTGCGGCGGCTGGTGACGGCCCCGTCACCAACAGCGCGGGGGAGGCGAGAAGCGCTGGAGCGACCAGTTTCGACGGGTCGGCGGCGGCCGTCATCTGGGATCCCAGCCCCTCGTGGGCGGCCCGGCCGAGACAGGCCATCGTCGCCATGCCAGTCTTCGCCCCGACTTCGGCGGCGATGACGACGCCGACAGCGAGAAAGACCGGCGTTCGGGCCAGCGTAGTCACGGTGAGCGCCAGGCTGAGCAACACGAACGCCACGGCCAACAGTGCGCCGACGCCGGTCGTCGTGTCCTTCAGAACCCCCCGTCGTCGGTCAGCGTCGCCGTGGACGACCAGCGCGTCACCCAAATCGGCAACGCCGTCGAGGTGATGAATGCCCGTCACCGCAAACAGCGTCGCGAGCGTGGCGACGGCGACGATCTCCGGTGGGAGGCCGAGCTGGATTCCCAGGGCCATGGGAATCGCGACGATGGCCCCCACGAGCCAGCCAACGAGCGTGATCGTGTACGGTCGGCCGCGGAACCGTTCCCAGTCCTCCATCGCTCGGTCGCCCGGATCCGTCGTCGACGCTCCCGGGACCAGGGTACGGACCCACTCGGGCGGATGCACTGGGAGCCGCGTCAGAAACGCGACCGCACCACGCAGTCCGCGGACGGCGTCCGGCGGGCCGCGTCTCACGGGTCGGCCACCCCCAGGACGTGCCCCGTCAGCGGCGAGTCTATCTGGACTATCCTCGAAGCGACGAGCGACTCGAGCGCCGGGGCAAAGCCGGCCAAGATGGCCGCGAGGGCGACGAGCATCGCTGCGGCCAGCCGCACGACCGAAATCGCGCGCTCACCGTCGGCGACCGACGGCACGTCGGCGTCCGCGTTAAGAACGTACGCTCCGACCTTCTCGAGACGGACGTCGAGACCGTGAGCGAGAGCGGCCATCGGCCATCCGGAATTGGGCGAGGCGAGGCTCTTCGCATCGAATCGTGCCGCGGTCAGGGCGCTCGGGCGGATGGACGCGACGGCGAGCGAGCAGGCCGTTATTCGCGCCGGCAAAAACATGACCACGTCGTCGAGTCGTGCACTGCCGGTCCCGTGTGGCTTCGATCGATATCCAAGCATCGAGTCGAGCGTGTTTACCCCCTTTATCCAGCCCGCAACCGCGGCCGCGACGGGCAACGAGAGCGGTGCCAGCAGGGCGAACGGGAGGAGCGTCGCCGCGAACCCGTCCGCCAGGTTCTCGCCTGCACTTTCGATGGCCGCCGAACGTATCTGGGCGGGCGACAGTTCGTCGACGTCCCGACCGACGAGTCCACGAACCTGCTCGCGAGCATCCTCGAGAGATTGCCCGTCGGCCGCCGTCGCCGTGATGACCTCCCGCGTCAGATCGAGTAACAGTTTGAGGCTCGAGGTGACGAAGAGCACCACCGCGGCCAGGACGGCACCGACAACAGGAGACCACGCGATCGCGAGGGCGACCGCCCCTCCCGCGAGGAGTGCCGGAAGGAGCGGGAGGAAACACGCAACGAGATAGCCGATAAACCGCTGGATGTGCGTCTCGGTGCTCCACTGGCGATCGAAACCCCCGACAAGCCGCCCGAACCACGCGACCGGATGCATCCGCCGTGGCGGTTCCCCCACGAACAGGTCGAGGCTGCACGCGAGCACGATGATCGCCAGCGCGGTGATGGCCGCCGTCATCGCGGCCGGTCCTCCCGTGAGCGGACCGACGAATCACATTGCCCTGTCCCCGGTGACGGCTCCACGCTCTCTCCTCCCACCGTGAGCGCCTCGAGTTTGCCTGGAACGGCAGTAAGCGGCGTTTCCTCGAGCAACACGGCCGTACCGTCGACCGCTTCGATACCTCCGTCGGTCCGGGCATCATCGCCGACGTGAATCAGATCCTCGACGGTGACGCCGAGACGATCGGCCGTACTCTCGAATATTTCCGGTGCCGGTTTTCGCCAGCCACAGCCGACACTCGTGACGATGGCGTCGAACTCCGTGCGATCGAACACCGATCTGACGAGCGTTCGACCCACCAGTTCCGGGACGCTACAGTTCGAACAGATGGCGACCGGACCGGTTTCGCCGGCGGCGTCGACGGCCGCCCGCGCCCCGGGCCTCGTCTCGACGTCGGGATCGAAGGCAGCGACGACGGCACGACGAACCGCGTTGTCGCCCCAGTCGACGCCCGCATCGGCGAGCGCCCGGCTCACGTGTGCGGGAAGCGGAACCTCCGCACCTTCGGGCGCGTCGACAAACGGCGTTCGATAGCGTTCGTCCCAGTCGGCGGGGACGCGCACGTCGCGAGCCTCGAG
>LKND01000028.1 GCA_001564275.1 Natrialbaceae archaeon Tc-Br11_E2g14 | reverse complement strand
TCCTCGAGGACGGGGACGAAAAACCCTTCCACGAGCATGTTCCGGGCGAGCCGTGGCGTCACGCCACGCGAGGTCATGTACAGCAGGTCCTCCTGGTCGATCTGGCCGACCGTCGCGGAGTGGCTGGCCTCGGTGTCGTGGTTGTTGATGATCAGCTTCGGGGAGGCGTCGGCCTCACTCTCGTCGCTCAACATCAGGGTGTTCTCGCGCTGGTAGGAGCTCGTGTCCCAGGCATCTTTGCCGACGTCCTGGACCCCCTCGTAGACCGAGCGAGCGACGTCGTCGGTGACGCCCCGGGTCACGAGGTCCGCAGTCGTGTGCTCGGCGCGGTGCCAGACCTTCACGTCGAGGTCGAAGTGCTGGTCTTCGTGGCCGTAGAAGGCCCCGACGATCTTGGTCTCCGAGGAGTCTCCCGCGAGTACGGTCGAGGTTTCGGTCTTCGTCAGCTTCGTCCCGATGTTGCCTTCGATCCAGTTGATCGTGGCGTACGTGTCGGTCTCGCCACGCTTGGCGGTGAAACAGTAGGCGTCAGCCGAGAGGTTCTGGAGGCTTCCGTACTGCACGTAGCTGTTCTCGCCGGCGGCGATCTCGACGATGCCGCTGTAGTACTGTTCCTCGTCGAGTTCCGTCCCGGTCGACTGACGCTCGAGGATCGTGACCGAGGCGCTCTCTTCAGTGACGACGAGGGTGTAGTTGAACAGCGAGCGGGAGTGCTGTTCGGTTCGGATGGTGACGTCCTCTGCGTCGACGCCCTCGGGGACGTAGACGACCGTCCCCGTGGTGAAAAGCGCCGTCGACAGAGCGGTCAGGTAGTTCTCCTGGGGGTCGACGATCGAGCCGAAGTGCTCACGGACCAGTTCCCCGTGTTCGGCGAGTGCCTCGGCCCACGAGAGGACCTCGACATTGTCCGGTCCGACCTGGTCTTTTTCCTCGGCCGCGTTGAGGGGGTCGACGAGCGACTCGAAGTCCAGATCGTGGAGATTCGTCCAGTCCCGACCCGGCGTCCGGATCACGTCCGGCATGTCCAGTTCGTCGAGCGCCTCGAGCGCCTCGAGGCGAGTCTCGAGCATCCACTCGGGTTCCTCGAGGGTCCCCGAAATCTCTCGTACCTGTTCTGCAGTCAGATTGGCGTGTACCTGTGTCGCGCTCATGTTAGCCGAGGCTCCCCTCCATCTCGAGTTCGATCAAGCGATTCAGTTCGACCGCGTATTCGATCGGCAGTTCCTCCGTGATCGGCTCGATGAAGCCGGCGACGATCATCTTCTTGGCGTCGTCGTCATCCAGACCGCGGCTCTGGAGGTAGAAGATGTCCTCGTCGCCGATCTTGCCGACCGTCGCCTCGTGGGCGACGTCGACCTTCGACTCCTCGATCTCCATGTAGGGCATGGTGTCACTGGTCGACTCGTTGTCGAACATCAGCGCGTCGCACTCGACGGCGGTGCTCGAGTTCTCTGCCCCGTCGGCGATGTGAACGAGCCCGCGGTAGTTGGTACGGCCGCCGTCTTTCGAGATCGACTTCGACTCGATCGTGGACTTCGTGTCGGGCGCGTTGTGGTAGACCTTCGCCCCGGTGTCGATGTTCTGGCCCTCGCCTGCGAAGGCGATGGTGATGTGGGTGTCAGTCGCGCCGCGACCCTTGAGGATCGAACACGGGTAGAGCATGGTGGCCTTCGAGCCCATCGAGCCCGAGATCCACTCCATCGTCCCGTTCTCGTCGACGATCGCGCGCTTGGTGTTGAGGTTGTAGGTGCTTCGCGACCAGTTCTGGACCGTCGAGTACTGAACGTGGGCGTCCTCTTTGACGAAGACTTCGACGCCACCGGAGTGGAGGTTGAAGTGTGAGTACTTGGGTGCCGAACAGCCCTCGATGTAGTGGACCTCACTGCCGGGTTCGGCGACGATGAGCGTGTGCTCGAACTGGCCCATTCCCTCCGTGTTCATGCGGAAGTACGCCTGGACCGGCATCTCGACTTTGACGTCCTCGGGGACGTAGACGAACGAGCCGCCCGACCAGATGGCGCCGTGGAGTGCCGCGAACTTGTTGTCGCTCGGGGGCACGCACGTCGTCATGAAGTACTCCTTGACGATTTCGGGGTGTTCCTGGACTGCGCGGTCCATGTTCATGAAGACGACCCCTTTCTCCTCCCACTGTTCTTGCATGTTCTGGTAGACGACCTCGGACTCGTACTGTGCGCCGACGCCCGAGAGCGCCTCTTTCTCGGCTTCCGGAATGCCGAGTTTGTCGAAGGTGTCTTTGATCTCTTCGGGAAGGTTCTCCCAGTCGTCGGTCCCTTCACGGAGCTCGACGTCCGGGCGGATGTACGGGACGATCTTGTTCACGTCGACCTCCGAGAGGTCCGGCTGGCCCGGCCAGCCGCTTGGCATCGGCATCTCCTGGAACAGCTTCAGCGCGCGCAGACGGCGCTCGAGCATCCATTCGGGTTCGTCTTTGTCTTCGGACATGAGCCTGATCGTCTCCTCGTTCAGGCCCTTCTCCGCAGTAAGTGCTGCTTTGTGTTCGTTCTTGAACGCAAAGCGGTCTTCAGTGTTCGTCGTTTTGAGTTGTTCTTGTTCTGAGCTCATGGGTGATATGTACTTGTGGTTACGGCTCTACCGTTATGACGGTTTGGCTAGTTGGATTTGGTTACGCGGCCTCGTAGACCTCCTCGCGCACCCAGTCGTAGCCCCTGTCCTCGAGTTCCTGTGCCAGGGACGCGTCACCGCTTTTGGCGATCTTGCCGTCGAGCATGATGTGGACGTGGTCCGGCTCGACGTAATCGAGAATCCGCTGGTAGTGGGTGATCTGGAGAATCCCTGTTCCCTGCTCGTCGCGCAGCGCGTTGATACCGTGGGCAACGTCCTGCAGACGGTCGATGTCCAGCCCGGAGTCGATCTCGTCGAGGACGGCGACCGAGGGCTCGAGGATCGCGGCCTGCAGCACCTCGTTTTGCTTTTTCTCCCCACCGGAGAAGCCGGCGTTGAGATAGCGCATGGCGAACTTCTCGTCCATGTCCAGCTGACTCATCTTCTCGCTGAGGAGTTCTTGGAACTCGGCGACGCCGACTTCGCCCTCGTCGGCGGGGCCCTCCATCGGGGAGGTTTCGTAGCCAGCATCGTCTTCGTCTTCGTGTTCGTCTTCCGCCCCTTCGTCCTCGAACAGTTCCTCGCGCTCTTCGATCTTGGCGTTGAGTGCCGTCCGAAGGAAGTTCGTCATGGTGACGCCCTCGATTTCGGCCGGATACTGGAAGCCGAGGAACACACCCAGGGCAGCGCGCTCGTTGGGCTCGAGGTCGAGCAAGTTCCAGGTGCGTCTGTCCTCGGGGATGTCGAAGTCCTCGCCGAACTCGTCCGCCCCGAGGTGGATCAGGACTTCACCTTCGGTGACCTCGTAGGCCGGGTGGCCGGCGATGATCTTCGCGGTCGTCGACTTCCCCGAACCGTTCGGTCCCATTAGGGCGTGAATCTCCCCGGATTCGACCACGAGATCGACCCCACGGAGAATCTGTTCGTCGCCCTCAGCCACTTCCGCATGCAGATTTTTGAGTTCAAGACGTGCCATTTGGTTGAATACCTCTGTCGTTTCACTGGTGGGTCGTGAGGCTCATAATGGTTTCGTATTCAATTGCTTCCGTTCCCGATTTAGAAAGACTAGTTCGCAAATGCGGGATTGATTGTTACGATCTCGCCAACGATGCCTTCCAATCGCCGGAACGAGACGCTACATGAAGCTGTCGAGGCCGGTCTGTTCCTGGCCCGTTTTGACTTCCTCCCAGGACATTCCCAGGGCCTCGAGGATCCGCTCGATTGGCCCTTTGAGGGTTTTCTCGAGCATCTTGTCGTAGTCGACCTCGAACGCGTCTGGAATCTGGTCTTCGTACTCGAAACAGATGACGTCCGGGTCGCGCTTGAACGCCCCGTAAACGAGGTCGGTGTGGGGATCGAACCCCTCTTGATCTTCGAGACGGCGGAAAAAGGCCGGATCGACCCGGTCGAGGTAGAGCCGTTTGGGTTTGCTCCCGCGGTCGAAATTCGTACCGAGCAAGCGATTCGCGTACTTCGCCCCGCGGACGTGAGCCGTGTCGGTGTCGTAGTTGTCCAGGCGTTTTCCAATGCCGCCCGGAATGGCGATCTCCTCGAGGTTCGCGTTCCCCTCCTGGAAGTCCTCGATGACGCCGGCGACGTACTCCGTCACGGCGTCGACGTCACCCTCCCGGACGATCATTTCGATCACGCGGTGTTGGACCTCCTTCGTGATCGGGGCGATGTCAGAGCGTTTGTACTCGAAGCCGGTGATGTCGATGTCGTCGACTTCCTTGCCCTCCTTCCAGACGATGTGGCCTGCGTAGCGCTTTTTCGTCCCCGCCTGGAAGAATCGCCGGTAGAGCTTCTCGAACTCGATCTGGAACCGGTGGAACTCGGCGTTGAGCTCCTCGAGGGCGAAGTCGTCGTAGCGCTCGTTGACGTACTCCTCGATTTCGAAGGATTGCTCGATTGCCTCGTCGGTCGTAACGTCGGGACCGAGCTCGAGCATGACGCTGTCAGTATCCCCGTAGGCGACGTCGTACCCGATCTCGTTCGAGGCCTCCTCGGTGAACTCGATCACCTCTCGCCCAGTCGCCGTGATGGCCGACGCCGCCTCTTTGTCGTACAGACGGAACCGTTCCCATCCAGAAACGCCGTAGAGCGATTGTCCGACGAACTGGAATTTGCCATTGCGACCGGCCAGGAGCGTGTGATTATCCGCGACGGTAACACAGTACACGCCGTCCTCAGCCGTGCTTCGGGAGGCACTTCGATGCATTCTGAGTGTATTCTTCGAGTCCTCGGTGCCGTAGATCCGCCACGAGCCGCTATCTCGATTGTAACTGGCTGTCAACCCGATATGTGCACAGAGTCGAAGCACGTCGTCGCGCAATTGTTCACTCGAGGTGGTGTATCGCCAACTGTTCGTCTGCCAATCACCGTCGCCGTCGATCAACGTTTCGAGGAACCGTCGTTTCTGCCGTCGGCTACATTCGAATACGAAGTCGGGGATACGCTTCTCGAAACTGCTCGTCCCACAGGTCTCACGGAGAAATTCACCAAGCAGCAGGGACGTAACCTGGTAGCTCCGGTCGTCGACGTAACAATCGAAGCCCATCGTTTCGAGCAGTGAGCCGATCGTTTCGTGATGATTGGGACCGCCGTCGGCAATGGGATGGCTATTCTGGGCGATTTTGACGGTGGTTGCCGACCCACGTGTGGTTTCGCCGAACTCTTTTTCCGCCGAAGTGTACACGTCCCCTTCGGTGATATACCATGCGAGAAAATCGAGGAACGTATCGCCATCGTAGATCCGTGGAATCCACTTCCGCCCGGACTCGAGGTGGATGAAACTCCGTTCACACACCTCCTCGATGTACTCACGATGCTCGTCGAACTCCTCGGCCGTAAACACGTATCCCGTCTCCCCCACGTCTGCTTTTGTAACCCGTCGCGGCGTCCATCCAAGTTCTGCAGTGAACGAGTGTCCGTGGACGGTAGGACGAACCCACACTTCGTACTCTCCGTCGATGTGCTCGGTCAAATCCACGCGCTCGAGCGGGTCACCGTCCGGGCCCGACCAGTCGTGGGGCAGTTCGTAATTCGTCGCTCGATCGAGGTTGCCGGCTTCGACGAATCTGTAGCCGTCCTCCGTACTGCCGTTCGTTTCGTTTTTCCGGACGAGCATTCGGTGGTTGGGAGTTACCCGGAAATCGATCTTATCCGTTCGAATATCGATCAGTTCATTCCTGTACTCAGGATACGAGTGGGTTTCGACGACAGGTTTGACTGTCATCTCCATCGTTTCGGGGTCGAGCGAATAGACCTCGTCACCTACCTCGAGTGCCGTAATATCGCGAACGCCCTCGGGTGTGAGCACTTCCGTATCAGGCGTGAAACAGTTCATGATAACCTTGACAGCTCCTTGCTGTCGGTCGTACTGCTCGTACGGCTGGGTGCCAGGTTCGTGTTGATTCCGAAGTGACTTCTTTTCTTCACGCTCGGCCAGCAGTTCGGTGATCATCTCCCGCATCACGCCGTCTGGCTCCTGTCGGAAGTGTGTCCCCGAGGGCGCGATGTGGGTGTCCCCGTCGTAGGTCTCGGGATCGACTCTCGTCTCAGGAGAGGCGTTGATCGTCACCATACACATCGGGTACAGGCTCTTGAGGTCCAGTACCGTCACGTTCTCTTTGACGCCCGTGATCGGATCGAAGACCGCCCCACCCTCGTACTCTTCGCCCGCCTCCTGTTGGCCCTTCGATGGCAGGGCGAACCGCCCGTGGGCCTCGTGAAGGACGTACATGTCGACCGTGTCGCCGGGGGTGGGCGCGTCCTCGAGTTTACACCCGACGAATGTTCGCACCTCGTCCCAGAAGGCGACGATTTCCTGCTGGCGGTCGAGTTCCACACAGAGTTCGACGTCCCGCAGGTTGTACTCTAGCAGGCGCGTTGGATCGTCCTCCCAGAGATCGCCGATCGACCCGGCGTAGCGCTCTTTTCCCACCCCCAACTCGGCCTCGCCGACGGCGTCCAACCGGTACGAATCGAGTTCGGAAAAGACCATCCGCTGATAGCCATACAGCAGGTCGAAGACGACCCGGCCCTTGATGTCGGGGCCGCCCCAGTTGCTCCGCCAGACTTCATCGACGCGGGAGAGCCGATCGACGTTCAGGGTGTGGTCGTGGTGTGGCCCCTCGAGTTCCTCGAGGCGGTCGAGCAGATACGGCGCGTCGAAGTCGTCGAAATTCCAGCCCGTCAAGACATCCGGATTCGTTTCTCGAATGTACTCGACGAACGACTCGAGCATCTGTTCTTCCGTATCGAATGCGCGAACCGCGTGGTCGATCTCACCTTCGATGGGAGCGTAGTCGGTGAGCTCGTCGGGGACGACCCCGTCGCCCTCGTCGGCCTCGAACACCCAGAGAAGGTACTCATCCCGGTAGGAGTCGTGACTGGCCAGACAGATGATCGGCTCCTCGCCGTCCTCCGGAAACCCGTTGCGGTCGTCGACCTCGATGTCGAAGGTCTGGACGCGCGGGTCGGCCTCGACCGCACAGGCCTCGAGTTCGGTGTGGGGCACGAGGAGGCTGCCATCGTCGGCCCGGCGCTCGGGAACTCGAACGCCGCTCCGGATGTCCTTGTCGATCAGCAGTCGGTTCGGAAAGAGGATGTCGGCCTCGTAGTGCTCGAACTCGTCACGCATTTGCCCGACGTCGCGAGGCGTTTGCCCGAAGATCTTGACCAGGCGCTCGCCCCGAATACTCTCGTAGGGCTCCCCGTCGTCACCGGTGTCCTCCCAGCCGGTGATGCGATCGTGTCCCTCGAGGGCCTCCTCGTCGACGGTGTCCGCCGGCGCGTAAAAGTACGGGCGAAAGCCGAGCACTTTCACGTGCTCGAGGTCGTTCTCGCGTGTGCGGCCGAAGAGGTGGACGATGGGGTACTCCTCGTCGCCGTAACCCTCGACAGTGTAATCGACCTGCATGACGGCGAGTTCCCGTTCGCCGTCAGCATCCGGCAGCGTCTCCGCGCGGATATCGATCACCTCGTCTATCGTCGAGCCGCCGTTGCCGGCGACGTGTGCAGCCTCCTCGTCGGGGCGTTCTCCGTCACCCGCGGCGAACGCGTCCAACCCTGTCTGGCCCGCATTTGTCATGCTGTCGGGGTTTGGGGGCCCCGGGTAAAAACCCATCCGTCTCGCCCGACGGTGCGCGGATGACGGACTCGAGAACGGTGTTGAGATCGGGCAAAAAGACATTTAACGTGGTAACACTTAGCATAGTTCGAGGTGCTTTCCGTGTCTATCCATATGACCGACGATACGACGGACGGTGGCGGCCCCCGTGAGGAACCGAACGGGACGACCACGATCGAGGCCTACGAGACCGACGAGGTCACTGTCTTTTACGACGCCGAAAACCCGCTTGCGTGGATGGAGACGTCACGAACACTCCTCCTCGAGGAACTGGTCTGAACGCGAACGCTTTTTGAATGCGGCGTCGTACTCAGCGACGTGGTGTTTCCGGACGACGACGAGCACGACGGCTTCGACTTCGAGCCGAGCGAGCACGAACCCGACGAGCCCAACCCCGAGGCAGACCTCTACGACTCGAGTACGGACTCGCTGACGATTCCTCAGGTCGAGGCCGACCCGAGCGACGCCGACCCGGAGATGCGAAAGCAGTTCTGGACCATCGTGCTCCTCGTGAAGGGAGCCGTGCTCACGCTCCCGCTTGGAATCCTGTTCATCGCTCTCGAGTCGAACACTGACTGGGGACTTCCGCTCGTCGCCGTGGGCGGCGTGCTCGGGGCCTCTGCACTCTACCGGTTTTATACCTTCGACCCCGCAAGCGTCGGGGAGGACGACGTGACTGACCCCGCCGAACTCGAGGACGCTCCCGGACCGGAGTCCGAACCCGAGGCCGAATCATGAGCCCGAATCAAACACCAGTCAGTGACGACGACGGCACGCGCTATTTTCTGGTCAAGCGCTCGAGCGAGGCCAGCCTCGTTCGGGACCCAACCACGGGCGAGGAGCTGTACCTCCCCAACGATCAGTTGACGGTCCTGGAGGAAGCGTCGACCCTCGAGACGGCTGCTCGCGGTGTCGATCCTGACGTGCGGATGCTCGTGAGGGCAGTGCCCACCGAACCGGCACTCGGACTGCTCGTCGACGTCGCCGACGACGGACCGCTGGCGGTTCGCACGATGCTCGAGCGTTACGACCGCTGTGAGAGCGACCTCCACGGCCTGCTCACCGTCCTCACGGCGTCGGGGCTCCTCGAGGAGACGACGGTGGCGGGTGAACGGGGGTACACGGTCTCGAGTGAGGCGGCCAATGCGCTCGATCGGGTTCGTAGCGGCCCCACAGAACGGAGTCCAGCCGAGAGCGGTCAGCAGTGACGGCCGCCGTCGTCGGTGGAGTCGGCTCAGTCGCCTGCCAGCAACGCCGCCTCGGGTGGCTCCCCGCGCTCGAGCCGTGATCGGTTCGACGTGGCGTCTTTCTCCACTCGCACGAGGTCGTCGGCCGCACCCACGAGTTCCTCGTCGTGACTGACGACGACGATCTGCTCGACGCCGAGTTGGCGCATCGACTCGATGAGTGACACGAGTTGCGTGACGTGGCCCGAATCGAGGAACACCGTCGGCTCGTCGAGGATCAGCGGCGGCATCGGGGCCGCACCCTCGACGCCCTCGGCCAGCAGGCGATAGATCGCACACCGGAGACTCAGGTTGAACAGGGCGCGCTCGCCCCCGGACAGCTGTTCGGGCTCGAGCGTTTCACCGTCTTTCTGATACACTGTGAGTCGATACTCCCCGTCGAGGTCGATCGAGGCGTAGGAATCGTTCTGGTAGACGAGCTCGAAGGTCTCGTTGAGCAGCCGCTCGAGGGTATCGACGTTGCGCTGGCGCAACTCCGCGCGAAGGTCTCCGTACGTCGTCTGCAGCGTCTCAGCCTCGTCGTACAGCGATTGCAGCGCCTCACACCGCTCCTCGACGTGTTCGACGTCCGTGCGTAGCTCCTCGAGTTCGGTCAGTTCCTGTTTGACCGCACCGATGGCGTTCTGCGCCGACTCCCGGTCGGCCTCGATGGTTTCCAGTTTCGGCTCGACCTGTTCGATATAGGCCTCGGCGTTTTCCCGTTCCTCGCGGGCGTCCTCGATCCGCGAGGCGTCGAACTCGTCCTGGAGGTCGCGCTTTTGCTCGCGCTTTTCGGAGAGCCGTTCGCGGCGTTCCTCGTTCAACTCGGCCCTGCTCGCTCGCCGTTCGCGCAGGCCGTCGGCCTCGCTTGCGAGGGCGTCGATCCGGGCCGTCAGATCCCTGATGGTGCGACAGGTCTCGAGGCGGTCACGGATCGTGGCTCGCTCGCGGTTGATGTCTCCGAGGCGGTCCCGTGCGGCCTCCAGGTCTCCCTCGAGATCGGTGACCGCCTCGCGTTTCGTCTCGGCCGTTGCCTCGAGGTCCTCGGCCGTTCCCTGCAGTTCTTCGCGGCGTTTGCGACGATCCTCGAGAGTCCTGCGTTTCTCCGCCAGCAACTGGGTGACGTTCTCGAGACGGGTCTCGAGCGCCTCGATTTGGGATTCGGCCTCGACCAGCGTCTCGGCACGCTCGAGTGCCTCCTCGACGGTCTCGAGTTCGTCCGCGAGTTCCTCGCGTTCTCGCTCCAGGTCGGCTTTCTCCTCGCGACGCTCCGTGAGGACGTCGACGTGTGGGGACTCCTCGACTGGCTGGCCACACTCGGGGCACTTCCCCGCCTCCAGCAGCGCCTCTCCCTCCTCGATTGAGGCCTCGACGGCGTCGACTCTGGCCGAGACGTCCGCCAGCGACGAACGGATCTCCTCGCGTTCCTCGGCGACCTCGTCACGGTGAGCCGTGGCGCCACCGAACTCGATCGGCGCGTCGTCGAACAGCGCCCGCTCGTCCTCGATGTCGTCCTCGAGGGCGGCAATCGTCGTTTCCTGTTCGTCGATCTTCGCTTCGGCCGCCTCCAGATCATCGGCCAGCGACTGGGCGTCTGCCCGCGCGTCCTCGGCCTCCGTCTCGAGTTCGTCGGCTCGCGCTCGCAGGGTATCGATCTCGTTGCTCGTCCCTTCGATGTCGACCCGCACGTCCTCGAGGCGATCACGGAGGGCGTCGTCCTCGGCCTCGAGGTCCTCGATTGCGGCCTCGAGGTCCAGCCCATCGGCTTTGCTTTCGTCTTGCGCCTCGCTCTCGAGTTCCACGTCCATGTCGAGCTCCTCGAGCAGAGTCGAGCGTTCCTCGCGGGCCGCCTCACGTTCGTCCTCGAGTTCGCCTATCTTTTCGAGCAGTTCCTCGCGCTCTCGTTCCGTTTCGCTGATCGTCGACCGAAGGTCCGCGATGACTGCCTCGAGCGTTTCGATCTCCTCGCGGGTCTCTTCGTGTCGTTCGAGGATGTCGATGGCCTCCTCGAGAGTCGCCTCGGCAGCTGCCTGCTGGCGCTCGTAGTGCTCGAGTTCCTCGTCGAGGTCCGCGCGGCGACTCTCGAGTTCGTTGAGGCGCTCGTGGAGATCCTTGTCCTCCTTTCGCTCGATCTGCTCGCGCAGTTGCTCCAGGGCCCCCGCCTGTCTGTCGAGGACGTCCTTTACGCCCAGTCTGGCTTCGCTGGCTCGCTCGCGGTACTCCTCGAGTGCGCCGAGCTGGAGGAGGTCGTCGATCATGTCCTGTCGCTCGCGGGGGGAGGCGTGGATGAGCTTGTTCACCTCACCCTGACGGACGTAGGCGCAGTTGACGAACGCCTCGGCGTCCATCCGGAGGAGGTGGGTGATCTCGGCGCGCACGTCGCGTGCCCCCTCGATCGACCCCTCGGGCGTCTCGAGGACGCAGGTGGTCGTCGTCGCCCGGTCCCCGCGGAGGGTGAGTTCCCGTTCGATCCGGTAGGTGGCGTTCGCGTGAGTGAAGGCGAGTTCGACGCCACAGGTCTCTTCGCCCGTGGTGATTACGTCGTCGAGGGTCCGATCGTCGAGGGCCTTCGATCCATAGAGGGCGAAAAAGACCGCCTCGAGTAGCGTCGACTTCCCGCTGCCGTTGACGCCGTGGACGACGGTGACGCCGCGCTCGAGGTCGAGTTCGGCCTCACCATAGCACTTGAAATTCCGGAGGCTGAGGCTGTCGACTCTCATGTGTAATCACCGAGGGAGGTGGTCTCCGCGGCCCCCGTTTTCGCGTCGTCGTCGGTCTCGGTGGCGCTGTCGTCTGCGGTCGCCTCACCGTCGCCGTGCCCGCGCTTGCGATCCGTTCGTGTGTCGTCGGGATCGTCTTCCTGTCGGTCGCCCTCGGACTCCTCGTCGGTGGACTCGGCCTCAGCCTCGAGGTGGGCTCGAGCCGCGTCGACGCTCACGCCGTTGGCGCCCTCCTCGACTGGCGCCGCGGCGTCACCATTGCTCAGTTCCTCGGTATCGGACCCTGCCAACGACTCCTCACCACCGTCGCCACCTGCGAGGGCGTCTGCAACCGTCGTCACCGTTGCCGGATCGCGCTCGGGTGCGCCCTCGAACGCCGACTCCTCACCGTCCTCGAGGAGGTCGGTCACACGGCGCTCGACTACCTCACGGACATTCGCATCAGCGATATCCCCATCGCGGACGGTCCCATCGATCTCGAGGGCGGCCGTCGAGAGGCCCAGTTCCCGAACCCGCTCGCGGACGGCATCGTCGGGATCGGCGAAGGAGACGGAGACGTCTTCGTCTGGGTCGGCGATATCCCGTCGATCGTTCACGCGGGCGACGAGCGCCCCGCGTTCCGTGGCGAGTTCTTCGACAGCTGCCGGGGTTATCGGACGGCCCTCGCCAGTCACCGTGACGATCACCACGGCATCCTCGAGGTCGTGTTCGCGAACGCGCTCCTGGACACGATCGACGCCTTCGTCGTCCTCGAGTGCCACGTCGACGAAGACGAACTCGCGGGTGTCGGGAACCGCCCGACGCGTGATCGTCACCGCCTCGTCGAACGTGACCAGGTTGTAGCCGCGGTCGTCGCGTTCGCTCGCGCTCGCGCGCTCGGTGGAGCCACAGTAGGTGACCCAGGTGTCGGCGACCTCGGCCGTGTCGGGGGCGTGGTTGTCGCCGAGCAACATCGCGTCGAAGTCGACGGTCGATTCCTCGAGAACGCGTTCGGTGTCCCAGTCCGCGTGGGCGAACGGTTCGAACAGGCCGTGGCTGACGAGGGCGGCGTGGTCGGCGCCTGCTGGGAGATCCTCGAAGTCGTAGGCGAGGTCGTCGCGTCGCGAGCGGGCCACGAAATCGAGGCCGTAGAAGGCGACCTCGTCGACGACGACCGGCTCGGCACCGAGTCGGGTTGCCAGCCCGAGATCCTCGAAGAGATCGAGCCACTGGGCGTCGCGTTTCCCCTCGTGGTTGCCGACGACTGCGAGGACGGGGATGTCGGCGTCCACGAGATCCCGGAGCACCTCGACCGTGCCCTGAATGTCGAGCAGTCCGGGTCGCCGATCGTGAAAGAGGTCGCCAGCGTGGATCAGGGCGTCCACGTCGTCGTCGATGGCGTCCGCGGCCACCGCTCGAAAGGCCTCGAGGAAGTCACGTCGTCGCTCGGGACGATTGTACTGCTGGTACCCGATGTGGGTGTCGCCCGTATGTATCACCCGCGTCATCTACGCCTCCCTTGCGCGTCACGGATTAAAGGGGTTCGGTGAGCGGGGTGAATGTGGTTCGATGGGCGAGAGCATGGTGGAGGGGGATGGTACGCCACGATCCGCGTCCAGCAGGTCCGCTGGCTATGGGTCCGCCGATCTGACGGCGGCCACCGCGAGCGTCTCCGGTCTATTCGCGGCCACCACGATCTCGAAGCCGACGGCCTCGAGCCCCCGGGTCACGTCCGCGAGTCCCAGCCGTTCGTCGGTGGGTGGCCCGGACTCACCCTCTCCGTCGGCCGACCAGTCGACGATGGCGAGTCGACCATCTGGACGGAGGACGCGGGCGAGTTCCTCCAGGGCAGGGTCGGTGAACGCCTCGAGTGTGCCCTGGTCGCCTTCCGCAATGTCACGGACCGCCGGATCGGCGTACTCGTGGTGGGTCATCGTGGAGAAGGCAGCGTCGAGGTGGTCCTCGGGGAACGGGAGGTCCGCGACCTCGGCGGTGACACACGAGACGGCATCGGGGAGCCCCCGGGCGCGATACTGATCGTGCATCGCTGCCTGGACGTCGACGGCATAGCACGTTTCGGCGAAGGGGGCCACGTCGTCGGTGAAAAAGCCAATCCCGGAGCCGAGGTCGGCGACGGTCCCGAGGCACAGGTCGCCACCGCCGAGCAGGGTGAGCAGTTCCTCTCTGGAACAGTACCGATACCGGCCCGGATCGTCGAGCGCCTCGGCCCGCTCGATGGGGAAGGTGTGAAAGCCGCTCATATCAGCAGTTCGGGGCGACCTCCTCGCCCAGCCGATAGATGCATTCGCGCATGTCCGCCGTTGGTGTCCCCGGGTGGTAGGTCCGGAATATCACGTGAATATCGTCGCCGAGGGCCGCACGGTAGGTCTCGAGTTCCGCGGTCACCTGTGCGGGGGTGCCGACGATGGCCTGATCCTTGAGTTCCCGTTTGCGATCGGCCGACAGTTCGTCGACGGACTCGCCCGAGAATATCTCGGCGTATCGACGCTGGATGTACAGATATCCCTCCCGCATCGCGTTCCACGCGTCCTCGCGGGAGTCCCCGACGAAGCCGTGTTTGATCACGTAGATGTCGAAGTCTCCCTCAAGCCCCTCCTCCTCGCGAATCGATCGGATGTCCTCGACTCTCTTTTTCAGGCCCGCCAACGAGAGCGACGACGGGGCACACCAGGCATCGGCTGTCCGGGCGGCCCGTCTGACGGCGGGCTTGGCCTTCCCGCCGAGCATGATCGGGATCTCGTCTGCCGGCTTTGGCGTGACTGACACGTCCGGGGGAACGTCGTGGAAGTCGGCATCGTACTCGAGGGGACCGTCTGACCAGGCGGCCCGACAGAGCGCCACCCGATCCTCGAGACGTGCGACGCGCTCCTCGCGGGGAACGCCGAAAGCGTCGAACTCCCGCGGATTGGACCCGATGGCGAGTCCGAGGGTGAGCCGACCATCCGAGAGCAGGTCCACGGTCGCGGCGTCCTCGGCGAGTCGCACACCGTCGTAAAGCGGTGCGAGGGCGATGCAGGTCCCGATCTCGATATCGTCGGTGGCGGCTGCGAGTGCCCCCAGGGTTGGCATCGTCGCCGAGAGGTAGCCGTCCTCGGCGAAGTGATGTTCGGAGACCCAGGCGCTGTCGAGGCCGGCATCGTCGATCGCCCGGCCCAACTCGAGGGCCTCCGCGTAGAGGTCGCTCATCGAGCGCGCCTCGTCGGGTCGCCGCTGGCAGGTGAACAGCCCGGTTCCCAGTTCCATATCGCAAACGTTGCGTGAACGGGGTAAAGTCGTTTTGACAGCAATCCGGTGACAGCCAGCGGCGTTGGTGTCGTCTCTTCCCGGTGGTTACCCGACAGCCGAACCGTCCCTGTCGGCCGCTCGAGCCAGCACGCTCGCGACCCGGATCGGTTCGGGTGGCCCGCGTTCGGGAGTGAACGCACGGATGACGGTCGCCGCTGCTTCGTGCTCGATCCCGACCGCGCGCATCCATAGCGTGTCCTCGCCAACAGCAATCGGTTGGCGCGGTGGCAGGGAGCGATAGCGCTCGAGGCGACGCTGGAGGTCGGCGCCATCGAAGGCGTCTTCGAGGCCCGCCTCGAGCCCCTCGCTGGCGTCGACGGTCACGGCAATGGTGGGTCGGTCCGTGGCCTCGGCAACGACCTCGAGGTCGACGAGATTGAACCACGCCGGGGCGATGGCCCCCAGCAAACAGTAGCGCACGTCGGGTCGCTCGAGTCGATCGAACAGGGAGACGATGGCCTCGGTTGCGTCGAGGCCGCCGACCCGACAGCGCCCGAACCCGGCCCCGTCGACCACTCGATCGGCGCGCACGACTGCCCCCGCAAGCTGACTGTCGTTCGCGCCTGAACGGTACGATTCGGCGATACCGAGGGCTCGCGTCCCCGGCTTGACGTTCATGATCTCCTCGCGAGCGCGGTGATTCGCCGACTCTGGTCGACGCTACTGAGTGGAATCGTGGTCTTTGATGTCTTGTAGCCGATCGAGGAGTTCGTCGCTCGAGGCCCCGTTTTCGAATTCGATCGATCCCTGATGGTTGGCACTGTCGGTCTGTACGGCGTCATCCTCGTCAAAATCGGCATCAACGTCGCGCTGTTCGGATTCGTCGTAGCTGCCGAATCCCATACAACTATATTTCAGCGGTGAAGCCTCAAAAGTCCATTGGCAGCCCGGTGACGTTTCCGGGTGGGGAGGCACCGGTCCCGTTGTGGGGTTGATCGGCGGTGGGGTGGCGGGGGTGCCGGCGAGATGGGGACCGTGGCGGCCAAGCGGGGTGACCCCGAATCGCCGATCGAAACTCCCACGGACGCCAGTATTTTGCCCGTCCGCGCCGGACGTGCCCGTATGGAGGTTCACCACGTCACCGCCGACGCCGACACGTTCACCTGCAACGGCTTTCTGGTCACTGGGGAGTGCCCCACACTCGTCGACCCCGGTGCGATGGACGGCGTCGTCGACGTCATCCGCGATCACGTCGACGACCTCGAGGCCGTCGCCCTGACTCACCAGCACGGGGACCACGTCGCCCAGCTCGAGGCGGTCGTCGAGGCGTTCGGTCCGACACTCGAGGTGTACGCTTACGACCATCATCAGACGCGGACGCAGGCGCTTGCGGACGGCGACGAGATCGAGATCGGCGACGACAGCTTTGAGGTGGTCTACACGCCAGGACACGCCGACGACCACGTCTCGTTCGTCTCCGAGACCACCCTGTTCAGCGGCGACGTCGTCGTCCACAACGACGGGGCCTTCGAGTACGGGAGCTTCGGTCGGACCGATATGGCCGGCCAGTCCCGGGAGACGCTGATCGAGAGCATCGAACGATTGCTCGAGCGCCTGCCCGATGGGGTCGAACACCTGTATGCAGGCCACGGCGACGTCTTCCACGGTGACGTTCGGGACGTGATCCAGACGGCCCTCGAGCGGGCGGAGAAACGTGAGCCGAAGTACCCCGATCCGTAGGCGGAGTGCCCTGCACGGGTCGTCGACGTCCCAGCAGTGCCCGACCGGGTGACCAGCGGTCACCCCCTGTACGCACCAGGAATCGGTTGATGTGGACCCTCGCGAATTACGGCCATCGGATCGTCGGTCGACGGACACCGGTAGGGGAGACCCTGTGCTGGTTATTGACCTGTTTGGTATCACGTTTATCTACATGGATTACTAACTGTTCGTCGTGGAAAGCGTCCTCCCGGTCGTCATCGGCATCCTCACCCTCGGCGTGGCTGCACAGGTCGTGGCCATGCGGCTCCAGGTGCCGAGTGTCCTCTTTCTGATCGCCATCGGGGTGATCGTCGGGCCCGAAGGGCTCGGGTTCGTCACCATCGACACCTTCGGTGGTGGGCTCTCGACGGTCGTCGGCCTGAGCGTCGCGATCATCATCTTCGATGGAGCCTTCCACCTGCACCGCGAGGCCATCACCGATACTCGGCGAGCGGTCGGGCGGATGATAACCATCGGGGCGATACTCTCGTTCGTCGGCACGACCGCTGCAGTTCGCTTCTTTCTCGGGACGGGCTGGGACGTCGCCGCGTTGATCGGGGCGCTCCTGATCGCGACGGGGCCGACGGTGATCACGCCGCTGCTCGAGGTGATCACCGTTCGCGATCACGTGGCGACGACGCTCGAGGCCGAGGGGATCCTCAACGACGTGACGGCCGCCATCCTGGCCATCGTCATCTTCGAATCCTTCATCGTCGGTGACGCACCACAGGAGATCCCGATTTCGTTCCTGCAACGGCTCGTCGTCGGCGTCGGCGTCGGGGTGGTGATCGCCGGGGTCGTCTGGTCGATCCTGGTTCGCGTTCGACTGGTCAGGGGCGATCCTGCACAGGTCGCGCGGCTGGTGACGCTGACGGGGGCGCTCACGGCGTTCGGCCTCGCGGAGTCGATCGCGCCCGAAACGGGCGTCGCCGCGGCGGCCACGGCGGGCATCGTGCTCGGCAACCTCGAGTTGCCCTACCGTGCGGAGATTCTCTCGTTCAATCGGGATCTGACGCTGGTCGTCCTCTCGTTCGTCTTCATTTCGCTGGCTGCGCTGATCGATTTCGATCTCGTTCTGGGGCTCGGGACCGGTGGCATTGCCGTCGTCGTGGCCGTGACCCTGATTCTTCGGCCCCTCGTGGTTGGGCTGGCGACGACGCATCCAAAGTTCACCCGCGAGGAGCGGCTGTTCCTCTCGCTGGTCGGGCCGCGGGGGATCATCCCGGCATCGGTTGCAACCCTGTTTGCCCTCGAACTCCAGGCGGCTGGTGAAATCGAGGCTGCCCAGACGCTCGTGGGGACGGTCTTTCTGGTGATCTTCATCACGGTCCTGCTGCAGGCGGGACTGGCGAAGCAGATCGCGAATACGCTCGAGGTGGTTCCAATGAAAAGCATCATCGTCGGCGGCGGCCGGGTCGGTCGGGCGCTCGCCATACGGCTGGAGAAACGCGGGGAGAACGTTCAGATCGTCGACCGCGACGAGGATCGAGTCGCCGAGCTACAGGCCGAGGGGTTCTCGGTCGTCGCCGGCGATGGCACGGACCCCGACGTGCTCCGAGATGCCGGCATCGAACGGGCAAAACTCGTCGTCGCGGCAACGCCGATCGACGATACGAACCTGCTCGTCTCCCAGTTGGCGCGGACAACGTTTGACGTCGAGGACGTGGTCGCCAGGGTGAACACGCCCGGGAACGTCCCGGCGTTCGACACCCTCGACGTTCGGGCGATCGACGTGGCGAGCGCGACGGCCTGGTCGATCGACAACGAAATCGAACGGCCCGCCCTCACCCACTGGATGAACGAACTCGGTGAGGGACACGACGCCCAGGAGATCACCGTCACTGCCGAATCGATCGCGGGCGCGACCATCCGTGAACTCGGCGCGGAGATCCCGGACGGCTGCATGGTGGCCGTCCTCGCCCGTGACGAGGAGACGTTCGTTCCCGACGCCGGGATGACCCTCGAGGCCGGCGATCGAGTGACGTTCATCGGTCAGGAGGAGGCGGTCAAGACGGCGGTTAAACGATTCCACCCGCGGGATTGACGACCGCTCGAGGCCGGCGGCCCCGGTTCCGAAACCCATAGGTGAGCACCTTCCCTAGCGGAGCCAATGGCACCCAGCGCGCACTCCAGCGCCGAGGACTGGCGCGAAGCGATCGACGATGTGGACGCCCAGTTGATCGACGGCTATCAGCGTGACTTCCCCGTCGTCGAACGCCCCTTCCGTGAGGTCGGGACCGCACTGGGTATCGAGGAGGGTGAGGCACTCGAGCGCGTTCGACGCCTTCGGGAACAAGGCGTCTTCCGGCGGTTCGGTGCTGTCCTCAACCCACCGGTTATCGGCTCGTCGACGTTGGCAGCCGTCAAGGCCCCCGACGGCGAGTTCGACGCTGTTGCCGACGTCATCAACGGCTACCAGCAAGTCAACCACAACTATGCCCGCGACCACGAGTGGAATATGTGGTTCGTGGTCACCGCGGCCGATCGCGAAACCCGCGACGGGATTCTCGAGGAAATCGAGACCAGAACCGGCTGTACGGTGCTCGTGTTACCCATGTTGACCGACTACTACATCGACCTCGAGTTCCCCGTGGTGAACGCCGACCAGTTCGCCCGAGAGTCCCTCGAGGCCGGCACGGAGGCCAGCGCGACGCGGATCAGCGAGGATGCGACCGGTGACCTCTCGACGTTCGACGCTGCGCTCTTGCTCGAGATCCAGGACGGGTTCCCGCTGTCGCGGACACCCTACGCCGACATCGCGACCGCCCTCGAGGACGACCTCGAGCGACCCGTCGACCCCGAAGCCGTCTGCGGGGCCATCACGAGACTACAGGCTGACGGGTGCATCAAACGTATCGGCTGTGTCGTCAACCACCTCGTCACGGGGTTCGACGCGAACTGTATGGTCGTCTGGGACGTCCCCGACGAACACCTCGACGCGTGGGGGGAGCGAACCGGCTCGCTCCCGTACGTCACACTCTGTTATCACCGACCCCGTCGACCCGCACAGGACTGGCCGTACAACCTGTTCACGATGATCCACGGCCGCGATCAGGACGCCGTCGACGAAAAAATCGACGAGCTGGCGACCGAGTACCTGCCGGTGTCCCACGAACGCCTCTATTCGACGGAGACACTGAAACAGACGGGCGCACAGTACGAGACGCTCGTCGACCGGTCGTCCTGATCAGGCCTGTCCGAGTTCGGCGACGGCCGCACTCGTCGTCCGCGTCCCTTTGCCGATGATCACGTCACCGGCTCTGAGGGTTTCGTCCGCATCGCCGACCAGCAACCACCCCTCCTCGGGCCGCCGGACCGCGATGACCGACAGGGGCGTCTCGGTCTCGAGGATACCCCCCACGACCTGCTGGCCGACGAGTTCGCTGTTGGGCTCGATCTCGATGCGCGTGAGTAACTCGTCGCTCTCCTCGACGGCCATGGTCACGACGGGATGGACGTCGATGCCACGGAAGAGCCCCTCGCTGATATCCAGGGCAGCGTCGCTGATGCTCTCCGTGGCTCGGCCCAGGTGTATCAAGCCGCGCAGCTTGACCGGATCGGGCGCGTCGGCGGCCGCCTGCAGCGTCCACGCCTCGAATCGGGATTCGAGGGCGTCGACCTCGATCTCCAGGTTTTTGACCTCCTCAGCGAGCCCCTCGCTGTCGAAGAGAACGCTGCTGTAGGCCAGATCGACGGCGAGTTCCGAGAGGTTCTTCATGTGGACGATGGTGTCGACGGCCCGCTCGAGGTCGGCCAGATCCGGTGGCTCGGCGGTCAGCGGCTCGTGAGCCAAACCGGTCACCTCCTCGTAGGCGACCTCGAGCCCGGCGTCGGGGCCACGCATGAACGCCACGTCGTCGACCCGGAGGGTGGTTTCGGGGCCGGGGTTGAGCAACCACTCATCGCCACGACGGAGGGCGATCACACGGACGCCGGTTTCGGACTCGAGGTTGATCCCTTTGAGCGTGCGGTCGGCGTACGACGAGTCGGCGACGACGATACCTCGAACCAGTGACTCGACGGCCTCCGGGAGCGCCTCGCGCATGGCCTCGGGGAGGCCGATATCCTCGAGCAACACCTTCGCGACGTCGCCAGCGGCGTCGCTGATCTGGTCGGCGGCCCCGACGATGCCGAAGACGGGAGCCAGTTCCTCGGCGTCGGTGGGGTTCCGCGCGGCCATCATCAGGCTCATCCAGGCCCGCATCTCGAGGCGGTCCATTCGTGACTCGAGTCTGATGACCTCCCGGGCGAGGTCCTCGTTGCGGTGTAAGACGGCCGCATAGGAGAGATCGATCAACAGCTCTGCGGTGTCTTTCATCTCGACGAGGACGTCCTTGACGCTGACCGGTTCGTATTCGATCGCCTTCGAGGGCGCGTCGTCCACGGGTGGGTCCATACGGAACCGACTCCGCGGACGTAAAAAAGGGTTACCCGACAGAGACTCTCACGAGCGACGACCGATTCCCCGCCGGAGCCGGCCGTGGCTGACACGACGTGTAAGTGTTTTACGCGCGGGGTGTCTCCCTTCGAGACGATGACCGTTCGGGGCGAACTCGAGACCGTCGACCTGCCGATCGAGGAGTCAGCCGTTGACGCGCTGCTGTCGGTCACCCCGGCTGCCGTCGATCCCGCCCCGACACTCTCGTACTGCCGAAACGTGTTCGTTCCCCTGACGACTGCCTGTCGGTACACCTGCACTTACTGTACGTACTTCGATCCGCCCGGCTCGGCCTCGGTGCTCTCCCTCGAGGACGTTCGGGACATCTGTCGCCGTGGAGCCGAGGCTGGCTGTACGGAGGCTCTCTTCACCTTCGGCGACGATCCCGACGGCCGGTACACCGCGATCCACGAGCAGCTGGCGAGCTGGGGGTACGAGTCCATCCACGAGTATCTGCGAGCTGCCTGCGTGGTCGCCCTCGAGGAGGGGCTCCTCCCGCACTCGAACCCCGGGGATCAGACCCGCGAACAGCTGGCACTGGTCGCCGACGTCAACGCCAGCATGGGCGTCATGCTCGAGACGACGGCGAACGTGGACGCACACGCCGGCCCCCGTCAAAAATCGCCCGCCCAGCGCTTGCGGACGATCCGGAACGCGGGCGAACTCGACGTGGCGTTCACGACGGGCATCCTCGTCGGCATCGGCGAGGACTGGCGGGACCGCGCGGAGAGTCTCCTCTCGATCGCCACACTGCACGAGCGCTACGGCCACATCCAGGAGGTGATCGTCCAGCCCGTCGTGGACAACGAGCGCTGGGACGGCGGGACGCCAGATCTCGAGACGCTTCGTCGGGTGACGGCAATGGCCCGAGTTGCCCTGCCTGACGACGTCTCGGTGCAGGTGCCCCCTAACCTCGCCCCCGCGAGGGAGCTGGTCGACTGTGGTATCGACGACCTCGGCGGCGTCTCGCCCGTGACCGACGACCACATCAATCCCGACTACGCGTGGCCAGCGCTTTCGGAGCTCGAGGCTGTCGCGGAGACGGCTGGTGTGCCACTCCGTGAACGGTTGCCGATTTACGATCGGTTCCTGCCGCCAGCCTATCGTAACGAGACGCCGGTCGAGGGTGATGCGGAGGACGTCACGGACGAAGAAAATGCGGACGACGCCGCGCTCGGGTATGAGGCGGACGACGCCGCGCTCGAGGACGACTCGGGCTCGAGATCGAACGCGGCCGCCGGGGAAGAGCGCCAGTGGATCTCACCCCGGATCGAGGCGGCCCTCGAGGCGGCAGACGGCTACGAGCGCGATTGAGCTCACGCCGATGGTCGGAGTCCTGGACTCGCTTGCAGTCGACGCGTTGAGCCCTTCGCCATGTCAAACACTTATGCGCGTGGTCTCCCGAGTCAGGCACAATGGTGCTTTCGCCGACACAACTCGCCCTCGCGGTCACCATGGTGGTCGTGGCGGGATACGCCTTGACGATCCTCGACCGGGGCGCCTGGCGCTCGAGGCTCGAGGCACGGTTTCTGTACGGAATTCCGTGGGGGACGCTCGTCACCGTTGCCGTCGTCGTCGGCTTCTACCTGTTCGCACAGGGTGGCCTTCGACACTGGAGTGAGCCGGTCATCTACGCCTACATCTCGTGGTCGTACTTCTACCCGACGGGGATCCTGACGGCCGGGATCGCCCACGGCAATCCGGGCCATCTCATCTCGAACATGACCGCGACGGTCGTCTTCGCGCCCATCGCCGAGTACGTCTGGAGTCACTACCCGCCGCGCCGTCGAGCAGCTCGCGCCTCCCAGAAAGACAGGGCCGACGGCGGCCAGGGCGGCGGAGACGGTCCCCTCACGAACCCGTGGGCTCGAGCGTTCGTGATCTTCCCCGGGGCACTGCTTGGAGCTGCCCTCGTCACGTCCACGTTCTCGCTGGGCCCGGGCCTCGGCTTCTCGGGGGCGGTGTTCGCCATCTTCGGCTTCGCTCTCGTCACCTATCCGCTGGCGTCGATCGTCGGCGTGGTCGCCACCTCGGCGGTGAGCCTGCTGGTGACGGCGATGGCCACGCCGATCGTTCGCGAGGGGATCGAATCGGGTGCCCCGTCGCCGCCCGCGTGGGCCGGGATCGGGTTCCAGGCCCACCTCCTCGGCTTTCTCCTGGGCGTGATGGTCGGTATCGCCCTGCTGTCGCACCGCGGACGGCGACCATCTGCCGGTGCCGTGTTCGCCGCGATGATCCTGCTCGGCCTCGCACAGTCGCTCTGGTTGCTCGCCTGGCCGGTCGGAGACGACACCTTCGCGCTCTACCGCGGCGCTGGGGTAATTCTCGTGTTTCTGTTGGCGGTGGTCGTGACCGTCGCCGTGGCCGGCAGCACCCGTGAACTCCCGGAACCGCTCTCTGAGAGTCGGTTCGCCCCGAATCGCCGGCAACTCGCCGGCCTGTGGCTCAGCGCCCTCCTCGCGCTGTTCGTCGTGCTGGTGGTCGCGGCGGCCGTCCTGGGCGAACCGGTGGCTCTGGTGGCCATCGTCATGGGGGTGTTCGTCGCCGTTCTCGGGACGCCAGCGCTCGCGGCGTTCGTTCCCTCGAGCCTGCGAGGTACGGGCCCGATGACCGTGCGTCAGAGCGCCGTCGTCTGTCTCGTCGTCTTCACCATCCTCGTCGCCGCGCCCAGCCTCCCCCTGAGCCTGGGTGTCGTCGCGGACGACGCCGTCCCCCAGACCGGGGTCGAACGCGGCGATTACACCGTCACCTACGTGTCGAACGAAACCAGCGGTCAGACCCCCGGTGTCGACGTCGGCGACGACGAGTTCTTTGCCAGCGAACTCGACGGCGTCGTCGTCGCCAGCGCCGATCGCAACTTCTGGACCACCGACACCAGACCGGACGTGTTGGCCCACGACGGAAACACGACCGTCGCTGTCGGTTCCGTCGGTTGGCGCGATGCCGTTCACGCCGAGCGCACCGGCTGGGAGGTCGTCGGGAACGACACCGTCTACGCGGTGGATCTGTCGGATGCCGACGCGGAAGACGAGGACTCAGAGCGCGTCTACACGGCGGATTCGGCGACGGCAAACGCCGCCGTTGACGGCCACACTCTCACGCTCGTGGCGACCGAGGACGGCTTCGAACTCGAGGCGGCCGTCGACGGCGAGGTCGTCGGGAGCGCGACGATCCCCGAGACCGGGGACTCGACCACCCTCGGGGACCTCGAGGTCCGAACCGAGGCGGTCGACGGCGTCGATCGTGTGATCGTCGAACACGAGGAAACCACGGTACAGGTGGCCGAAGCGGAGACGTACTGAGGGACTCTCACTGCCGGGCCACTGATACGGTTTAGTGTGACTGTTTACCGGTGAGTCCCGAACCCGGGCTGGCACTCACCGGTAAGAGACGACACTAACCCGCATGAACCGGTTGACTTCACTCTTTGAAGTGCATAGATACATTTTCTGTAGTCTGCCGATTCAGTCCCCTTTCGTCCGACTGATGCCGTATCGAGGCCTGCAAGCCACAGCACGCTCGAGTCGCCTCGAATCCCGCTGTCGGCGATCTCATGCGTGGTCGGTCCCGGACGCTGCTGCCAGGCGTTCGCCGGTGTCGAGCCCGTTTCGGAGCGCGGCGTGGAGTCGACTTTCACCGGCCACCCAGTCCCCAATGCAGTACACCCCCGACGCCTCGGCGGCCCGGACCGGCTCGAGGTCGACGCCGGCCTCGGGGAGGGCGTAGCGCCACCCCTGGTGATCCGTCCAGTCCGGCTCGGTGAGTCGGTCGTCCTCGAGGATGTCGGCGGCGCGTGCGGCCAGCGTCGCCACGTTCCGCTCGGGTGGATCGTCGTCGTGGGCCACAGACCACTCGTGGCCCGCCTGGATCACGAGCAGGGACTCGCCGTCGGGGATGTGACCCGGTTTGCACTCCTCGCGAGCGATCCAGCCGACGTCGTGGGCCTTGTCCGTGTTCACCAGGGCGTAGTAGGGGGTCTCGAGTTCGAACGGATAGTGACAGACGGCCGTGTACACGGCTCGGTAGGGAACGTCGGCGACGGCCGCCTGGAGGGCCTCGCGCTCGTCGGCCGCCCAGTCGGCGTCGGCGAGCAGCGTGGCGGTCTGTGGCGCGGGCGGATTGAGCACGAGGGCGTCGAACGGCCCCCACTCGCCGCCCTCGGTATCGGTCACGTGCCAGGTGCCGTTCCCGTGGGGGCCGTCGGCTGCGGTCGCCTCCCGACGTTCGACCCCCTCGATCCGCGTCTCGCGGTGCACGGTGGCCTCCGTCCGGGCGAAGAGCCGCTTCGCGATCTGGGTCAGGCCGGACTCGTAACCCCACTTGTGGGCGTCGGCGTCCCGACCCGGCTCGATCGACCCCGAGGCGTCGAACGTCCAGATCGGGTCGGTGATGTCGATCAGGCCGTCGGTGTCGAGGGTGTCGGTCACGAGGTCGACCACGCGGTCGTCGTCGGCCTTCAGATAGTTCGCGCCGTAATCGTACCGACAGCCCGCTCGACGACGGGTCGCTGCTCGGCCACAGAGCCCGCGTGATTTCTCGAGAACCGTGATATCGAACTCCTCCGGGGTGCGCTGGAGGGTGAACGCGGTGGCGGCGGCCGCGGCTCCCGCGCCAACGATACCGATGCGTGTCATGCGGATTCAATGGGGTCCGGAGTCAAGAACCGTTCCCTGGCGGCGACCGTCGCCGGCGCCTGGAGCCACCCGAGCGATTCGATTGCCTCTACGTCCTGGGCCAGGCGCCTGTCAGCGCATTCGCCCATTGGCCGCCCACGCCGGCGAACCCGGTGCTGTCTTGGATTTTCGTCGCAAATTGGGACGTAGCAGCGGTGGGTTGACTGGGTTTTATGTACTCGTATAACTAATGGCGTAGTATGGCAACCGTCAGCACCTGCCCGAAGTGTGAATCCACCGCCCTCGAACTCGAACCAGCCGGCTTCGCCTGTGGCGACTGTGACTGGCTGGCCTGTCCGGAAACGTTGATGGAACTTTAGGCTCCCAGGTGGCAGTCGGGGCTCCCCATTGCGTGCGCGAAACGGCCCCCACCTGTGGCTCACCAGCCGCTGGGGCCCACCATCCCATTCTCGCTCGAGCGTCGCCACGGTCGTCGCCCCTCGTTCGAGTGTGGCGTCACGACCGTCGGCGCTGCACCACAGGTCGTGACACTGTCACTCCAGGGTACCTTCGAGGCCCCGGCGACGTCCACCGACAGCGAAGGGAGTAAACCGTCTCCGTCCTAACCCGAGGATATGCAAGCATTGGTCATCGTAGCCCACGGATCACATCTGAGCCCAGGCTCTGCACAGCCGACGTACGACCACGCAGACACCATCCGGGAAACCGGCGCGTTCGACGAAGTCCGGGAGGGATTCTGGAAGGAAGAACCCTCCTTCCGGGAGGTCATCCGCACCGTCGAAAGCGACGAGGTATACGTCGTTCCGCTGTTCATCAGCGAGGGATACTTCACCGAACAGGTCATCCCGCGGGAACTTAGACTCGAGGATTGGGACCCAGATCGCTGGGACTCCGACGGCACGAGCGCCAGTCAGGCCACCCTCGACGTCGGCGACGCCGCAAAGACGGTCCACTACTGTGGGCCGGTCGGGACCCACGATGCGATGACCGACGTGATCGTCCAGCGCGCCGAGAGCGTGACGGGTGATCCAGACGTCGGTGAGGGGGTCGCGCTCGTCGTCGTCGGCCACGGCACCGAGCGAAACGAGAACTCCGCGAAGGCCATCGAGTATCACACGCAGCGGGTTCGCGACCTCGACCGGTTCGACGAGGTACAGGCGCTGTACATGGACGAAGAGCCCGAAATCGACGACGTGACCGACCACGTCGACGCCGACGACGTCGTGGTCGTCCCGCTGTTCATCTCCGACGGCTTCCACACGCAGGAAGACATCCCCGAGGACATGGGGCTGACCGACGACTACCGCACGGGCTGGGACGTCCCTGGCGAGGTCGACGGCCAACGCATCTGGTACGCCGGCGCGGTCGGCACCGAGGAGTTCATGGCGGACGTGCTCTTAGAGCGTGCGGCCGACGCGGGAGCCGACATCGGAGACGCCCTCGACCAGGTTGCCGAGTGGACGGGCGGCGCCCCCGCGACGGGGGCGGGGGACTGAGCCGTGAGCGCCCAGCGAGACGACGAGTCCCTGCCACCGGCGGCCGTGGACAACCTGCTCGAGGCGGCAACTGCCCATGACTCGTCTGGACTGCTCTTCGACGGATTGGCCATCCACCAGGACGACGGGGGCACTTACAGCCTCGAGACGCCCGACTCGAGCCACGAAGACCTCTCGCGCACCGACCTCGAGGCGGCCCTCTACGAGGTGCCCGCACTGGTCACCAACTGGCACTTCTGGGAGCTCGTAGTTGCGGGCCAGGGGACCCCGAGACGGGCGTTCCTGCGCTGGTGTGAGGGCGCGTCGCTGGAACCCGAGTCGGATGACGAGAGCGATGCCGGAACCGGCCCCGATCCAGACGACGACCACGGAACGCCCGTGGCCGAACGGTATCGGGCTCTCGAGACCGGTGTCACTCGCCACTGGGGAGAACTCGAGTTGACGGCACGCCTCGCACCCGACGTCGAGGGTCACGGGCAGGGCCGACGGGTGTACGACGTTCGTCACGTCGAGGACGCGGACGTCCCTGCCCACGAACTCGAGGGCCACGACCACCCACACGAGGCGCGGGAGATCGTCACCACGGACGAGAAGGACCGTTACCGTCCGCTGAAGACCGCCCCCACGCTCGTCACCGGTTGGCACTTCGAGGGGCTCTCGGGCGACGACTTCGTCGAAACCGTGCGGACGATCTATCCGGCCACGATCGCCAACTGGTATCGGGAACAGCGAGGGGAACTCGACGTCGACCACTGGCTCGAGACGGCTGAGCGTCAGACGGGCATCTACGACATCGTTGACGAGCTTCCCCGGGAGGCCGTCGAGTGGGTAGCCGAGGCCTGCTGTGTCGACTCACAGTGTGTCAAACGTCGGGAGTGGCAGTACGAGGATGGCGACGAGTTGGCGGTCGACGGCGGCGACGGCGTCTTCCCCTGTCGGGAACCCTGCTCGCTCGTCACGGCCGCCGCACGCAGGTGGACCGTCCTGGAATCCGAAGACGAGAAGACCTGGCACCTCGAGTTGACCACGAGCGAGATGAACCAGCTGGTCGAGATCGTGGACGCCGTCGCCGAGGGACGAACTGACGAGATTCGGGAAGCGGACGTGTACGACGGGGCGAACCGGTACCGGGCCCGATACCTGCGGGCCAAGCGAATGGGCGACGGCTCGCTGGGCCACGAGGTCGAGGGGGATGCCGGCCACGACGACCACGACAGCGAGAGTGGCCACGACGACCACGACAGCGAGAGTGACCACGACGGTCACGACAGCGAGCGTGACCACGACTCCGACGACGACCACTAACCGTCGTCTCGAGGCGAAGGCGTCATCGGTCTCCCCTCCACGCCCTCGCCTCGGGGGCGGTCACGCGCGCTCGAGCAGGTCCTGTACGACTGCGTGATGGCGGTCCGCCGTTTTCTGGCGCTCGTCGGGACCCGCGCTGGCGTTCCACAGCGAGAACCACACCAGCGGCGCGAGTCGGTGGACGCCATAATAGCACTCGCCGAGGGGTGTGAGCTCCCCCTCTTCGAACAGCGTCTCCTCGATGGCCGGTCGTGACGTGCGCTCGCCGTACCCGATCTCTATCGCCCGGCGAACTCGTCTTCGACGCGGATCGTCGAGTGTGGCGTACCCACACAGGTGTTCCTCGAGAGCGACGAGATTGTACACCGGCTCCGTGGTGTGGCAGTTCCCCCAGTCGATGACCGCCTTCGTCTCGCCGGTTTCGGGATTGATCAGGAGATTGCCCAGACGATAGTCCGTGTTTCCGAAGACGGGCCGGTCGGGCGCGGGGACGGCCTCGAGACGCGTCTCGAGGAACGCTCGAAACGGGTCGGCGAGCGATGCGAAACGCTCGTGGAACTGCCCCGGCCACTCGGCGACCTGCGCGGCGAGTGCGTCCCGCCAGGTGTCGTGTCCCTCGGGGCCGACGACCAGGTCGTCGGCGGTCGGGTCGGCTGTTCCTTCCATCCAATCACTGTGACAGTGAATTGTCCCGTACCGACCGAAGGAACCGACCTCGTGCAGCGTGGCGAGGTGGCGACCACCCGCTCGAGCGAGGCGTTCGATCACGGGCAGTGGGAGGGCACGCGACGCCCCCTCACAGACCTCGCCGTCCCGTCGTTCCATGAGGAAATAGGGTGCCGGGAGGCTCTCGTGCTCGTCGACCCGACCGTAGACCGTGGGCACAGGAATGTCCGTTTCATCGGCCAGTATCTGCAACGTCACCGGCTCCGGTCGGAAGGCCGCCGGATCGACGAACGAACACGCCTTCAGGACGGCTTCCAGCGAGCTGGCGGGGGTGTCCAGACGCACGAAGTACACGACGTCCGTCCCTTCCGTGGCTCGTTCCGCAGACTGAAGCGACCACGCCGGCTCGAGGGACGTGATCATCGCCTCGAGGGTCGTTCTTGATAACTCCTCGACCATCGATAGGGGCGTTCGGAAGGGGCGTATAAAAGGGTCAGGCAGGTGTGTCAACACTTCGTCCGGCATCGGGGTGCCCTGGGGTCTCCGCTGATGCCACCACTGAGTGCGGCCCGTCGATGAGGCGGGCTTCAGAACAGGTTCTCGAGTTCGTCGTTCGCGAACGGATCCTCGTCCGGTTCGGCCACTTTTGTGTCTTCGGCCTCCTGGGCGGCCCGCGCTCGGTCGAGGAAGTCCTGGACGCGGTCGGAGCGTTCGACGCCGCCGAGCAACACGAGCGCGGCGATCCGATCGGTTTCGAGCGGGAAGTCCCCGCCGCGGACCTGCATACTCTGGGTCTCGTCCTCGAGCCAGCGTCGAGCTCGCTCGACACCCTTCCGTGGAATCGACTCGGGCCTGCCGGCGATCACCAGCAGCGCGGCCTCGCCCAGACGGGCCTCGGGCAAGCTGGTGCCTGTGAGCAGTGCCTGCCGGGAGACGCTCATGACGCTTCGGATGTTCTGCGTCGAATCCTCGCTCGCTGGCGCACTCGCGTAACCGAGGGAGGCGATGCCGCCCCCACGGAGGGTGTTGATGACCTCGCTCGAGTCGACGACGCTCTCGCCAACGCCCTCGACGGCCTCACCGGAGGCAAAAAGCAGGCCGAAGCGTCGGGCGATCTGGTCGTTGATCGTGGCAAACCCGCTCTCGACGCTCTCGCCCTGGCTGACCCAGGCGTCGTTGTCGACCAGCAGGGTGGCGTCCGCCTCCCGGACCACGGTCTTCAGGGAACGGCCGGCGTTGGCCTGATAGAGCGAGCCCTCGTTTCGGCCGGGCAGGATCCCGAGGACGTAGATCGGTACATCGTACACCTGCTTGAGATGATGGGCGAGGACCGGCGCACCGCCGCTGCCGGTCCCACCGCCGAGCCCGGCGACGACGACGATCGCCTCGGCACGCGAGGTGACGTGCCCGTCGAGTGCCCCGAGGACCTCCTGAACGTCGGACTGCATGATCTCCGCACCCAGCTCGTTGTCGCCCCCAACGCCGTGTCCGTTCACCCGATCGGCACCGATCAGGTGAGTTTCGACGTACTCGAGTGAGTGGAAATCGGGCGTTGCCGAGTTGATCGCGAGGGCACCCTGGACCGCGTTGAACTCCATTTCCGCGTCGAACTCGGTTAGCCGCTCGGCCACCTTCCCACCGGCCTGGCCGACACCAATCAGGGCAACTTTCATATCACGGACATACTGCCCGGCCCAGTTTAACATTGCGGAAGCCCGGAGTCCGGCTCCGAGTTTAAGTACGATCGGCTGACCAGGGGGCCCATGATCGATGCCAGCCGTGCCAGGGCTCAGCTTGGCCACGCCAGCCACGCCTCACAGTCAACGGTTGCTCCGGGACGCCGCGCTCAGACCGAACCGCTCGCCGCACTCGTCGCCGTCGCCACGATCTGTCTCGCCCTCGGCCTTTACGCGGGCTCGCTCGCGGGTACCCTCCCAGGGGATACCGAGCGAACCACCGCCGAACCGGTCCTCGAGAGCGCCTGGGCGGACGTGGGAACGGACAGCAACTACGACCCACAGGCCGCTCCCGACCCGCTCGAGTCCATTCCTGACGATCGACTCCCGCGGGAATCGACGGTGACGATCAGTGTCCTGATGATCGACGACGGCGAACCGACGCTGCTCGCCCAGGCCACCTACGTCCGCGGCGAACACGACCCCGACGCGCCAACGATCGAGCCAGTGGCCGACGCCAGTGTGTTTGCCGACACGGCCTCACGACCGATCGCCGTTCGCGAGTTCTCTGGCAAGATCTCGAGTGCCACGCTTCACGTGGGCGTCCACGAATGACTGGCGCGCAATTCGGCGGGGACCGGTCAGCACGGGGCGTCAGCACCGTACTCGACGTTGCGGTGTGTCTGCTGTTCGTGAGTGCCGCCGTGGGTGTGGTTGGGATCCACCTGGCGGGTGACGACGAACCGACCGTCGATCCCGACGCCGCAGATCGGACGGTCGAGCTCCTGGGATCGACGACCGTTACCGTCCAGTACAGCTTCGACCCAGCGTTCGACCACGCTCCGGCGGATGCCTTCGACGACCCAGATGCCTACTCCGACGGCGAACGATCGCGGGTCACGCACGGACCCAGCGCCGCCATGCTCGCCGACGCAACCCAGTCGAACCTCAGCCTCGAGGGCGAACGCATCAGCCACGACGGAATCGGCTTCGAGCGAGCCATCGAGGGCCCGCTCGTAGACGAGTTGTTCGTCGTCGACGAATCCGTCGCGATCACAGCTCACTGGACGCCCTATGAGGATGCGCCACTCGAAGGAACCGCGACGATAGGGCCAACACCGCCCCCGGCTGCCGACGTAAGTAGCGTCACGATGTCCGTCCCGAGCGGCTTCGAGGCCCACACAGCGTCTCCATCGGAGGACGACGGCAGCGACGACAGCTATCACCGGAACCCCGACGACCGAGGTGACGGCACGGAATCGAGGGTTGACAGCGATCCCGATTCCGAACCCGAGCCGACATACGAGGGTCTGGCCACGTCGATCGCAACCGCGACCGTCGAGGGCACCTTCCCCCTCGAGGAGACCACTCTCGCCCTCGAGCGCGGGGGCCTCGAGCGGGATCGAACGGTCTATCGGTACACCGCCCTCGCCAATGCACTGGACGACGCGGCGGCCGACGACCTCGAGGAACCGCTAGCCCAGGACAGCGTCGACGTCGAGGCGGCAAACGCCAAGCTGATCGAGTCGATGACTACCCAGCTGGCGGCGGACATGGCGGACCGGTTCGACAGCCCAGCGGACGCCGCCGACACCGTAGATGTCGAGACAATCACGATCACGGTGCAGGTGTGGAACCCGTGAAATCCCGACGTCCCCGAACCATTTCGATAGCCGACGACGACCGTGCTCGTATCCCGTTCGCCCTGATCGGTGTCCTCCTGTTCGTGACGAGCTTGACCGTGGTCGGGATTCTCGAGGCCAGGCCAACGCCCGAAACGGACGTCGATACCTCAGTCGCGATGGATCGCACGAGCGCTGCCACACAGACCGCGATCCGGGACGCTACCCTCGAGGCGACCGAACAGGCCGCGATGAATCCAGTTCACGAACCGGCCGATACGCCGTACGGGCAACTCCTCGAGGGCGAGTCCGCAGATGAGGTCCTCGAGCGACAACTCGAATTGCTCGTTGCCATCCAGGTCCAGACAGCGCTCGAGGGGGCAGGCCAGGAACTCAGGGATACGACGACGACCGTCGAGGTGCCCGAAGCGAGCGATCCGGACGCCCTCGAGCGAGCGATGAACCGGACCGAGATCGAGACGCGCTCCAGCGGTCGGATCGACGTCACCATCGACGAGGTCCGAACGACGGTCGAACGCGACGGCGAGGTCGTCGCCGACCGGACGGAGACGGTGACCGTCTCCGTTCCGTCACCGATCTTCGAACTCCACGACCGAACCCAGGCCTACGAGGAGGCGCTGAACACCGGTGCCCTCGAGGGGTCGGGCTTCGGTCGCCAGTTCAGCGGTCGTCTCTACCCCATCGCCTGGGCACGTGGCTACGCACAGTACGGCGGGATGCCCGTCTCGGAGGTCATCGCCAATCGCCACGTCGAGGTGACGGCCAACAGCGCCGCCTTCGCCACCCAAGAGTCCGTCTTCGGGACGCAGGACGCCGACGGTGCCGACGCCATGCGCCAGGCGTGGCTCTGCCTGGCGGCCAAAGACGGGGACGATCTCTACGGCGGGTACAACGACGGCGATTCACCCGGTATCGACAGCCAGGACGTCTGTGACTCCCTCGAGTACGTCTATGGCGACCAGGTCGGTGGGGAGCCACCGGACGCCCCCTCGATGCAGGAACTCTCATCGCACGCCCCCGGGATGGACGAGGAGGAGTCCATCGCCGTGAGCGAGAGTGCATACGTCCCGATGCGACACCTGCTCGATTCCTCGGGTGATGACAGTCTGACGGCCGCGTTCGACCGCGTTTACGAGGTGGAGGCCAGCTCGTCCGTGACGGTCCACGACACGCTTACCGATCCCGATCCGGAGCCCCCGGACGATGGCGACCACTGGGAGCGCCTCGATGTCGCGGATCTCGAGTTCCAGAACTCGAGCGTCTTCGACGTGACCGTTGATGCCCCACGCCAGGAGCGGTCGTTCTACACGTACGAGGGGACCGTTGTCAACGCCTTCGAGCGCATGGCGACCTGGAACGACACCCGGACGAACGACACCGAAGCCATCGAGACGAACGTCACGGCGACGAGCACGTTCGAGGTGGAGGTGACCCTCCGCGAACGCGAGCACAGTCCCGATTCGGCTGTCAAGGACCGTCGGGAGTACGGCATCGACCGCAAGTACAGTGGTGGGGGTCCGTATTCTGACGACTTCAGCGACGTGCCGATCAAAGCGGCCGATTCCTTCGTGGGCACGCGAGGCGAGGCGGGCTTCCGATCGCTGTTGGCGGAGGCCGCTGAGGACGCCCGGGAGGGTCGCGAACTGCGGAGCGGACTCGATATTCCCACCAGCCGAACCATCGATGCCGGCTACGAGCACGTGGCCCTCGAGGCCGAGGTGCTCGAGGACCTCACTGCAATCCAGTCCGAGATGGCGGATCTCGAGGTCGAATTCGAGCGCGGTGACGTCATCGCCGAGCCCGATGAGGATGGTCCCGTGGACGACCTGATTGCCGAGGTCGAGGCCGAACGTGCCAGCCTGCTCGACCGGTCCGAGGCCTACAGCGATCCCGCGGAGAAGGCCCAGTACGAGGCGCGATTGCAGTATCTCGACTTGTTGCTCGAGGATCTCGAGCTGGTGGCCGATGCGCACGACCACGTGATGGATGGCCTGGACGACGAACTCGAGGGGGCCAATGCTGGATTGGCGGATGCCACGAATTACATGCAGGAGTCGATGAGTGCGGGTGACCCGGAGCCACAGCCGATCGACGACGTGCAGTTGTTGGACGACCTCGAGTACAGTGTGGCTGGGTCACCGTCGTATCTGGTGACGGAAAACGTGACGACGGAGGACGTGCCACCGGTTCGAGAGGGAGAGGAATTTGCGCCGATGGCGGCGAAGAACCAGAATTATTTCTCGATTCCGTACGACTCGGTTATGACGGGGATTCTCTCGAGGATTCCGCGGTTGGGGTTGGGAGATGAGGAGACGGAGGTCCCGATGCGGACGGCGGGCGAGACGTTGCGGGCGGCGATGTTGGC
>LKND01000099.1 GCA_001564275.1 Natrialbaceae archaeon Tc-Br11_E2g14 | reverse complement strand
GTCACCTGCACTGACTGTGCCCCGTCGGGCACGAGCGCCAGGACGGGGCCGGCAGCCGTCTCGACGGTCGCGAGTTCCCCCGTCCGCTCCTGGACCGCACCCTCCAGGACGGACTCGGTCACCCGCGCGACGCCGTCGAGTTCGGCATCGTGGCGGTCGAACTGACGACGCAGCTGGTCAGCACGGGGGGTCAACTCGGTCCCCCCACCCCCGCTGCCGCCGCGGCGACGCTCCGTGAGCGTGCCCAGGGCGTCCTCGAGTTCGACGACGCGTCGCTGTAGGCGGGCGTAGGATCGCCCGAGTTCGTCGGCGGCCCCGTGAAGGGAGCCGGTTCGGTCGATCGCCTCGAGCATCTCGACGTCACGGCGGTCGACGGTGACGTCGTCGATCGCGAGTTTCGTGGTGTATTCCTTGCGTATCATTGGTCCATTGGCGTCAGTGGCACGGTCCAGATGAGCGTTTGCGGAACGAGGAGGTGGTGGCGAGAAGTACTCATGAACGCCTCAACCTGCTCAGAGGGGGTTTGGACGTGAATTGTGATGAGGTTTTGGAGAACGATTGTACCCGGACACAGACGAATAGTAATGTTTGTATAACGAGATAATCGAGAATAACCTCTTTCCGCAAAAGACTCTTATCATCTCTCTTTCTACTGTATATTATATGCGTCGCCGTAGCATGTTGGGCGCGATACCTGTTCTTGTAACTAGCGGCTGTCTCTCGTTTTTTCAAGATTCAGGCCCGTTCAAATTTGAGATTGTAAATTATCGGGAAGAGAAGTTTAGGGCAGAGCTCACACTCTGGAAAGACGATACCGTCGTATTGGACGGATTCGTTGATGTCGCTCGCAAGGACCCCACTGAGGATGCAGCCGGGATATCATTACAGAATATTGAGAATGTATCTAATGGCGATGTTATCGATGCCCGGATCGAGATTGACGATCGGGTGCTCGAGCATAGTTACGAAATTACGTGCTCGGACAGTAATGGAGGGGAGAATACGTTACAATTCAATATTTGGACGAGTGAAGACCGTGGTGAAGATGGTATGGGGTTCGACGGGAGTAGGTGCTAATCGGTAATGAACTGGAACGTACTGGAATCGAACAAGGGAGCCTCTGGTGAAATCCTCTTTGTTATAGGCTCACTCTCGTGAAGGATATTGTAGGTGAGTCAGAGAACTGTTCGAATAATATCTTTTAGAGCGTCTCGCTCGGGTTTGCGTAGGGGTTTTCCGGTGAAGTTCGAAGCGTCTGAGATACGCGGTAAGTTAATCCTTCGAGATGCCTCCTACGGCGAGAACCACGCGTCGCGTGGCTCTCACACGTATTCACGTGTGCGTCTCCATCAATGTATTCGCCTTCGCCGTAAATAAGTACATCAGTGGTGTGCGGGCGACCAAAACTGCCGGGGCAGTGTCGCGTCAGTACACGAGTTCGCCGTCGATGAACTGTCTCGTCCGGTCGTCTCGAGGCGACTCGAACACCCGCTCGGTCGGGCCGATTTCGGTCACCGCACCACCGAGCATTACAGCAGTTCGATCGGCGACCCGCTCGGCCTGGTGCATGTCGTGGGTCGCGATCGCGACGCCGATGCCCCGATCTCGAGCCGCCCGAACGGCGTCCTCGATCACGGCCGTGTTTCGGGGGTCGAGATCCGAGGTCGGTTCGTCGAGCAAGAGCACGTCGGGATCGTACGCGAGCGCGCGGGCGAACGCAACCCGCTGGGCTTCGCCACCGGAGAGCGAGGCGGCGTCCTGCTCGAGGGCGTCCGCCAGGCCGACCGTCTCGAGGGCCTGGATCACGGGTTCGTCGACGGTGGCCCGCCCCAGCAGGGCGTCGATCTCGTGGCGCACCCGATCGCGCCAGGAGCGACGGATTCGGCGGCCGTAGGTGACGTTTCGGCGGACGCTCGCGTCGAAGAGGTTGGCCGCCTGGAACACCGTGCCCACCCGTCGGCGTGACGCCAGCCGCTTTCGATCGGTCGTCGCCCAGACGTCGGTTCCCTCGAGGGCGATCGAGCCCCGATTGGGGCGCTCGAACAGCCCGAGTAGGCGAAGGAGCGTCGACTTGCCGACGCCCGAGGGGCCGATGATCGCGAGGACCTCGCCCGCGTTGACGGTGAGGTCGAGTCCCTCGAGGACGGCCTCGCCGTCGAAGCCGTGGTACAGGTCGGCGGCCTCGAGGATGGGCTCCCCGCTGGGCGTGGATCGGTGGGCCACCACGGGCTCCTCGAGGCTCATCGGACACCCCCGGTCCCGCTTCCGCTGCCCAGCCGAACCAGGATCCCGTTGACGAGCAGGACGAGCGCCAGCAGGACCGCCCCCAGGATCATCGCCGTCTCGAAGCGACCCTGGCGGGCCTCGAGCTGGATCGCCGTCGTGAGCGTCCGGGTCTTCGAGGTGCCGTCGGGGCCGGCGATGTTGCCGCCGACGATGAGGACGGAGCCGACCTCGCTGATCGCGCGGCCAAAGCCCGCCAGGACGGCGGTGGCGATCCCGTAGCGGGCCTCCTTGATCGTCACGAGGGCGACGTCGAGACGGGTGCCGCCCATGGCGTAGGCCGCGTCGCGGACGCCGCCCTCGACGCTGCTGACGGCGGCGAGGCTCACCCCCGTGATGACCGGGGCGGCGAGGACGAACTGGGACATGATCATCGCCTCGGTGGTAAACACGAGGTCGAACGAGCCCAGCGGTCCCTGGTTCGAGACGGTAAAGAGGACGGCGAGGCCGACGACCACGCTCGGCAATCCCATCCCGGTGTTGATCACGGCGGTCACGAGTTGCTTCCCGCGGAACTCCGAGAAGCCCACGAGCATCGCCACCGGCAGACTGAACAGCGTGCTCAGGGCGACCGCGATCAGGCTCACGTACAGCGAGACGTAGATGATGCTCCGCACGTAGTGCCACTCGAACGGGAACTCGAGCAGCGACGGAGTCAGTGGGACGATCTCGAGGATCATGCCATCGACCTCTCACTTACCCCTCCTCGGGCTTCCAGTCCGCCGGCACGTACTGCTGGAAGTTGGGGTCCTCGGCGACGGCTTCGGGGAAGAACAGCTGTTCTCCTTCGACGGTGTACCCCTGGATGACGTCGTGTCCCTCGAGTCCCGTCAGGAACCCGATGTAGGCCATCGCCAGGTCGTAGGTCACGTTGTCGTGGACGGCGGGATTGACGGCGACGATGCCATAGGGGTTGGCGAGCAGGTCCGGTCCATCCTCGATTGGCCCCTGGACGTGGATCTCGAGATCGATCTCGCCTTGCATCGAGAGGTAAGTCCCCCGGTCGGCCAGCGTGTAGCCCCCACCCTGATCCGTCCGGACGAGGACCTCGCCCATCCCGTCGCCGGCTTCCTGATACTCGCCCCGCTCCTCGGGCTCGAGGCCGGCTTCGTCCCAGATTTCGCGTTCCTTCGTGTGGGTGCCCGAGTCGTCGCCGCGGGAGACGAAGGTGGCCTCGGCCGCGGCGATCTCGGCGAAGGCCGACACCACGTCGTCGCCACCGCCCACCCCTGCGGGGTCGTCGGGCTCGCCGACGACCACGAAATCGTTGAACATGAGGTCCCGGCGGTTGACGCCGTACCCGTCCTCGAGAAACTCGTCCTCGAGCGAGCGGGCGTGGACCATGACGACGTCCGCGTCCCCGTTGCGGGCGGTCTCGAGGGCGGCCCCCGTGCCCTGGGCGACGGTGTCGACGGTCACCCCGTAGCGGTCCTGAAAGGGGGCGTTCAGCTCGTCGAGCAGGCCGGTGTCGTAGGTGCTGGTCGTGGTGGTGAGCGTCAGCGTTTCGCCGCTGATCTCGGCCGCGTCGTCGTCTTCGCCCCCGAGCGCTCCGGTACATCCGGCCAGGCCGACGGCGACGCCGGTCCCGAGGCCTGCGAGCACTCGTCGCCGTTGTATCTGCATGGATACCACGATGGCGGGGACCGACAAATAGGTTTGGGCGGGGGCGTAATTACTTCCGGTTACAAATTCGGCTGGTTCTGAATTAGAGGTGATTTCGTAACCTGATTGCGTTACTTTGCGGGTCACCTCGAGCGAGGTGGTCTGAGGGACAGTTTAGCCCCACTCCCCAACACTTTGAGTAATGGAGTTTAAAACTACTGAAAACGAAGCTTATGGGTACATTATTTGTATTGAAGTGGTTCGATCCTGGTCCGCACGCAGTCCACCCGGCTCGCATCTGGGACACCCGACATCAACCAGGAACACGAGCCACGGCAAGCAGGTGATTCGACCAGTCGACGACCGCCGGATCGGTGCGGAGGTCCCGAACGGCCTCCGTGACGGCCGCGACCACGTCGTCCTCGAGGTCCGCGAGGTCGATCCGCTCGCCGACGTTCGTCGCGACCCCCTCGAGGCCCACCATCGCTGCGACGTCGAACCCGGCCGCCTCGAGGGCGGCCTCGAGTTCGGCCGCCCGGAAGAAGTGACAGGCGGTGAAGTCGGGCTCGAGGTGAGGTAGTTCCTCCCGAGCGAGCTGGGCGTCGTAGGTCCCGTCGCTCGCGATGGGCTCGAGGGCCGGGGCGTAGTCCGGGTCAGTGACCAGATTCTGCAGGACGGCCAGTCGACTCATCACCGAGACGAAGACGGGTGCACCGGCGCGGGCGACCCGTCGGAGTTCCGCGAGCGCCCGCTCGCGGTCGCTTGCCTCGGGAAGGTGCGACAGGGGGCCACCGGTACAGAGCACGGCGTCGACCGAATCCCGCTCGAGTGGCAGCGATCGGAGGTCGCCGCGTTCGACCGTCACCAGCTCACTGACGCCGTGGTCGCGGGCCTTCTCGCGGGCGATGGCACACTGGGTTTCGCTCACGTCCACGAGCGTCACCGCGTAGCCTCGCTCCGCGAGCCAGACGCTGTACCGGCCGGCACCGCCGCCGGCGTCGAGGACACGGGTTGGTTCGTCTGTCTCGGTACCACCCGCGCCCGAAGCCGGCAGATACCGCTCGAGGTAGTCGGTCGTTCCCTCGAACTCGAGGTGGCCACCCAGGGTCGCCTCGAGGCGCTCCCACTCCTCGTGGCCGTACTCGTCGTAGTAGGCTTCGGGCTCGAGGGTGGGTGGCAGCCCCTCGGTGTCCCGTGGCTCGCCCGATGAACCGCTCTCTCGGCCCGATTCGCCGTGTCGGTCGCTCATGACCGGTGTTCACACCGACACGCACATGAACGTACGGCTGGTGTGTGACGCCTCACCACGCGACTCCCGGCCGTCGGCGACCGGAACACGGACGCTTGAATCCGGTGCCTCGACAGCCTCGCCGTCCTGGCGACCGCGTCGACCGACTCCACCGCCGGGGCTCATCCGTGACGAAACAGCTAACAGGGTCCCGCGAATACGGCCCCGTATGGATCCGGCCAGCTCGACCGTCACCGACGGTCACGCCGATGGGCCACGGGCGGCCGTGTTCGTAGGGGCCCCGTCGCCCCACTAACACCACCTTTCGACGGATGTATTGTCCCGGATTCGAAACCACCACCAACGACCAGTATCACCGATGGACGCTACAGCACACGGAGCCGACGACCGCATCGACCGACGCCCACCCCGGGCGGTGAGAGCATGAGCGCAGAGCCCGACCTCGAGGGCGACGGCGAGGCCGACGACGAGAGCGAACGCGCTGCCTCGGGCCTCGAGGGCAACTACGACCCCGAGGCTATCGAACCCGTCTGGCAGGACGCCTGGGTCGAGGCCAAAACCTACGCCTACGAGGGTGAACCAGGCCAGGACCCCAACACGACCTACGCCATCGACACCCCGCCGCCGACGGTCTCGGGGAGCCTGCACATGGGCCACCTCTATGGCCACACCCTCCAGGACTTCGCGGCTCGCTTCCGGCGGATGGCCGACGGCGACGTCCTCTTTCCCTTCGGCTACGACGACAACGGCATCGCCTCCGAGCGGTTGACCGAACAGGAACTCGACATTCGCCACCAGGACTACGAGCGACGGAAGTTCCAGCAACGCTGTCGCGAGGTCTGCCAGGAATACGAGGCCGAATTCACCGAGAAAATGCAAAGCCTCGGGTGTTCGATCGACTGGGATCACACCTACAAGACGATCGAGCCGCGCGTCCAGCGCATCTCGCAACTCTCCTTCATCGACCTCTACGAAAAGGGGCGGGAGTACCGCAAGAAAGCGCCGGCGATCTGGTGTCCCGAGTGCGAGACGGCCATTTCGCAGGTCGAGACCGAAGACGACGAGCGCCACGCCCACTTCAACGACATCGCCTTCGAGCTCGTTGGAACCAACCCGCCACGCGAGGAACTCGTCATCTCGACGACTCGCCCAGAGCTGATCCCGGCGTGTGTCGCCGTGTTCGTCCACCCAGAAGACGACGAAAACCGAGCGCTCGTCGGCGAAACCGCTCACGTCCCGATCTTCGGCCACGAGGTACCGATCATCGCCGACGAGCGCGTCGACATGGAGAAGGGGACCGGCGTCGTCATGTGCTGTACCTTCGGGGACCAGAAGGACATCGAGTGGTACCAGGCCCACGACCTCCCGCTGCGGGTGGCCATCGACGAAACCGCCACCATGACCGACCTCGCCGGCGACTACGAGGGGCTCTCCACCGAGGCGGCCCGCGAGGCCATCGTCGAGGACCTCGAGGCTGGCGGCTACCTCCGGGATCGCCGAGACATCGTCCACGACGTCGGCGTTCACGAGCGCTGTGACACCCCCGTCGAGTACCGCGTCTCCAAGCAGTGGTACGTCGAGATCCTCGACCGCAAAGACGAGTATCTCGAAGCCGGCGAGGCGATGGACTGGTTCCCGGAGAAGATGTTTACCAGGTACCGCCACTGGATCGAGGGCCTCGAGTGGGACTGGCTGATCTCCCGCCAGCGCGACTCGGGGATCCCGTTCCCGGTCTGGTACTGTACCGCGTGTGACCACGCGATCCTCGCCGAGAAGGACGACCTCCCCGTCGATCCGCTGTCTGACGACCCACCGGTCGACGCTTGCCCCGAGTGTGGGGCGGACACGTTCGAGCCCGAGGAGGACGTCTTCGACACCTGGGCGACATCGTCGTTGACGCCGTTGATCAACGCGGGCTGGGACTGGGACGCCGAAACCGAGTCCTTCGAGATGGCCAACCCCGAACTCTACCCCTTCGATCTGCGCCCACAGGGCCACGACATCATCTCCTTCTGGCTCTTTCACACCATCGTCAAGTGCTACGAGCACACCGGCGAGGTGCCCTTCGACGCGACCCTGATCAACGGCCACGTCCTCGACGAAAACCGCGAGAAGATGTCCAAGTCCCGGGGCAACGTCGTCGAACCCGCCGACGTCCTGGCGGCGTATCCCGTCGACGCCGTCCGCTTCTGGGCCGCGAGCGCCGCCGTCGGCGACGACTTCCCCTTCCAGGAACAGGACATCGTCGCCGGCGAGAAACTCCTCCGGAAGCTCTGGAACGCCTCGAAGCTCGTCGACAGTCTGGCCCCGGCTGACCCCGAGGAACCCGCGCACCTCGAGCCGATCGATCGCTGGCTGCTGGCGGAACTCGACGCCACGATCGAGGCCCTAACCGACCACTTCGAGGCCTACGAGTTCGCCAAGGCCCGCAACCGGCTCCGAACGTTCTTCTGGAACACCTTCTGTGACGACTACCTCGAGATCGCGAAGACTCGTGCCGACAGCGCGTCGACCCAGTACACGCTGCGAACCGCCCACCGGACGTTCCTCCTGCTGTGGGCACCGATCGTCCCGCACGTCACCGAGGAGATCTGGCAATCCGTCTACGCCGACGGCGAGACGGGTGGCACGGAGACGGCGACCAATCTGGACAGCATCCACGGGCACTCGTGGCCACAATCACAGGAGTACGACGCCGACCTCGAGGCCGGGGAAACCGCGATGGAAGTCATCGCCGCGCTCCGGCGGTACAAATCCGAGCGGCAGTTGCCCCTGAACGCCACGCTCGAATCGGTCGCCGTCCACGGTGACGTCACCGGGTTCGCCGAGGCGATCCAGGACGTGAGCCACGTCGACTCCCTCGAGACGCTCGCGTCGCCGCCGGAAATCACCACCGAGGTGGCCTCGATCGATCTCGAGTACGCGACGCTGGGGCCGAAATACGGGGCCAAAGTCGGTGACATCGACGCGGCGATCGACGCCGGCGAGTACGAGATCGTCGAGGACGGCGACGAACTCCACGTCGCGGGCGAGGTGCTCGAGGGCGACCTGTTCGAGGTCACCCTCGAGCGCACCTATTCGGGTGAGGGCGTGATGATCGAGACCGATTCGGCGGTCGTCATCGTCGACAACGACGACTGATCGGTCCCGCACACCCGTCTCGCGACGACCCACGAGATCCCGTTTCGACGCTGCACCGGCGTGGAAGCACAGATTGACGGTCCCCCGAGGGCAACCAGACGTCATGACTGTCAGTCGCACGGTCGAACTCGAGGGACACATCATCGATTCGGGGTCGATGGCCCGCTGTTTCGGGGCCGTCATGGACCTCGGGGGCGAGTTCGACGTCGAGGAATTCGAGGTCGGGCGCCACAAACACGCCGAGTCGTACTGCCGAATGACCGTCACCGCCGAGTCAGAGGCGGATCTCCGGGCGATCCTCCACGAACTCAACCAGAGCGGGGCAACGGTGGCCGATCCGCGCGACGCCACGCTCGAGGCTGCCCCGGCAGATCAGGTGGTCCCGATCGACTTCTACTCGACGACGAACCACCCCACGGAGGTCCGAATCGACGGCAAGTGGGTGGCCGTCGATCGTGTCGAAATGGACTGCGCCCTGATCGTCGAGGGACGCGACACCGACGACCCACGAGTGACGACGCGCGTCCTCAACGCCATCGAGGCGGGCGATCTGGTCGTCACCGGCGAGACTGGAATCCGCGTCAAGCCCCCGGAACGTCCCCGCGGGAAGGGAAGCGCGTTCGGGTTCATGCAGGGGGGTGTCTCGAGCGAGCGCCCTTCCGAGTCACTGATCGAGGAGATTGCCGACGAGATGCGGGCCGTCGACGCCGCCGACGGGACGGTGCTCGTCGTCTGTGGCCCCGCGATTATCCACGCCGGCGGGCGGGAAGCGCTCGCCGATCTCGTGGGGGCGGGCTACGTCGACGCCCTCAGTGCGGGCAACGGCTTTGCGGTTCACGACCTCGAGCGGGACCTGTATGGCACCTCCCTCGGGGTCGACACGGAGACGCTCGAGCACCCGCGTTCGGGGCACAAACACCACATCTACACCATCAGTGAGATCGGACGAGCGGGCGGCATCGAGTCGGCCATCGAGTCGGGTGTGGTCGACAGCGGCGTGATGTACGAGTGTGTCACCAACGACGTCCCCTACGTCCTCGCTGGCTCGATCCGGGACGATGGCCCGCTCCCGGACACCATCACCGACGCCGTCGAGGCCCAGGCGGCGATCCGCGAGCAGGCCCACGAGGCGGACCTGGTGCTCATGCTCTCGACCCTGTTACACTCCGTCGCCGTCGGGAACTGCCTCCCCTCGACGACCAAGACCGTCTGCGTGGACATCAACCCCGCCACCGTCACGCAGCTGCTCGACCGGGGGAGCGCCCAGGCGATCGGGATGGTCACCGATATCGGGACCTTCCTGCCGATGCTGGCTGACGAGTTGCTCGAGTGAGCGGGACTCTCGGGAGCGGGTCCCGCGAACGCCGGCCCCGTGGTGAGCACTCGGCGATCGATCCTCGGTGTGGTCCAGCGGAGGACGGGTCATACGGATTGCTGTAACTGTTTACCGGTGATTGCCGACCCGGTATGGGCAATCACCGGTAAGAGACTACAGTAAACCGTATCGGTGCGGTCTATCGTAGCCACTGAACGTCATTGCACACACCATCGAGAGCATAACTCAAAACCGGTTCTGAGCCGGCTCGCTGTGAGGGTGTGTCACTCGTTTCAATTGTTACTATAGCGGAGACGGGTATCAGTCTGCGGCGACCTCGCCGCTGTTGTTGCCGTTGTCCTCGTCACCCTCCCCACTGTCGTCGACGTCCGCATACTCGACGTCATCGTCGTCGATAGCCTCCCGCGCGTCCTCGAGCCAGCCCGGTTCAGCTACCTCGGTGTCACCCACGTCGGTGACGAGCTCTTCCTCGAGTGTGACCGTCTCCTGGTCGTCGACGAGTGCGGGGTCGATCCCCGTCTCGTTCACGCGGACCGTCCCCTCGAGTGTCGCCCGCTCGATCACGCCGTCCTCGGTGACGTGCAGTTCCACCCGGAACGGTTCGTGCTCGAGGAACGGGGAGTGCCTGTCAGGGGTGTTCGAAATCAACTCGTAGTAGCGCTCACCGTCGTCCTCGTACGGGACGACCTGGACGTCCTCGGCCAGCTGTAGCGGGTGGCCGAACTGGGGGAGGGTTCCGGCACCGAAACCGCCCCAGCCGGGGGACCACTCGCCGTAGCTGACGGTGTCGTTTCCGTACTGTGTCTGCTGATAGCCCGCCCTCGAGGTCGCCCAGGTTTCGACGGCGCTGGCGTTCTCGTCCATCCAGTCGAACGCGCCACCGACCAGGTCGGGATACTCGCCGTCGATGGCTCCCTCGAGTGCCGTCTGGTCGGCGTCGGGATCGTATCGCTCGGTGAATTGGTTGTCGACGTACCGCTCCCCGTCGGCGGTCACCGTCGCCGTCGACGTCTTGGTCCACGTCGTCGAACCGAGCGCGGACTGGTGGGCGTCCTGCAGTTCGTACCGATCGACGTGGGTCCGTTCACCCGTCGGCAACCAGTCGGGCCCGTCGGCGAAGGAGGGATGATCGATCGCCTCGTGGGCCTCGTCGATCCAGTCGGGCTCCTCGACGGTGGTGTCGTCGACGTTCACGACGTACAGTTGCTCCTCGACGGTCAGTGCGTCGTGATCGTCGAACGCCTCGCGAACGGTGACCTCGTCGGTGTCGATGGTTCCCTCGAGTCGGGCGTACTCCACGAGTCCGCGCTCCGTGACGTGGAGTTCGAGGGAGAACGGCTCCGTGGAATCGAACGGCATCGGCGCGTCCTCGCCCGAGACGGCGACGTGATAGCGTGGCTCCTCGTCATCGCCTGCCCCCTCGAGGGGCGTCACGGTCACGTCCTCCGTTTGCATGAGTATCGTCCGCAACTGCGGCTCGTACGCGACGGACTGGGTCGTCCCCCGTTCGTGGGCGACCGACCCGTTGGCGTACTCGAGACGGGTGAACCCGACCTCGGCGTCGTGGTACTGTTCGGCCCGATCGAGGTCGGTGTGTGCCCCCGTCGGTGGCTCGAGCAGGTGTGCGTGGGGACCGTCGATCAGGTGCTCGCTCGCGTAGGTCGTCCCGTCAGGGCCGGTGTGGTGTACGCCGGCGTTCTCGAGCACCACGTCGTCGTCGGCGCTGATGCGGGCACCGGTCACTCGCGTGTGGGCTCGCTCCTCGAGGAGCTCGACGCTGGTTTCGTACAGCTGGTCGTGGTGTAGCTGGTGGTCGTCCCCGCTCGAATCGAGCCACGGCGGTTCGTCCTCGAATTCATCGTCCGCAGTCCCTAACTCGGTTGGGTCCAGTGGCTCGTCGACGCCGTAGACGTCGCGGTCGGGTTGACTCTCGAACGGGTC
>LKND01000027.1 GCA_001564275.1 Natrialbaceae archaeon Tc-Br11_E2g14 | reverse complement strand
TGGTGCTCTCGACGGGCAAAAACGTCGCGCCAGCACCCATCGAGGACGCCTTCGCCCAGAGCCAGATCGTCGAGCAGTGTATGGTCGTCGGCGACGGCGAGAAGTTCGTCGGCGCGCTCATCGTCCCCAATTTCGCCTACCTGCGGGACGAACTGGGTCTCGAGGACGAAGAACGGATCGTCGACAGTCAGGCCGCCCACGAGCTGGTCCAGGCCGAGGTCGACGCCATCAACGAGCGCTTCGAGAAACACGAGCAGATCAAGCAGTTCCAGCTGGTCCCCGAGGAGTTCACCGAGGAAAACGAGATGCTGACGCCGACGATGAAGAAGAAACGTCGGGTCATCCTCGAGAAGTTCGACGAGGAGGTCGCGGATATCTACCCCGAGCGCGGGGCCGACGTCGACGAGGCGCAGGCGGCCGATTGACCCCGCTCGAACGCAGACCCCTCCAAATCACGCCGATCCACCATTGCTTTGTACGACCGTTCCCGACTCCACAGCATGGACGTCAGGCTGATGGCCCACGGCTGGGTTCGCCACCGGTCGGTCGCCGTCCGTGGCGTGGCGTTCGACGACGCCCGTCGACTCGAGGCCCGGGACGTCGCCGACCGATTCGGACGTGCGGTCACCGGTGTGTCAGGCGATCCCGAGGCGAAACTCGATGCGGTTGCCGACTGTGCGGCGTCGCTCGAAGGGTTCTTTGGGGCCGTCATTGAGACCGCTGGGGAGACGATACTCGTCGCCGATCGGGCCCGGTCGATCCCGCTGTGGTTCGACGTCGAGGGCTCGGTCTGTAGCGACCGGGGACGACTCCTCAGAGAGGCGATCGACGCCCCGCGAGATCCGATCACCGAACGGGAGTTTCACTGCACGCGATACGTAACTGGCGGTGAGACCATCTGGGCGGGCGTCGGCGCGGTGGCTCCCGGCGAAGTGGTTGCGGTGAGCGACGACGGCGTTCGCCGCCAGGAGTACTGGGCGTACTGGCCGGACGACGACCACGGGGGCCCAGGCATCGACGACCGAGATGACCAGCCTACCGACCCTGTCCTCGAGCGCCTCCGAAACGGTCTCGAGACCGCGCTCGATCGCCTCGAGGCCGTCGCCGGCGAACGGCCGATCGTTTTGCCACTCTCTGGGGGGTACGACTCCCGACTTCTCGCGGCTGCCCTGGTCGAGCGCGAACGGGAGGTGATCGCGTTCACGTTCGGGCGTTCGGGCCACCCCGACGTGGAAGTCAGCCGTGAGATCGCGAGCAACCTGGGAATCCGCTGGGAGTTCGTTCCATACAGCCGCGATGACTGGCGCGCGTGGTACCACGGAGATGCCTGTCGCACCTATCGCGAGTGGGCGTTCGGGGGCGACGGCCTCCCGTTCCTCGCCGCCTGGCCTGCGGTCCGGGCGTTGCTCGAGGCGGGTCGGCTCCCCGAAGACGGCCTCTACTGTCCGGGCCACACGGTGGCGACCCCGAGCGAGCGATTGCCGCGGTTTCGGGCGACGGACGCTGCCGAGGGTCCGACCGGGAACGCTGGCCGACCGGCAATCGGCTGTGGACCAGCCGTCGACGCCGAGGACACCGACGATCAAGATACGATCGCGGCCACGCTGGACGCCCTCGTCGAGTACGTCCTCGAGCGTCACTACACGCTCTGGGATTGGCAGGACGAGTCGTTCACCGCCCATGCTCGCCGACGGATCCGTCGAGGGCTCTGTGGGAGTCGCGCCCCGCTCACCCTCACGAACCTCACGGCTCTGGCCGCCGCCTACGAGCACTGGGAGTGGCGCGGGCGAATGTCGACGTTCACCAATGGCGACCTGCGTGGCTACGAGGACGCCGGCCTCGCGTGGTGGTTGCCACTCTGGGATCCCGCCTACGTTCGCGCCTGGGAAACGGTTCCGTACGCCCGACGCCGGGGGAAGCGGCTCCACGCCGAACTCGCCGTCGACACCTATCAGCGGGTGGCCGACGTCTCTCGAGCACGGGCGGCGGTGACCGATCGCCGCCTCGAACCCGTCGACCGCCTGCTCTCACTCGTTCGCCACACACCCGAGCGGCAGTTCACGGAGCGCGGGGGCGACTGGGAGCCGCCGTTTCTGGCCCCCCGGTCGGCGTGGCGAATACGGGGCCAGCATCCGCTCGCGTGGGACGGGATCGTCGAGGACGCGCTGTGGGACGCGTTCCCCGACCGGAACGTCTACGCTTACCGAACCCTCGCGGAGACGGGGTATCTCGACCTGCTGCACTCAGTCCGGACCCCGGCGGGGACGACCCTCGAGGCCGTCATCGATGACTGAAAGCGGACTTTCGCGCCGTTCTGGTCGGTCTCGATAATATTGCGGCCGTTCGTCGCTCCTTCGGGGTGCCCAAACCGCCACGCTGTTCCCGATCGCCTGCGATCCTCGAGACATGTCCCTTGCCGACCGACTCGAGGCCGCCGGTATCGTACTGACGTGTGCCATCGTCGTCGCCCTCCCGATGGGTGCGCTCTTTGGGATCTACGACGACGGTGGGTTCTTCCTCTCGTGGTCGCTAAGCCTCCTCGCGCTTGCGCCCGGAACGGCGCTGGGGGTGGCCGTCGTTCGTCTGGAGGACCCTCGACTGACACACACGCACGTCTGGCGGTTCGGGGTCGCCCACTGGCTCACGGCTGTGGGCCTCTGGCAGGTTCTCTCCGTCGAGACGCCCGGCGACGAATCACTCGCATTGGCCTGCTGGACGGGCGCGTTCGCCGTTGGTCTGATCGTGGCCGGGGGCGATTCGATCCTGGCTCGCTTTCGGTGACCGGTCGCGGCCGGGACCTCGCTGCTGTGGGGGGTCTACAGTCGCCACTGGCCGTCATTGTACACACCCTCACGATACCATGGCTCAGAACCGGTTTGTCACCGGTTCTGAGCCGCCTCGCTGTGCGGGTCTGTAACTCGTTTCAATTGGTACTACAGCTGGTGAGTACCAGTACGTGTCGCGTCAACGACCGATGGACACGTCGCTCGAAGGTCGCCTCGAGGTCCCACCCCGCCGCCAGCGCCGCCCCCGTCCAGGGGCGATCGGCCACGACCACCGCGCGGTCGCCCACTCGTCGCGCCTCCGACAGCGCGCCCGAGACGAGGTCCTCGAGGCGGTGCCGTTCGATCTTCGACTGGCGGCCGTAGGGGGCGTCGAAGACGACGGCGTCGACGCTGCCATCCGGGAGAGGCAGGCTGGTCCCGTCCCCCCGAGCGACGTACCAGTCCCCAGGGACGTTGCCGGTGGCTGTGTGGCCCTCACGATCGAGGAAGTGCGCGAGGTTCGTTCGTGCCCCCGCGACCATCTTCGACTGGGCGTCCGTGCCGATCACGTCCGCCCCGACGAGGCCACCCTCGACGAGGACGCCACCTGTTCCGCACATCGGGTCCAAGAGGCTACGTCCCGGCCCGGCCCTGGCCATGTTGACCACGGCTCGTGCCAGCAGCGGATCCATACTCCCGGGCTGGAAGAAGGGCTTATCGGTGGGGGCTCGCGAGCCGAAGTCCCGTACGCTCTCGGCGGCGAGCCAACCGACGGCACAGACCGAAACGTGCTCGCCCAGACCGTCGCCGTCCTCACTCGCTGGACCGGCCGCGTACGACGGGCGGTCACCGACCGAAAACGCCACCCTGCACACGTGGTCCGGGTTTTCCAGGTCCACGGAAAACCCACGGTCGACGAGGACGCTCCCCAATTCCCGCTCGACCGCGGCGGTCGAGACGCCACTCGAGCCGTGGACATCGGTCCCACGGACGGCGACCGAGCCCTCCCGGTCGATTGCGGCGGCCTCGAGGAGGGCGCGCGCACTCGAGAGCGAGGCGTCGGTGTGCCCGAGCAGTTCGCTCGCCCGGTGTGTGTAGGCGAGGCCGCGGAGTCGGTCGGGGTTGACGGCGTCGGCGAGGGCCAGCCCCGGTGCCAATGGGCGGATCCCGGTGGCGGCCACGCGACTCTCGCAAGCTGCGAAGGCATCGTCGTCGCCGCCGAGCTCGAGTACGTACACGCTCGAGTCGAGGGGGCGGACGGATCATGAGGGTACCGTTTCCGGTGCCCGCGAGCAGCCACCAAGCGGGATGTCGCGCCTGAACGAACTCAGCTGTGGCCGGGATAATCCCGCTCGAAACGATCCTCGAGTTCGCCATAGGAGAACTGGACGATGACGGGACGACCGTGAGGACAGGCGTACGGGTTCTCGCAGTCGTCCAGGGCCGCGAGCAAGTCGACGACTGACCCCTCCGTGAGCGAGGTGTTGCCCGTGATGGAGGGATAGCACGCGAGGTCGCCGAGAAACTCGTCGGCCAGTTCCTCGACCGTTTCGGCGCCGGCCTCGTGATCGCCGCCGACGAACGACGTCAGCACGTCCCGCAACTGGGTCGGCTCGAGGGTCTTCTCGAGGACGGCGGGAACGGTCGTCACGGCGACCGTTCGGTCGTCCACCCGGTCAGCGGCGAACCCCAGTCGAGAGAGTGCCTCGCGGTAGTGTTCGAACGTCTCGGCCTCGATGGCGGTCAACTCGAGGGTGACGGGGTCGGCCAGTGCCTGGGCGGTTGTATCGTCGGCGAAGGCCCCCCGAAGGCGCTCGTAGTTGACCCGCTCGTCGGCGGCGTGCTGGTCGATCAGGACCAGTCCGTCCGGCGTCTCACAGACGAGGAAGGTGTCCCGGAGCTGGCCGAGTACTCGCAGCCGTGGGAGGGTGTCGTACGTCCGGGTCGCTCCCTCGGTGGTCGTCTCCCCGTCGAGGGTCCGCTGTTCGGTCCCGGGATCGAACGTGCCCCCGTCTACAGGTTCGAACCAGCCGCTGTTTCCGCCCGCTGTCGGCGACCGATCGCCTCGAGACTCTGCCGAGCGGGGTGGGGTCGTGCTGGTTGGTTCGCCGTCGGCTGTGGCTGCGTCCGAGTGACCCTCGTCAGTGAGTGGGCCTGTCTGACTCTCGTCCGTGGCGGTATGGCGCTGTCCCTTGCCCGCTGGCGTTCCCACTGGGTTGTCGGTTGCTTTCGTTTCAGCCTGGCTGTCGGTCGGTTTCGTTTCAGCCTGGCTGTCGGCAGCGCCCGTCTCTCTCGTGCGCTCTCGCGATCCCGATTCGGATCGGCTCGAGGGGCTTGCCCCCGCGCTCGACGAATGGTCGTCTGACTCCTCGTCGGCCCCCGGTCGAACATCCGTCTCCGCGGGTGCCGACCGTCCCCGCGGGGCCCGCGACCGAAGCAAGCCGTGCTCGAGCAGGGCGCCCTCGACTGCCGATTCGACCCCACGGCGGACGGCATCGTCGTCGTCGAAGCGGACCTCGCGCTTTCTGGGGTGGACGTTGACGTCGACGGCGTCGCCGGGAACCTCGAGAAAGAGCACCACGAACGGGTACCGATCGCCACTAAGCTGGCCGCCGTAGGCGTCCATGATCCCCTCGCGGATCGCACTCGAGGTGACGGCTCGACCGTTGACGTACGTCGCGAGGTACTCCCGAGTGGCCCGGTTCGTCTCTGGATGGGAAACGATCCCCGAAACCGATTCAAGGGGACCGACGGGGAGCTCCTCCCCACCGGCGTCGACCTCGATCATCGACTGGGCTACTTCCCGACCGTAGACCGCGAGGACGGCCGCCTCGAGGCTTCCCTGACCCGTGGTCGCGAAGATCTCCCGGCCGTCGTGGACGAGCGACATCGCCACGTCCGGATTGGCGAGGGCGTACCGTGTCACGATTCGATTGACGTGGGCGAACTCGGTCGCCGTGGTCTTGAGGAACTTGCGCCTCGCCGGGGTATTGTAAAACAGGTCGGTCACTTCCACGGTCGTTCCCGTCGGACAGCCGGTGGGTTCGACCGACACGACGTCACCCCCCTCGTAGACGAGTTCGGTGCCCCTCTCGTCACCCCCACCATCGCGATCAGTGCGGGGGCGCGTCCGAATCCGCATCCTCGAGACGGAGCCGATCGTGTGCAGGGCCTCCCCCCGGAAGCCGAGGGTGGCGACGCCGGACTCGAGATCCTCGAGGTCGGCGATCTTGCTCGTGGTGTGCTGGCGAACTGCTCGCCGAACGTCGGCCTCGGTCATCCCACGGCCGTCGTCGGTCACCCGGATCGATTCGGTGCCGCCGACCTCGACGGCCACCTCGACCCTGTTCGCGTCGGCGTCCAGGCTGTTCTCGAGGAGTTCCTTGACCGCGGAGGCGGGTCGCTCGACGACCTCACCCGCGGCAATTCGGGCGACGGTGTCCTCGTCGAGTTGCTGAATCTCGCTTTCGGGTTCGTTGTCACTCATCCTCGAGCCTCCGTTGCCACGCCTGGACTCGTGCCATCAGTTCGACGGGCGGCGTCTCCTCGACGTTCGCGTCGGTCAGTTCCTCGAGGACTGCGGCCGCGTCGGGGTCGAGCGAGTCGTCCCCGTCACCGTCAGGTGGGGATTTCGGACCGCCACCATCCGTGTTCGCCGGGCCGCGAAAGCTCCCGCTCGAGACGTCGAACACCGTCTGGACGGGCTCGCTCGAGCCCCCGCCCTTCGCCTCGATGGCCTGCTCCTCGCGGAGGCGGTCGAGGACGTCCCGTGCGCGGTCGACGACGGGCCCCGGGACGCCCGCGAGGTCCGCCACGTGGATCCCGTACGAACGGTCTGTCGGGCCGTCCCGGACGGTCCGGAGGAAGGTGACGTCGCCGTCGCGTTCGTCGGCGGCGATGTGGACGTTCGCCACCCGCGGCAGGTGCTCGGCCAGCCCCGTCAGTTCGTGGTAGTGGGTCGCAAAGAGGGTCTTCGCCCGCACCTCGTTGTGGAGGTACTCGGTGGCGGCCCAGGCGATGGAGATGCCGTCGTAGGTCGCCGTCCCCCGACCCACCTCGTCGAGGATCACGAGCGACTCGTCCGTGGCCGCGTGGAGGATGTTCGAGAGTTCGCTCATCTCGACCATGAACGTCGACCGTCCCTGAGCGAGTTCGTCGAGCGCCCCCACACGGGTGAAGATTCCGTCGACGAGCCCGATCTCGGCCTCGCGGGCGGGGACGAAACTCCCGATCTGAGCCAGCAGCACGATGCAGGCAACCTGGCGCATGTACGTCGACTTCCCGGACATGTTGGGGCCGGTGACGACCAGGAAGTTTCGATCGGTGTCCATCGCCACGTCGTTGGGCACGAACTCCGTGGTCTGCTCGACGACGGGGTGACGTCCTTGTTCGATGTTGAGGGTCGCTCCACGGTGGAGGTCGGGAGCGATCCAGCCGTTCTCGGCGGCGTGGGTCGCCAGACTTGCCATGGCATCCACCGTCGCCAGCGTTCGCCCGACGTCCTGGAGCAGGGTTGCCGCTTCGGCCACGCGCTCGCGAAGCGCCTCGAACAGTTCGTACTCGAGGTCCCCCCGGCGTTCCTCGAGGCGCAACATCTCGCGCTCTTTCTCCTCGAGGTCCGCTGTGGTAAACCGTTTCGAGTTTTTCAACTGTTTGATCTCCTCGTAGTGCTCGGGCACCTGATCGGCGACGGAGCGCCCCACCTGGATGTAGTAGCCGTCGGTCTTGTTCCGGTCGACGCTGACGTGACTCAGGCCGTACTGGCGTTTCTCGCGGTCGGCGAGCGTCTCGAGCCACGTCGTCAGCTCCTCGTGGCGCTCGATCAGGTCGTCGAGTTCCTCGTCGTAGCCGTGAGCGAACAGGCCACCCTGGGTGACCGTCGAGGGTGGGTCCTCAGCGAGGGCCTCAGCGAGCCTCGCCTGGAGATCGGCGGCCGCCTCGTGGTCGACCTGCCCGAGCACCCTGGAGAGCGGCGAATCCGCGAGGGCGGGTGTCGAATCGACCACGTCGGCGACCCGGGGGAGCAGTGCCAGGGTGTCATGCACGGCGAGCAGGTCGCGAGCGTCCGCGCTCCCGTGGGTCGTCCGGGCGGCCAGCCGCTCGAGGTCGTAGGCGGTCCCCAACGTCTCCTGGAGTTCGTCGCGAGCCAGGGCCGCGCTCGCGAGGGCACCCACTGCCCGCTGTCGGGTTTCGAGGGTCTCGAGGGCGCGGCGGGGTCGCTGGAGCCACTCCTTCAAGAGCCGCCCACCGGCGCTCGTCTTCGTGTGGTCGATTGTCGCAAAGAGTGATCCCTCGCGGTCGCCCTGCATCGTCTCGGTCAACTCGAGGTTGCGCTGAGTGGTGGCGTCGAGGGTGACGTGGTCGTCTCCGCGGTGGGTCTGGAGGCGGGTCATCGAGGCCAGGACGCCCACGCCGGTATCCTCGACGTAGGCGAGGACGCCACCGGCGGCGGCTCTCGTCGCGGGCGAGAGCTCGAGGCGGTCGACGGTCTCCCGGCCGAACTGCTCGCGAACGCGGTGGGTGGCCCGCTTTGGGGCGAAGGCCTCGGTGTCGAACAGCGAGCACCGGGCGTCGAGGCGGTCGCGGAACCCGGCGAGCAGGTCGTCGTCGGTGCGGATCTCGGGGCCCGGGAGGACCTCGACGGGATCGAAGCGGTACAGTTCGGTCATCGCGTCGTCGGCGCCCGTGGCGCTCGTGACGACGAACTGGCCCGTGGTCACGTCGGCAAAGGCGAGGCCGTAGGTGGGGTCCGTACCGTCGTTCCGGTGGGTTCCCGCTGGTTCGTCCGCTGCGACCACCGCTGCCAGGTACTGGGCGTCCGCGTCGCTCGTCTCGAGGAACGTTCCCGGGGTCACGACGCGGACGACCTCGCGCGCGTGCCCGTCGTCGGTCTCGTACTGGTCGGCCACAGCCACGCGATAGCCCCGCTCGACGAGCGCTTTCACGTACGGCGTCAGGTCGTTCAGCGGCACGCCGGCCATCGGATACGACTGGCCCTGGGAGGACTTCGATGTCACCTTCAACTCGAGTTCCTCGCCCACCAACTCGGCGTCCTCGCCGAAGAACTCGTAGAAGTCCCCACACTGCATCGCCAGCAGGTCGGCGTCGGTCTCGGCTTTCAGCGAGAGGAACTCCCCGACGATACCCGTCGCCTCGGTCATATGCGCTCGAGTGTGTTGTGATAAGGTAAGTCCTGCGGGTTCCTCGAGGGGGTTGCTTCGGAGGCGGGGGTCCGGGGGTCGCTCGGGCGATGCTGATGACCGCAGTGGTGTGTGTGTTGGCTTTCAGATCTACCCGATCAATGGATTTCCGTAGACACGGTCATTTGTAAACAACCACGGGTCAGGTGACCCGTGGAACTCTCGCTGTTCCCTTTAGAGGACGGGTCCCTGGGAAATAGACGTTACCGGAGTCTATCGGCGCAAGCGAGATCAGGGTGACTTATACCCTGCGCACAGATACTTGGGCCTACGAATGGGCTCAGACCGTGGAGGCGACCGACGGCGATGACGCTCGATAAACTTCGCCCGCTCGTTAGTCGGGCCATTACACCCGCTGTCACCGCCACAGCCCGGCTCGGTCTCTCCGCAAACGCGATCACGGCTTTCTCCGTCGTTACTGCGGCCGGGGCTGGATATGCGCTCGTGCTTGGTGGCTCCGATTCGTCGTGGTATCTCGTGGCCGCCGTACTCGTCTTACTCACCGGCTTCTTCGATGTGCTCGACGGTGCGCTCGCGCGGGCAACGGACACCACGTCGGACGCCGGCGACTTCCTCGATCACACCCTTGATCGATACGGGGATGTCCTGATCCTCGGCGGCCTTGCACTCGGCGTCGAGCAATACGAGTTGGGGATGCTCGCGCTCACCGGCGTCCTGCTGACGGCATACCTTGGAACGCAGGCGCAAGCGATCGGCCTCGAGCGAATCTATGGCGGGCTACTCGGCCGCGCCGATATTCTATTGCTCGTCGGCGTTATCGTCGGGATTGCGGCCGTCACGAACCCCGTCCGCTATGGACTCTCGCTCGTCGAGTGGACGCTTGTTTTCCTTGCGGTCTTCACACACGTCACTGCGGGCCAGCGGTTCGTCTGGTCCTGGCAGACACTCGACTCGGACGACTGACTCCGGGAGGCGTGTCAGCTATCGTAACGATTGGAACGATTCACACACCCTCCCAGCGAGTCGGCTCAGAACCGGTTTGTCACCGGTTCTGAGCCATGGTCTCGTGGGGGGTGTGCAATGACGTTCGGTGGCTACTATTGAGCGGTGTGCACCCCGATCTCCCGGCTGGCTCGAGTGGCCTCGAGCAACACGCTCCCGAGAGAACCACGAAACATGTGCATCAAGGAGTTAACTTTGAATCGTGGAGCGTATAACTTCAAATCCTATAGTTAAATGTGAGAGCTGTTGGTACTGCGTGCCGATCAGCGATCGATCGAGGGAACCGCCTGCAGTCATTGGACGACAACACACCCGATCAACGGTCGCAACGAATTTTCATAGTAACCTATTTCACCTCGCGGTGGGGGATACCTGACAGATGCCCTCCACGCCCAGCCCCTCTGCCGTCGTCGGTTGGCTCCGGCGATACCTCCGGGGGTGCATCGCAATCGACTCGAGAGCCCTGGCGTTGTTCCGGATGGCCATCGCCAGCCTGATCTTCGCCGATCTGATCCTCAGGTCGCGAAACTTCCACTTCTACTACACCGAAAACGGCGTCGTCCCACAGTACCTCGCCCGACAGCTGTCGGCCGACCACGCGGTCTCCATCTTCCACCTCACGACGTCCACGGAACTCATCGCCGCGTTGTTCGTCCTGCACGCGCTGGCCGCCGTGGCGCTGTTCGTCGGCTACCGGACCCGCCTGGCGATGGTCGTCTCCTTTCTGTTCATTATCTCACTCGACCACCACAACCCGCTGGTGTTGAGCTACGCCGACATCCTCTTTCGGCTGCTCGCATTCTGGGCCATCTTCCTTCCCCTCGGGGAGCGCTGGTCGATCGACGCCGTTCACCGCGAGCGCGTACCTCGCACCCAGATCGCCAGCGCGGCGACGTTCTTCGTCCTCGCACAGCTGGTCTACATGTACGTCACCAACGGACTGATCAAGTCCGTCTCCACGACCTGGCGACAGGGCGAGGCCGCCCCGCTCGTCCTCGGCCTCGATGAGATGACCTACCTCCTCGGGGATACCGTTCGGCATTTCCCGGAACTGCTCGCCATCGGTGGGCTGCTCTGGTACTACATGATGGTGTTTGGCTTTCTCCTCTTGCTCACCCGCGGCTGGGTTCGGATGGCCCTTCTCACGCTCTACATCGGCGGTCACCTCTCCTTCGCGCTCACCGTCCGTATCGGGGCGTTCGCCTACGTCGCGTTGGCCGGCCTCATCCTGTTCGTCCAGACACCCGTCTGGGACCGCTGTTGGCTCGACCTCAGGCGGGTTGATACCCTCGATGACCACCTCGAGCGTGCCAGACGCCGACTCATCGTCGCCGCGAGCGCCGTTCCGGACCGCCGACTGGATGGCATCCTCACACCTGAGATTCGACAGCGGACGTACGCCGTGACGATGGCGGCCGTCGTCACCACGATGCTCTTTTTGATCCTGACGATCGGTGCGCAGGCCGGGATGGCGGCCTACGAACACGACGATCACCACGACCAGACCCTGGAGCACCACGTCGAGGACGAACTTCGGGCGACACTGGTCGAGACTCACGGCGTCCGCGAGGTCAACACGGTGGCCTCAGGCCTGGGCATCGATCAGCCACTCGGCTGGGGGGTGTTCGCCCCCGAACCGCGAACCACGGATCGGTACTACGTCTTCCCGGCGGTGACCGAATCCGGCGAGGAGGTGGACGTCTTTAGCGACCGGCCGATGACGTACGATCGGCCCCACGACGAACTCCAGAAACAGCACGACACCTACCGCCAGCGCTTCTACATGAACAGCATCCGCCGCGGGGGTTACAGCAACGACGCCGCGAAGTTACTGGCAGAGTACCATTGCGAACGGTGGGAGGCCGACCACGGCGAAACCCTCGGCGTCATCGACATGTACGAGGTCACCGAGGCGGTGACTGAGGAGACGATCGTCGACCACGAGGGCCGCGATCGCAGCTATACCCACGTCTACCGGCACGTGTGTGATGGCGGCGCCGACGAACCGGTGCCGAGGCCGCCCGAAGACGGGTGATACGGTTCACTGTGGTCGCTTCCCGGTGATTGCCGACCCGGTACGGGCACGCACCGGTGACACGGGCGGGAACACGATCGTGGCCTCGCTGGCGCGACTCACTCGAGGCCGATCGTATTCGACTCGAGGTCCCGCGGGAAGTACGTGAGCCACTCGATCCCATCCTCGGTGACGGCGATGGTGTCGGAGTGTCGGTAGCCGTACTCGTCGGTGTAGATGCCGGGCTCGATGGTCCAGACGTGGCCGGGGGCCATCGTCCGGTCCTCGGGGTCGTAGTTCGTCGCGTCGTCCTCACAGTGGTCGCCCCATCCCTCGTCGATGTACGGCGGTTCGTGTCCGCCCATGCCGATGTTGTGACCGACGTGGTGCTGGGCGAGGTCGCTCACGCCCTGTTCCTCGAAGTAGGATTCGACGGCGTCGTCGACGTGGGCGATCGGCACGCCCGGCCCGAGCGCCTCGATGGCGATGGTCTGGGCCTCGAGCATCAGGTCGAAGTAGTGTTCTTGCTCGTCGCTCGGCTCACCGATGAACATCGTCCGCTCGAGTTCGGAGTAGTAGCCGTCGACGTTCGCCGACGCCCCGGTGACGAGGACGTCGCCCGCCTCGAGGCGTCGGTTGGCGGTGTGGCCGTGTGGTAGGCGAGTCTGGGGGCCGGTGATGTAGCCAGCGTGGACGGGCCCGGAGCCGCGGGTCCGGGCGACGTATCGATCGCCGAGGGTGTCGAGCATCGCCCGCGAGGCGTCCATCGAGGCCCGTTGGCTCACCGTTGCCGGGTGTTCCCCGACGGCAGTGTAGTCGGTGAGATAGCGGTGGCCCAGGTTGGCCCAGCGCGCGGACTCCCGGATGAGCGCGAGTTCGGCCTCGCTTTTCTCCCAGCGCAGGCGGCTGACCCAGTCCTGGGTTTCGACGGTCAGGTCGAACGGTGCAGCTTCGGCGAGTGACGGCCCCTGATAGCCCATGGTCCCCGGTGCACCGTCGGCGTCGGCGGCGATCACCGAGACGTCGAGTCCCTCGAGCATCCCCACCGCGACCTCGATGGGCCCTCCGCCGGGGTAGTCGCGATAGTGGTGGACAGCGTCGATGCGTGGGTTCGGCTCGACGCGTTCGACCTCGAGTCGCGGGACCGTCACCTCGATTCGATCTTCGGTGACGGCGAGGACGACCGGTCGCTCGGTCTGGATGTGATCGAATCCGGTCAGGTACTCGATGCTCGTCGCGCCGAACCAGACGCCGGCGTCGACGGCGACGTCGTGCTCGGCGATCCGGTCCCGAACGGCCTCGAGACGGTCGTCGAACTCGCGGTCGGGAAGGGTGGTGCGTGTGGGCCCGGGTGGAGTCACGGCTGCCATATGGGGGTTCTCTCCACGGGTCACCAAAAGGATTGAGGAGGCGGCGACGGAGTTCCCAACCGCTGTCACGGTGTCCCGCCGATCACCGCCAGGGGGTCGGCACTCGGCGGTTCGGTGGCACTGCAGGCCCTTTCAGGGCTCGAGGCGGAACCGAATCGTCCGGTCACCGTCGAACCTGGGCCCGAGCCCCTGGTTGTCGAACCCCAACGATGCCGCGGCCTCTTCGACGGGTTCGTCGTCGCGGGGGACGAGGATCTCGACGGCGAGCCCTTCACCGGAGGCAAAGCGAACGGGTTCGGCCAGCAGGCGCTCGCAGGCGTCCTCGGTGCCGCCGATCTGGGTGACGTGGACGGTATCTCCCTGGACGTCGAAACTCACGAACCCGAGGAGATCTTCGGGATCCGAGCCGCCGTACTGGGTGCTTTCGGCGTTGTCAGGGCGTCCATCGCCAGCCGCAGCGTCGTCATCGTCATCGCCATCGGCGTGGGACGCGGCCACACTCGAACTCGTGTCCCCCACGTCGGCGTTCGGGTCGTGGGTGCCGTCCTCGGCGACGCGAACCGTCCGGTCGTGAACCAGGTTTCGCATCACGTCCGTCGGCGAGTCGGCGATCGACGCGAGCGCGTCGGCATCGGCCTCGAGGGCGTCCCGTACGTTCATCACTGCAAGGTATTGACTCCCACGACTATAAATCCAGCCGACGGGAGGAGTTCGGTACGCACTTTCATGTGGGTGGCCCGTCAGTATCAGCCATGACTGAGGATGCAGAGACCGCGCGACCACGCTGTGCGTTCTGCCGGCAACGGTGTCCACTCGAACCGGTGGCGAAACCGGTCGCGGATGTCTCGGCCACTGGTGGGGGCAACGGCGAGAGTGATGACGACGATGACGAGCGCAGTAGCGATTCCGATGGGGCCCAGGCGTTCTGTTCGACGACCTGTCGACGCGCCTACGAGGACACCGAGAGCGTCTTCATCGACGACGACAGCCACCGCAAGCTTCGGCCGGGCGTCGCCGGCCTCGACGCCTCGCTCCCCCAGGGACTCCCCCGGAACACGTTTCTCATGCTGGTCGGCAACTCCGGCACCCGCGAGGAGGCGATCCAGGCCGAACTGGTCTGGCGAACACTCGAGCGCGGCGAGCCCGCGGTGGTCGTCGCCTTCACCGAACCCCCGACCTCCGTCGTCGCCAACTTCCTCGCGATGGACTGGAACGTGCTTCCCTACCTCGAAGCCGATCAGTTACATCTCGTCGACTGTTTCACCTATCGGATGGACGATCGGGAACGCCTCTACGATCGGATGACCGACTGGAACGCCCACCTGCTCGAGGCGACCGAGCCACAGACCACCGCCGTCAGGGACCCGAGTGACAGCCAGGCGGTACTGAACGCCGTCGACAACTGCCTCGAGGCCCTCGAGATGGTCGAGACCGGGGTGGTGGTGATCGATTCGATCGCCGAATACGGTTCGCTCGTCCAGCCCGTACAGGCATACGACTTCGTCAAGAACGTTCGGGCGGAGGTCTGCAAGGGTCGGTTCGTGCCGGTGATCGCGGGGGCCACCGTCGAGGGGGCAGCCGACGACTTCCCCCGCGACCTCGATTACGTCGTCGACGGCGTCGTGGACCTCCGACTCGACAACTCGATCCTCGAGGATACCCTGTTCCGACGGGTGCGGGTCCGCAAACTCCGTGGCGTCCTGGCCATCTCCGAGTGGCATACCTACGAGTACACGAGCGGCCTCGGGATGGTTACCTTCGATCCCCAGGCGGAACTCGAGGGCAACGCCACCCAACCCGAAGGAACGGACCCAAAGGCAGCCGGAGACGCAGACGCCGAGATGCCCCCAGGAGCGGCCCAAGACGGGGAACAGTCCGGACCAGTGGACGGCGACCGGTAACTCTCCGGCGGAGGGACACAGTTATTTGCCCGCTCTGGTTACGCCAACGCATATGAACGCAGCCACCAGCGCCGCGACTCGCCGGGTGATCGGATGCGAGTCGTAGCCAAGTTCGGAGGAACCAGCCTTGGGAGCGGCGACCGCATCAACCGCGCCGCTGACTCGATCGCAGCCGCGGTCGCCGACGGCCACGAGATCGCCGTCGTCGCCAGCGCGATGGGATCGACCACGGACGACCTGCTCGAGGAGATCACCTTCGAGGCAGACGACGAAGACAAGGCACAGATCGTCAGCATGGGCGAACGAACCTCGGTGCGAATGCTCAAAGCGGCCCTGACCGCCCGTGGGGTCGACGCTGCCTTCTTCGAGCCGGGGAGCGAGGGCTGGCCGGTCGTCACCGACGAGTTCGGCGAGGTCGACGTCAAGGAGACCAAACGGCGTGCACACGAACTCGCGGCCACGATGGACGGGCGGGTCCCGGTCATCACCGGTTTTCTCGCTGAAGCGCCCGATGGGTCGGTGACGACCCTCGGTCGCGGTGGCTCCGACACCACGGCCGTCATGCTCGGCAACTACATGAGCGCCGACGAGGTCGTCATCGTCACCGACGTCGAGGGCGTCATGACCGGCGACCCGCGGGTCGTCGAGGGTGCCCGCAACGTCGGCGAGATTTCCGTCGACGAATTGCGGAACCTCTCGTTCCGCGGGGCGGAAGTCGTTGCGCCGTCGGCGCTGTCGTACAAGCACGGCCAACTCACCGTCCGGGTCGTCCACTACCAGCACGGGGACCTGCTCTCGGGCGGGACGAGCATCGAGGGCGAGTTCCAGAGCCTCGTCAACATGCGCGAGGAACCACTGGCCTGTCTCACCGTCGCGGGTCGGGCGATACGGAATCAGCCGGGGGTGTTCCAGTCGCTCTCGGCGGCCCTCGGGGAAAGCACGATCAACATCGACGCCGTCGCGAGTGGCCTCGACTCCGTGACCTTCTACGTCGACGCCGACGAGGCCGAACGCGCCGAGAACATCCTCCATCGCGAAGTCATCGCCAGGGAGGAACTCTCGAGTGTCACCGTCGAGGACCCACTCGCCGTGGTCCGGGTGACCGGCGGCGAACTGCCGAATCAGCCCGGCGTCATCAAGGGCATCGTCGACCCGCTCGCCGAGGCGCGCATCAACGTCCACGATCTGATCACCTCGGCGACGTCCGTCGCGCTGTTCGTCGACTGGGCGGACCGGGAGGAAACACTCGAGATCACCCAGGACCTGTTCTAGGGCCACTCGCCGACTCGCTCGAGGGGATCCCGTTGTCTCTTATCGGTGCGTTTCGATTCGTTTCTGGACCACACAAAGCGGTACAGAGACCGTCTCAGTGCCAGACTGTGGGGGCCTCGAGAACAGTCACTCCGCCGTCAGCGGTGAGGATTGCCGCCGTCCGCGTTCGCCGATCGGCGGGGACGACCACCCCGTCGTCCGGGCCGCTCTCAGCGACGCGCCTCGAGTTCGGCCTGCAGTTCCTCGAGATCAAGCTCCTTCATCGAGAACAAGACGAGCAGATGGTAGACGATGTCGGCGGCCTCGTGGGCGATCTCCTCGCTATCGTCGTCTTTGGCCGCCAACACGAGTTCTGTCGTCTCCTCCCCCAACTTCTCGAGGACGGCGTTCTCGCCCTTCTCGTGGTCGAACAGCGAAGCGGTGTAGGACCCCTTTGGGCGGGTTGCCTTTCGGTCCTCGATCACCGCGAACAGCTCCTCGAGGGTGTCGGTCATCGCACTCGCGTCGTCCTCTCGCGCTGGCGTGGTACTGGGGTCGTCCATCTATGGCTCACCGGAAACGTCACGCACGTCTTGGAGGGAGTCGAACTTGTCCCTGTCGTCTCGGCCGGCCTCGAAGACGGCTTCGGTCACCTCGATGGGGGCGTTCGTTCGTGCGGCGAGCGCCAGCGAATCGCTCGGCCGGGCGTCGACAATCGTCTCGTCACGCGGCGTCTGGAGGTGCAGATCGGCGATGTAGGTTCCCCCGTTGCCGTCCTCGCGTTCGCTGATCTCGCTGACTACGACGCGCTCGATGCGTCCCCCGAGTTCCTCCATCACGTCGAGCAGCAGGTCGTGGGTCAGCGGCCGACCGATGTCTTCGGCCTCGAGCCCGCGAGCGATGCTCGTGGCCTCCTCGAAGCCGATGAAGATCGGCACCACGTCGGCCTCGCCCTCGACGTCGAGGACCACCACGGGGACGGGGCCCTGGGGGGTGCCCGCGATGCGAACTGCGTCGATCGATGCATGCATATGCTCTCCAACGCGCTCTGTCGGCAAAACTCCTCGTGGTTGTCGTCTCCACCAGACGCTCGAGGAGGGTCGGTGCCACGAGGCCCGAGCGGACGACCACCGAGACGAAGCCGCTTTAGCCCTCGGGCCGTTCACTCCGACAATGAGCGAGCCGACGCCCGAGGTGTACGAGGCGGGCAAGGGCATGGACGCCCACAACCAGGTCATGCGCGAGATCCGTTCGCGCAAGGACAAGCAGTACGATCCCCACGAGCCGACGCGGGTGTGGGTCGACGAGGACAATACCCCGGACGGCGTCAGGGAGAGTCTGACGATCATCCTCAACACCGGCGGCTGTCGGTGGGCCCGCGCTGGCGGCTGTACCATGTGTGGCTACGTCGCCGAGAGCGTCGAGGGTGGGTCGGTCTCCCACGAGGCCCTCATGGACCAGATCGACACCTGTCTGGCCCACGAGGCCGATAACGCCGACGAGCCGGCCCCGCTGATCAAGATCTACACTTCTGGCTCGTTCCTCGACGAGCGGGAGGTCGGGGCCCGAACGCGGGCGGCGATCGCCGACACCTTCGGCGACCGTGAGCGGATCGTCCTCGAGTCACTCCCCGATTTCGTCTCTCGGGAGAAGCTGCGGGACTTCACGAGTCACGGCCTCGAGACGGACGTGGCCATCGGCCTCGAGACCGCGACCGATCGGGTTCGTCGCGACTGCGTGAACAAGTACTTCGCCTTCGCGGACTTCGAGGCAGCGTGTGCGGACGCCACTGCCGTCGACGGCGCGGGGGTCAAGGCCTACCTGCTGATGAAACCGCCCTTCCTCACCGAGTCGGAAGCCCTCGAGGACATGGTCACCTCCATCGAGCGCTGTCTCGCGGTCGAGGGCTGTCACACCGTTTCGATGAACCCCTGTAACGTCCAGCGCTACACCATGGTGGACGAACTCTTCTTTCGGGACGGCTACCGACCGCCGTGGCTCTGGTCGGTCGCGGCCGTACTCGAGCGCACCGTGGACGGCGACGGCCTGGTCGTCTCCGATCCGGTCGGCCACGGGACCGACCGCGGGGCCCACAACTGCGGGGAGTGTGACGATCTCGTGCAGAAGGCGATCAAGGATTTCAATCTTCGCCAGGACCCGACGGTCTTCGAGCAGGTGTCCTGTGACTGTGCGTCGACCTGGGAGACCGTCCTCGCTCACGAGACGGCCTACAATCAGCCACTCGTTCGCTGAGATGTCCTCCCGCCGCTGATCGTCCTGTCGAGGGCGCCACGCAATCACGACACCCAGACCAGACGAACGGGAGGCTGGGCCCAGATATCAGCCAGTTGCCGCCTCGTTCCGACCCGGTTCGTTCGTCGGGAGTCTACTGGAATCTACCCAAAGACAACTGTCGTGGCCAGTGGGAACGAATCAATTCTATGGCGCTGAGGCCCCTCGTGGTGTTCACGCGGTACTCTGGTCGAACCCACGGAGGATACCCTGTCCGTCCGTCCCGCCGACGTCGGGCAGCGTCGCACGTTCGGGATGAGGCATCATCACGGCCGTCGTCTCCCGTTCGCCGAGGACGCCCGCAACGTTGTGTTTCGATCCGTTCGGATTTGCCGCGTCCGTGAGGTTCCCCTCGGCATCACAGTACCGGAACAAGACGCGTCCGTCGGTCTCGAGGCGCGTCAGGCGACCCTCGTCGATCTCGTAGCGCCCTTCGCCGTGGGCGATTGGTATCTCGAGGACGTCACCGGTCTCGTAGGCGGCCGTCCAGGGTGTGTCGTCGCGCTCGACGCGGAGGTAGACGGGTTCACACTGGAACCGTGCACTGCTGTTCGTCGTGAACGCGCCGTCGGTGAGGCCAGATTCACAGCCGATCTGGGCGCCGTTGCAGACGCCGAGGACGGGGACGCCGTCGGCGGCCGCTTCGCGAACCGACTCGAGGATGGGGGAGTGGGCGGCGATGGCGCCGGCCCGGAGGTAGTCGCCGTAGGAGAAGCCACCGGGGAGGACGATGCCCGTGGTGTCCGCCGGGAGGCCGTCCTCGTGCCAGACGATTTCCGCGTCGATGTCGAGGTGCTCGAGGGCGGCGGCGGCGTCGCGGTCGCAGTTTGAGCCGCCAAAGCGCACGATGGCTACCGTCACTGCGCCCACCTCCCTGTGGCGGAACTGACGGTAGCCATCGTGGTTGGAACGCCCGTCATCTATCGCTCGTCGACCGCCACGTCGTAGTCGTGGATGGTCGGATTCGCCAGCAGTCGTTCGGCCATTTCGTCGACCCGGTCGGCTGCCTCCTCGGCGCTGTCGGCCTCGAGGTCGATCTCGAACCGGTCGGCCGATCGAAGGTCCGTCAGGTCGAACCCGAGACGCTCGAGGGAACGGCGTGTGGTCTCGGCCTCGGGGTCGAGGACGCCCCGTTTGAGTCGGACGGTCACCGTGGCGGTGTAGGCACTCATCAGTTGATACCCCGCAACCGTGCTCAAAAACGCTTTCGGGTTTGTGACGTCGTGCACGTTTGTGGATACATCCCCCGTGACAGACGTGTCTGTGGAGGCCGGACAGTGCCCCCGGTGGTGGACGTGTCTGTGAATGGGTGCCCTGGCTGTGGCACAAAAGAGTTGACAGGGGCAGACAACGACGTCCATTGATTATCGATTCGTTCAGGCTACGAGAACTCGTTTCAAGTGTTACTGTAGGCTGGCTTCGAGCGCCTCGACGACGTCGGCAGCGACCGCTCGATCCGGCTCCGGCAGATTCCCGCGATCGTCCTCGAGAAGGCTGATGAGGGTTCGCCCTTGCCACACCGTCATCGTTTCCCGGTTGGATTCGAGGAGGTCGAGCAGTCGGCAGAGCCACGGGGGAACGGGTTCGTCCTCGTCGATGTAGGCGTCCCCTCGCGTGACGAGTGCGTGGTGGAGGATCCATCGCTGCTCGAACGAGAGATCGACGGTGCGGGTGTCGGCTTCCTGTGGAGGCGTACTCATCGTGTCACTGGTCGATTTCGTCGACCGCTACCCAACAGTACGAAACAGGGCGATATAAGGCTTGCTACCTGGTAACATACCACACTACGATTTAGGCTTCCGAACCCTCGAGGAGGTGCCGCGTCGGTGGGGTGCGGGTGGTCACAACGACACCGCGGTACGCACGTCCCTCGGTGCGATACACCCCCGACGAGACCCTCACCGCACGTCGCGGCGCATCGCGATCTCGAACCACGGACAGAGTCTGAGTTGGCGGTACCACTCGGGGTGGGAGTGCAGGCGTTCGTAGGGGGCCCACAGCACACCCGCGACCTCCTCCTCGTCGGGATCGAGCGACGTGTCCTGGAGCGTGCACTTGAGGACCGCACAGACCTCGTGTTCGACGCCCGCGTTTTCGAAGTAGCGCTTGTACTCGAACCGATCGGTCACGCGCAAGTCGTCGTACTGGTCGGGCGTGATTCCCAGTTCCTCCTCGAGACGCTGGCGGGTGGCGTCCTCCTGGCTCTGACCCTGGACGGGGTGGGAGGCGACGGTGCCGTCCCAGTAAGTACACCAGAGGCGCTTGTTTGGCGCTCGCTGAGCGAGCAAGATGTTGTCGTCCTCGTCGAAGATGAGCGTGGTGAACGCCCGGTGGCGCGTCCCCTCGCCCGTGTGGGCCTCCAGCCGGTTGACGGGTCCCAGTTCGGTGTCGTCCTCGTCGACGGCGACGACGTCCTGGGCGGCGTTTTTGTGGGGCAACTCCTCGGCTGTCTCGGTATCGTCCATACGGCTACTCAACGGGTCACCCGTAAAACCAGTATCGGCTTTCCACGAGGGGTTCGACCGTCGTGTATCACTCCCAGGGATCCGGCAACCGCCTCGACGTGCACGCCGGCGATGACCGTGTGGGATCCTCGAGCGCCTTCGTTCGGCCGTGAGACCGGCCGAGGTGGGCGTCTGAGCTCTCGCGGTCGCGCCAGCTCGTCGCCCGAGGGCCTCTGGCTGCGTGCGTTGCCGGTTTCGAACGGTATCGGCGGCCGCCTCAGTGGGCTACCCAAGTTTCTCGTCCAGAATCAACCTCGTCTTGGTGCTCACGACCTCGTCCTGCTCGCGGGCCTGCGTGATGAGTTCGTTGACCCCACGCGTGTCGGCGGCGTCAACCACCAACACCACGTCCTGCTCGCCGGAGACCTGCCAGACAAAGTCGACTTCCTCCCACTCGGCCATCCGCTCGGAGACGCTCGCGGTGTCGACGTCGACGGCGACGCTGATCTCGAGCATGGCCTTCACGTTCCCGGTGCGGGTGGTGACGGTAAAGCGCTCGATGACGCCATCGTCGATCATCCGTTCGACCCGGTTTCGCACTGTTCCCTCGCTCGTCCCCACCTCTCCGGCGATTTCGGTGTAAGGCGTACGGGCATCCCGCCGGAGGATGTGCAGGATCTGTCGGTCGAGATCGTCCATGGAGATCTAGTGGTTGGGCTGATACCCACTTGACCATTACGAAATTCGTAACATCGCTTCGAAGAAAACACTTATGTGGGTGTGCCCGATACGTATCTCGTAATGAACCCGGCCTACGTTGCACTGGAAAGCGGTCACGTACTCGAGGGGCGTGGTCGTGCTCCGGGCACCGCACGCGGGGAACTGGTTTTCACAACAGCCTACACGGGCTACGAGGAGAGTCTGACCGACCCTTCCTACGAGGAACAGGTCCTGACGTTCTCGTACCCGTTGATCGGTAACTACGGCGTCCGCGAGGAGCGCTTCGAGTCCGATCGCGTCCACCCGCGAGCCGTCCTCGCTCGAGAACTCACCGACGACGTCGCCGACTGGCTCCGCAGTGAGAACGTCCCCGCTGTCGACCATCTCGACACGCGTGACGTCGTCACCGACGTGCGTGAAGGCGGCGCGATGAAGTGTGGCATCGCGGTCGGCCAGCACGCGACCCCGGACGACGCCATCGCCGAACTCGAGCGCTGTGAGGCGATGAGCGACCACACCGAAATCGGCGCCCAGGTCAGCGTCGAGGAGACGACCGTCCACGGCGCGGCCAACGACGGCAAGACCGTTGCCCTCGTCGACTGTGGCGTCAAGGGCTCGATCATCGATTCCCTGCTCGCCCGTGACGCGACGGTTCACGTCTTCCCACACGACGCCAGCGCGGCCGACGTCGCGGCCGTCGACCCCGACGTGCTGTTCATCTCGAACGGCCCCGGTGACCCGGCCAACTACGAACAGGCCGTCACGCTCGTCGAGACGTTCGTCGAGGAGTTACCCGTCGCTGGTATCTGCCTCGGCCAGCAGATCGTCGCCCGTGCACTCGGTGGCACCACCGAGAAGATGACTTTCGGCCACCGCGGCGTCAACCAGCCCGTCCTCGACCTCGAGTCGGGACAGGTCGTGATGACGACCCAGAACCACGGTTACACCGTCGAGGACCCCGGCGAGCACCTCGAGGTTACCCAAATCAACGTCAACGACGACACCCCCGAAGGGCTGGACGGCATCGAGTACGACGTCATCACCCGCCAGTACCACCCCGAAGCGAATCCCGGCCCCGAGGACACCCTCGACTTCTTCGACGACGTCCTCGCGATGGGAAACGGACACTCGCGAACGCGCCCCGCTATTCCGGCTGACGACTGAGACGGATCGGTGTCCCGGTTCTCCGCGATCGCTTCCCCTCGGTGACGAACGATCCCCGATAGTGGCGGCCCCTTCACTCGAGCAACGACAACGCTTTAGCCGCCAGTCTGGCTGTATTCACCCATGAACGACACGGTCGGTGGCGTCCGTCTGAGCTTCCTTTACGGGTCGATCCCGCTCCTGTTGGGGCTGAGCCAGATCTTGCTCTCGTTGCAGTTCGAGCCGGGGTCGACGTTCGTGGCCATCGCGGCCGGCGGCTGGTTGCTCGTCGGAATCGGTGGACGCGTGATCACCCGTGACGTGTCGATCGCCAGCCCCGTCGACGATCGTCGGCTCGAACTGCTGGCGATCGCTGGCTGTCTCGCCCTCTCGCTGTGGCTGGTCCTCGCGGCGACGAGTCAGGTTGTCGGGTAGTCCGGATACACCGGGGCGAACACCACACTCTCCGAGCGTCCGTGACCCACCGGTGACGGCACGGCTCGTTGCCCCCGTGGCGGGCCACTTCGAGACCATCGCCGTCGACGACTGGGTGTCGCTGCCCGGAAACCGGCCCGCCCCTGTAGCGAGCGCGCCCGCGGCCAAAGGGTGCCTTTTTGTACCGACCGTTCGTATCCCGATGCATATGTTCAAGGCCATCGTGAGCGCGGAAACGCTCACCAGCGCGCTCGATTCCGTGAGTGTGCTGGTCGATGAGTGTAAGATCCACCTCGAGGAGGAGGGGCTCTCCATTCGGGCCGTCGACCCCGCCAACGTCGGCATGGTCGACCTCTCACTCGAGGCCTCGGCATTCGAGTCATACGAGGCCGACGGCGGTCTCATCGGGGTCGACCTCTCCAGACTCGAGGACATCGCCGGTATGGCCGAGTCCGGCCAATTGATCCAGCTCGAACTCGACGAGGAGACCCGCAAACTGCACATCCAGATCGACGGGCTCGAGTACACGCTCGCGCTGATCGATCCGGACTCGATCCGCCAGGAGCCGGACATCCCGGACCTCGACCTGCCTGCGCAAGTGGTCCTCGAGGGCAAGGACGTCAACCGCTCGGTGAAGGCCGCCGACATGGTGAGCGATCACATCGCGCTGGGCGTCGACGAGAGCGAGGAGTACTTCTACGTCGATGCCGAGGGTGATACCGACGACGTCCACCTCGAGCTCACGGCGGCGGACCTGATCGACCTGCAGGTCGGCCCCGCCCACTCACTGTTCAGCCTCGATTACCTCAAGGACATGAACAAGGCGATTCCCAAGGATACCGAGGTCACCATGGATCTCGGCGAGGAGTTCCCGATCAAGTGTTATTTCGGCTTCGCCGAGGGGCAGGGTCAGGTCACCTACATGTTGGCGCCGCGGATCCAGAGCGACTGATCTCGCCGGCTGATTTTCTGCATTCGAGGGACGGAGTCGGTGTCGACTACCCACCGACTAGAACCTGCTCGAGCGATCTCGACGCCGTTCGATCTGTCACGGTTGGGGCTTACGAGCCATCTCGCCACCCAGCGCCAGGACTGCGCCGCCGACGGCCGGTTCGGTGTGGGGCACGTCCAGATCCGTCACCGCCGCCTCCGCCAACGAGGTTCCAGCCTTCTCCACCTACTCGCCCTCACCAGCGCCGTCGTCGTCGTCTTCCTCGTCTTCACTCGCCGACAGTCCCACGTTTCGCCCGCGCTCGAGCGCCGGCGGGGCCTCGCTGTATTCGGAGTACCCGTCGAACCAGCGTTGAATGCGCTCGAGGCGGTCGACCACGTGGCCCGGTTCGCCCGACCGTGAGAGTTCGTGGCCCTCCCGCGGATAGCGGACCATCCGGGTGTCGACGCGGTGTTTCTTCAGGCCGAGGTAGAACAGTTCGGCGGTGTTCGCGGGCGTCCGGTAGTCCTGATCGGAGTGGATGAGCAGGGTCGGCGTGTCGACCTCGGGCACGTATGCTGTGGGCGACTGCTCCCAGAGGTACTCGGGGTCCTCCCACGGGGTGACGCCGTAGTCCCCCTCGACGAGTTTGAACGCGTCCGTGGAGCCGTAGAAGCTCGTGAAGTCGTAGACACCGCGCTGGCTGACGGCAGCCTTGAACCGGTCCGTCTGGCCGACCGTCCACGCAGTCATGAACCCGCCGAAACTGCCGCCGGTGACGTACTGCTCGTCGGTGTCGACGTAGTCGCGTTCACAGACGAGGTCGACGCCAGCGAGGATGTCGGTCAGCGTCACGTCACCCCAGTCGCGTTCGATGGCCGCGGCGTGATCCTCGCCGTACCCCGTCGATCCTCGCGGGTTCGACCAGAACACGACGTAGCCCGCCGCCGCGAGGCTCTGGAATTCGTGCCACATCGTGCCGCTCGTGGTCCACTGGGCGTGTGGGCCGCCGTGGATCTCGACGACGAGCGGGTAGGTCTCGTCCTCGTCGAAATCCGGCGGCGTGAGGACCCAGCCCTGCACTGGTCCCTGCTCGCTCTCGTACCACAGCTCCTCCGGCTGCGCGACCGCACGGTCCTCGAGGTAGTCGGCGTTCACCCGGGTCAGTCGGGTCACCTCGTTGCCACCGCGCGTCGAGACGAAGACGTCTCCCGGGTGGTCCCACTCGCTCTGGGTGTAGGCGATGGCGTCCTCGCCAACGGAAAACCCCTCGAGGGTGACTCCCTCGTCGTAGACGCGCGTGGGGTCCTCGCTGGCGTCCCCGGGTGCCGACCAGAGGACGACCGAGCCCTCGTCGGGCGTCGCAAAGTAGAGGAGTTCCTCGTCGGGCCCCCACTCGAACCCGCCGCCGTAGCCGATGGTCCGGTCCAGATCGGCGGTGAGCGTCCGCTCCTCCTCGGCGTCGCGGTCGTAAACCTTGATCTCCGTCTGCCGGAGCGTAAAGCCCTCTTCGGGCGTCCACGGATAGGCCACGCGGCCGTCTTGGGTCGCCTCGATGCTGGCGACCCACCCAACCGTCTCGACCACTTGCTCGACGTCGCCCGTCTCGAGGTCGTGGGCCAGGATTTCCGCCTCGAGGGAATCGTCCGGTTCCTCGCCCAGTTTCCGTCCGTAGTAGACCGTCTCGTCGTCACCCCACGTCGCTCCCTGGAAGTCCTCGTCGCCGTCGGTGAGACGTTCCATGGCCGGGTTCTCCGCGTCGGGATCGGTCACGGCTCCCTGTTCGAGGGCCGTCTCGACATCCAGCGTATAGACGTGACTGCGCCGTCCGTCCGCGTAGCGCTGGGCGGCCCGATAGACCATGCGATCGATGACGCGCGGGTCCGGCGTCTCGGGTTCGTACTCCGACTCGACGGCGAAGTCCCGTCCAGCCTCGCGATCCTCGGCGTTCGAGGACTGGGTAAAAAGCAGCGTCGAGCCGTCTGGACTCCACTCGAGTCCCGAGACGCCGCCGACGACGCTGGTAACCTGTCGTGCCTCGCCCCCGTCGGTCGGGAGGATCCAGAGTTGGGGGCGATCGTCGTCGGCGCCGCGGGTGCTAACGAACGCCAGCCGTGAGCCGTCGGGACTCCAGCGTGGCTGGCTGTCGACACCCTCGTTGACGGTGAACTGTCGGGGGTCATCGCCACCGATAGGGACAACGTAAATCGTGGCCTCGACGGACTCCTCGTCCTCGGGGTCTTTTCTGACGAATGCCACCCGGTTGCCCTCGGGGGAGAGTTGTGGGTCTTCGACCTGTGCGATGTCGTGGTAGTCGGCGGGCTCGACTGTGTGCATAGTCACCACTGCGAGCGGGATCGATTAACCGTTTCGATTCGTAGGGCGTACGGTAGTCACCCACTCTCGATCGGTGGGGGCAAGCTGGCCCACAAATCGACCGAAAACTGCCCGGTGGATCCCCCAGCGTTCGCCTCGAGCCGTGTCAAAGGGTACTTACCCACGGCTCCGTTTATCTCGAGTAATGAGCGAGGAGGCCGCCCAGGAACAGTCCGGTCGGAAGAAGTACGAGTTCCAGCGGGTCATCGAGGATCTCAAGGCGTACGAGGGCTCGGGCACGCAACTCGTGACGATCTACGTCCCGGACGATCGCCAGATCAGTGACGTGGTCGCCCACGTGACCCAGGAACACAGCGAAGCGGCCAATATCAAGTCCAAGCAGACCCGGACGAACGTCCAGGACGCACTGACGAGTATCAAAGACCGTCTGCGGTACTACAGCACCTACCCACCCGACAACGGTATCGTCCTGTTTTCGGGCGCGGTCGACTCTGGTGGCGGCCAGACTGACATGATCACTCGCGTCCTCGAGAGCCCACCCCAGCCCGTCGAGTCCTTCCGGTATCACTGTGATTCGGACTTCCTCACCGAACCCCTCGAGCACATGCTCGAGGACCAGGGACTGTACGGACTGATCGTCCTCGACCGCCGCGAGGCCAACGTCGGCTGGCTGAAAGGTAAGCGCATTCAAGCGGTCAAGTCCGCCTCCTCGCTGGTCCCCGGTAAGCAGCGCAAAGGTGGCCAGTCCGCCCAGCGATTCGCCCGCCTGCGCCTCGAGGCCATCGACAACTTCTACCAGGAGGTTGCGGGGATGGCCAACGACCTGTTCGTGCCCAAACGTCACGAACTGGACGGCATCCTCGTGGGTGGGCCGTCGCCGACCAAAGACGAGTTCCTGGACGGCGACTACCTTCACCACGAGATTCAAGACGCCGTCATCGACAAATTCGACGTCTCCTATACGGACGAATCCGGCTTGAAGGACCTCGTGGACAGGGCCCAGGACGCCCTGGCCGACGCCGAGGTAATGAAAGACAAGCGCCAGATGGATCGCTTTTTCAAGGAACTCCACAGCGGCGAACTCGCCACCTACGGGTTCGACCAGACGCGAACCAACCTCATGATGGGATCAGTCGAGACGCTGCTCATCAGCGAGGACCTCCGTGAGGACGCCGTCACCTACGACTGTGGGGCCTGTGGTAACACCGACCACGAATTGATCGACCCGCGCAAGGACACGCCCGACCACGATTGCAGCGAGTGTGGGACCACCATCGAGGCCACGGACGACGACCGCGAGGACGCCATCGAGCACCTGATAACGATCGCCGAACAGCGCGGAACCGAGACGAAGTTCATCTCGAGTGACTTCGAGAAGGGTGAACAACTGCACAACGCCTTCGGCGGCATAGCCGGCATCTTGCGGTACAATACGGGCGTCTAGGGCGAGTCGACCGACCGACTCCGACTCGTGATCGGGTGTCCGACCGTCGTGTTGGGGACGTGACGACCCGGTGACGCTGCGACAGTCTCGACACCGCCCGGCGCTTGGACGCCGGTACGCGCGCCATCGAGCCCCATCCATCCTCGCCCGGTTCGGGACTGACCCGACGATTGATTGTGCGTGCTGACCACGGACGTGTATGGACTGCACTCGCTGTCAGGCGGAGACGGTCGCCTTCAGCCTTCCCTCGACGTATCGGGACCCAGCGCTTCTGCCAGATGGATTCGCCGACGTAGATGATGACGGCCACCGTCGCGAGCCCGCACTCCACAGGGCGACGATCTGTCTCCGATGTCTGACCGTCAGGGCAGGACCAGTCGACGCCGAGTGCGACGAATCGGGCCCATCGGCTCTCGAGGGGGACCGAGTCGATCGAATCGCCAGCACGTTTCCTCGAGACGCCGACGCCGCAGTGCCACTGGCGCTCGCACTCGCGTGTTGTGAATCAATGGCGCACAATCGCGAGCCGCTTTCGGCCCTGCTCGAGTGCGTCGAGCGAGCCGGCGTCGATCCGCTGTTGACGATCGATCGGCTGCTCGACGATCCATCGATCGAGCCGGCAGTCGATCTCGAGCGACGGCGCCACCAACTCGAGCAGTTGCACTACGGCTGATCGAAGCCGGTGGATGACGATCAGAGACACCCTTGGTCGGGGATGGACTGGTGCGAGGATGGATGGGGCTCGCTGGTGGAATCGAGGGCAATAGAGCGGTCCAGCCGCCCGATCAGGTGCCGCCAGAAGCGCCGCTCGCGGTCGCCGTCTCGGGGGGTTCCGCCTCATCCGCTGCGGCCGCAGCCTCAGCCTCAGCCGCTGCCGCCTCGGCGTCTTCTTCGGCCTCCTTTTTCTCCTTGATCTTCTTGAGCCGGAAGATCTCCTCGCGCTCCTGTTCCTCGAGTTTCTGCTCGATGTACTCCTGGTTCTCGTAGAGCTCCGGCAGGAGCTTGAACTCCAGGGCGTTGACGCGCCGTTTCGTGGTTTCGATCTCCCGAAGCATCTTCTTCATCGCCGTCTCGACCTCGGCGGCGAGGATGATGCTCTGGAGCAGTTCCTCGTACGCCTCGGCGGCTTCGTCGATCCGCGCGGAGGTGCCCATGATGCCGTAGCCACGCTCATCCAGGCGCTTGGTCACTTTCGTGGACTCGATCTGGGGCACGACGACGCCCATGATGTTCTTCGACTCGGTGGTGATCTCCGGGTGCTCCTGGAGGGCTGCTGCAGCCCCACGAACGGCGACGTCCCCCTCCATCGCCCGCGCCATGTTGATGTTCTTTTGGGCCCGCTCGTAGTCCTCCGAGAGTTCCCCGCGAACGTCCTGGGCCTGATCCAGAATGTCCATGAACTCCATGATCAGCCCGTCACGCTTCTTTTCGAGGGTCCCGTGACCACGCTCGGAGAGGTCGATGCGATCCTCGATCTGCATCAACTCTTTCCGGGTGGGCTTGACGTCCTTGGCCATCTTGTGGAGGGCTTGCGCCCGCAATCGGATAACTGTTTACAGTTGCGCTGGGACTCGTGGTGGCGGTATCGATCGTCCGCTGTGGAGGTCGCCATCACGATCGCAGCGAGTCCACGCCAAGCCGACCGAACCGCGACCTCTCGGCCCGCTCGAGATACTGCCCCACCGCCTCGAACGCCTCGACTGCGGGCGCGGCTGGATCGACACGCCGGATCGGTCGTCCTGCTGCCTGTGCCTTCGCGACCGCGTCGTCCCTTTCGATGCTCACGACGGGTGCGCCAAACCGTGATTCGACGCGCTCGAGCAACTCCTCTTCCGGGTTTGCTGGAACCCGGTTGATCACCACCGCGCCGATGGCCGTCTCGAGGTCGAGTGCCAGCCGTCGCGTGCGCCAGGCGTCGACCACCCCCGCCCGCGAAAGTTCGGTGACGAGGACGGCGAAATCCGCACTCGCCAGGACCGTCCCGACGTCTCTGGCGATACCGGCCGGGCAATCGACGACCACGCGCTCACGACGTCGCTCGACTCGGTCCAGGACGGTCGGTAATCGGGTGATATCGACGGCCCGTGCCCCCTCCAGACTCCGACCACATGACAGTATCTGGATGCCGCCCACTGACTTGACGCCCTCCAGTGGCGACACGCGGCCGGCGAGGACGTCGTGAAGGTCTGGTCCTCCGTGGGCTGGCAGGTCCGCGGTCGTCAGGTCACAATCGACGGTCACCGCGTCGAGTTCGTCGGCCAGGTTCAACGCACACGTCGATTTCCCGACCCCGCCTTTTCCACCACAGACGGCGACGATCATCGCTCGCCAGGGTGTTCACGACTGCCGATCGCGACCCGGTTCGGTGCCCACGGTGGAAGACTCGAAACAACGTCGGCCCGTTGGTTCCCCGTCGCCCGCTCCGCACTGACGAGTTCGACTGGCTCGCCAATCGATCGATCGCTGCCCATCTGTCCATCCTCGAGGAGTGCCGCGAATCCGATCCCTCGCGTTCGCCCAGCCGCCACCTGCCCACGCCACACCGTGCCCTCCCACGCGGGGGCGGTACCATCACACTCACGGGGAACTAGTGGTGGCTCGGATAGCAGGCTTCGAACCGCGACTCGCTGAGCCGTTCGGCGAGCGTTGGTCACCGTCACCGCGACGAAGGCAACCCCGTCGATCACCGTCGTCTCGCTCTCGAGGTCGATCACCGTCCACCACCCACGTTATCGGTTGAGTGCCCCGCTCGGTCCGTTCCGTCGCTCGTGGCGACCCCCTCGTGGCGCGAGGGTTCTGCAACCGACGCCGGCGGCTCGAGGATGTACACCTCGTCGCCAGGACGGAGCGTCTCGTTTCCGGGTGGATAGGGGATCCACTCACCGTCGTCCCCGCGTTTCAGGGCGGCGACGGTTCCGGCCACCCACTCGACGAACTCGCCGTCGATGGGGCTGTCCGGTTCGACGATGTGACGGTTGACGACCAGTCGGGTGGATCGAAGCTGTCGAGCGAAGGCGTGTCCATCATCCGGTGGCGTGGACGGCGTCGACAGTCGGTACGTGCGATCGGCATCGAGTGCCGACGACTCCCCCTCGCTGTCGACGAACACGGTCGCTATCTCGCCGTCGGCAACGTGGAGCGTTCCGGTGGTTACGAGCGTCGGCGACTCGGTGCCTTCGGCAGTCCACACCTCGACTGGATCGCCCGGTTCGATGGTTGCCGGTGGCGACGTCCGAACGGTCACCGCCTCGGTTCCGGGCGGCACCAGCGGGCTGAGCCCCCGTCGTCTCCGGCCGACGGCGAGGTGCTCGATGGTTCCGTCGGCCCGCATCGACAGTTCGAGCGCGTCGAGGTCGAAATCACGTTGGAGTCGTGACCGCACTCGCTGCGCTCGAGTGTCGGGATCCAGGGCTCGAGGGAGTAACAGCGAGCGGTTCGTGAGTCGCTGGCGGTGTTCGACCGGGAGTTGCCGGTACCCCTCGACGCGATCGATCGTCGGGGGCGGGCGGCAGGCGATCGTCAATCCTGCCGCGGACAGCGCCGATCCGCCCGGTGTTCGCGGGTCCACCCGCCTGATTTCGAACACCCGACAGGCCAGGTGGTCACCGACTGAACGGCCACCAGCACCCGCGAGTGCACTGCTGCTACAGACACCGAGCACGTAGAGCCCACTGGCGTAGCCGGCTAGCGGTGCGGGCTCGAGGAGGACGCCTCGTCGGAGCCCCTCGGCCAGTACCGCGAGGGCCGGAAAGACGCAACCAGCGAGGATCGCAACCCCGATCGGGATCGGTCGCATCGTCCCCCAGCGATGGATGACGGCTCCAGCGGTGGCGATGACACCAGCCAGAAGCCCGAACCCGATGATACGCAGGAGCGCCGCGTGGGTCCACGCGGAAATCATCGAAGGAACGGCTTCGATCGACGGGACGCCGTTGGCGAGCACGGCCGCTCCGATTACCGTCACGACGACCGCCCCCACTCACCAGCAACCGGTGTCCTTTGTGCTGGCTTCTCATCTGAGGAGTGGCCGTCTGCGTCATCGTCGCATCCTGGATCATCCGGTACTGGTTCGCGACTCTCCCCGACTGGAGATCGACGACAGTCGGGGAGGTCGGCGTGACGCTGTCCCTCGAGTGTTGCTCGCTCGCCAGCGATCCCGGTCGCATCTCGAGTCTCGATGTCGACGAGTGACTCGAGCGTTCGAACAGCCTCGACGGGACCTGCCACGAAGGCGGTACGGGCGTCCCAGAGGGCGGGTCTTCCCAGGTGGGTAATCCACCCGCCATCGGACTCCTCACTCGACGCACCGGTTCGTGTCGCGACGACCCGAAACCGATCGCTGTGCTCGATCCGGCGCCGAGCCGATTCGGTCACTGGAAGGCGGCGGATCGTCCAGCCCGCTCGCTCGAGGACGGTGACCAGTTCGAATGAGCCGTCAGTCCCCGCCGATTGCACTGCTACGGGGGGCGTCGAACTCGCCAGCACCGCACCGGCTTCACCCGTCGCCACGGCGACGGTGACTGGACGCCGTCCCTGGTTGGCTGATCGCGACGGTGATCGGTGGTCCCCCGTGGATGCTGGCACGTCGAGCACGTAACCCTCGACGCGCCCGTTCTCGAGTCCAATCGTGATGCGATCACCGCGAGCCAACTCCTCCGGGATCAGGGCGTCGATGGTGACGGCACGCTCTCCAGGATCGAGGCGGCCGGCTACACCGGTCGGTCGCGGTGCGACGGCAATCGTTGCTCGTCCGCGGGCGTCGACGGTGACGTCGACGGTTTCGAAGCCGTGACGTGTGACAAGCCGGTCAGCAATCCGATCCTCGAGCGCCGGGAGTGGCAGGTCGATCGGCACTCGCCACGTCGTCCTCTCGAGGGTTCGACGGGTGCTCGGTTCGAGGGGCGGATAGCCGTCGATCCCCTCGACACGGTCGGCGGCGATGGCGATCTGTCCCAGGGCGTCGACGGACTCGAGGGCGTTACTCGAGAGCGTCGGTTCCCGCCGGCGTGTGGTGGCTCCAGTACTGGGCACTGCACTCGCCAGCCGATCACCCTGTCCGGCGGCGTAGACGACGACCAGTACGGTTACCGTGGCGACGATACCACCGGAAAGGGCTCCCTCTTGCGTTGGCGTGAGGATACCGAACTGGTGTGTGATCGGAAGGACGATCAGGAGGCCACAGCCGATCGCGCCGGTGTCCGAGAACCGACGACCAACGTAGTATCGACTCCCGGCAGCGAGCAAGCCGACCGCCGCGGCGGCGACGGTGCCCGCGAGGAGTCCGTAGGCGATGGCGACCAGCACGTCCACTGGCAGCGACATGAGCCGACCTGGGTCCGTCATCGGTTATAAACTCTCGAGGCCGCCTCACTCGAGATTTATAAATCAGTACGACCCAGGCCGTCCGTGACGTTCGTGCTTGGCCGCGGGGCGAGCGAGACGGAGGCGACTCTCGAGACACACACCGGTCGATTGGGCCGGTATCGGGCACTCGACGGCAGCGATGGGGCCCCACTGGCCCTCGACCTGGACGGTCCCCACGCAATGCTCGTCGTTGGAAAACGGGGCTATGGAAAGTCGTTCACGCTCGGCGTGATCGCCGAAGAGCTCGCTCGAGCCGAGGGCGTCGCACCCGTGATCGTCGATCCGATGGGCGTCTTCACCACACTCGCCGAACCCTCGAGTGCCGACCCGGTACCCGCGACGGTCGTCGATAGCCCAACGATCGCGCCCGACACGCTCGATCCGAAATCATGGTGTTCGCTGGTGGGTCTCTCGAGTTCGAGCGGGGCCGGCGGACTCCTCTGGCGAGCGGCCCAGCTTGCCTCGACACTCGACGGGATGGGCGACGCAATCGAGGATGCGGAGGCACCCTCGGCCGACCGTCGAGCCGCCGCCAACCACCTCGAGCTCGCAGCCTCCTGGGGAATCTTCGATGCTGGTGGCATGACAGCAACCGCACTCGGTGACGCTTCGGTTACCGTTCTCGACGTGTCCGGACTGCCGGATGCCGCGATGAACGCTGTCGCCCGCGGCGTCGGCGAAACGCTGTACAGAGCGCGGGTTGACGACCGCCTCGACCGGCTGCCCTGGCTCCTGATCGACGAGGCGCACACCTTCTTTGCCGGTGTGGCACTTCCCGCCCTCGAGACGATTCTGACTCGTGGACGGGCACCCGGCGTTAGCCTCGTCGCAGCCACCCAGCGGCCGAGTGCCGTCCCCGAGGTGGGGATTTCTCAGGCCGACATCACCATTTCACACCGGTTGACGGCCCGTGCCGACATTGCGGCCCTGGAGGAGGCCCAGCCGACGTACATGAACGGATTGCTGCGCGAGCGACTCCCCGACCGGCCGGGGGAGGTCGTCGTGATCGACGACGCAACCGAGACCGTCCACGCCGCTCGGATTCGGTTGCGTGAGACGCCCCACGGCGGGGATAGTCCGCGGGCGAGTTCGATCGCTCCCGACGACGGTTCTCGTCCGTATCCCGATGAGGGTGCCGATGGCGAACATGAGAGCGACGGTGAGGCGGGTGAGAGCGTTGGTGGCGAGGTCGAGGGTCCCGATACTGTCGACGGGGACGACGACCTTGCGGATCACCTTTCGGAGTCCGATTCTCGGGAAGTTAGCGATGGGATGGGCTCGTGATCGGTGGCTATGGGCCGCCCCTGTCGTGGATTTATATACCAGCACGGGACCAGCGCGTCCATGGCTGACCCAGCGGAACTCGACCGTCGTCTCGCCGCCGTCGAACGCGCGGTGGTCGACGACGAACGACCGGTGAGCGACGTCGCGTCGATGGCGACACTCGAGGGGACCGTCTCCCGACTCGAGGGACTGGTCACCGATCATGAGCGCCGACTGGCCAAACTCGAGGCGGCTGATCGCTCCCTGGAGGGCTTCGTCGATAGCGTGCACCACGTCAACGATGATGTCGAGCGACGGGCGAACGCGGCCCTGGCGGCGGTCGACCGGCTCGAATCTAGACTCGTGGAAGTCGAGGCCGCACTCGAGGGTGAGCATGGTACCGACCCAC
>LKND01000098.1 GCA_001564275.1 Natrialbaceae archaeon Tc-Br11_E2g14 | reverse complement strand
GTCGGACGGAAAGAAGAAGGACGATTCAAACTGCTGATGCACCGCATCAGCAACGAACTCGTCGCTGAAGCCCGCGAGAACGACTGTTCGGTGATTGCGTTCGAGGATTTGACGGATATTCGTGAGCGGACTGGTGCGTCGTGGGGGCATAAATGGGCGTTCAATCGCTTGTATGAATACCTCGAGTACAAGGCCGCAGAATACGGTATTTCTGTGGAGCAGGTTGACCCGGAAAACACGAGTCGGCGTTGCTCTGAGTGCGGATTCACACACCCGGACAACCGTGAGCATGGGTCGTTCGAGTGCTTGAAATGCGGGTACGAGAACCACGCCGACTACAACGCTGCAAAGAACATCGGGTTACGGTATCTCCGTCGGAACCAAACTGGGGCTGGCGGAGGCGCACCCTTGGGCGTGCGCTTGAACAGCGGGATGGTGAACGTGAACGGAGGCTATTCTCCTGCCCCCGATGGGGCCAGAACGGGAGTCCACGTTGAATCCCACCGTTTTAGGGGTGGGTAGCTCAATACGCGGTCGGGATTGGATTGCGGATTTACGTCACTTGCGTCCTCGTCGCTGGACTCTACAGCGTGCTGTGGCTCGCCGAAATCGCTGGGTACCTGGACGAACGGATCATCGGCGTCATCTGGCTCTCAATCGCGGCGATGGGCGTCGCCTTTCTCGTGTTGTTGCTCCCGATGTACTGGTCAAAACGCTCGCGTCGCCGGTGATAGGAGCGTCCCCCTCGGGATGGCTACCCACGGCGAGACCCTGTCTCCGTGACCGCCACCCCCAGGACCGCCACTCCCCGACTCACTCGTGCAGGCCGCCAACGTCCTCGTAAAACGAGGACGATAACTGCGCCGCCATGTCTTCGCCTGGATCGATGCGCACGTCAACGACTGTTGGGACGGTCGCCTCCGCGGCACTTTCGATGGCTCCCTCGAGGGCGTCCGGCTCGCTCACCCGCGTACCATCGCCGCCGAGGGCGCGTGCAATGCCGACGAAATCGGTGTCGTGGAAGTCCGTGCCTGGAATCGACTCGTCCATCTGGCGAACCATCCCGAGTGAGGTGTCGTTCAACACGACGAACGCAGGCGCGACGTCGTGGTCGACCGCGGTCTCGATCGCCGTCATCGTCATCGCGAAGCCGCCATCGCCGGCGACGCCGATCGCTCGCTTGCCGAGCAACGCGGCGGTGACCGCTGCCGGTGCTGCCCAGCCCATCGCTCCGACGCCCCCGCTCCCGTAGTACTCACCTGTACTCGAGGTTTGCAGATAATTGAGCAGCCAGAAGCGATTGTTTCCCGAATCGGCCGTGACGACGGTCTCCTCGTCGACGACGGCCTCGATCGCCTTGCACACGCGCTGGGGCTTGATCGGGGCCGTGTCGCTCTCGCACTCGCCGGTGTGGAAATCCTCGCGTGCGCGGGCGGCCCGCTCGAGGGCCCACCCGCCAGCCGCCTTCCCATCAGCATCCGGACCGTTCGCGGACTCGGCGTCGGACCGTCGATCGGCACTCGAGGCCCCCGCTGACTCACCTTCGGTGGCCTTTCCGTCCCGGGGCGCACCCTCGAGTAACGCGGCAAGCGTCTCTCCGGCGTCGCCGATCAGGCCGATGTCAGCGGGGTACACCCATCCGGCATTTCGTGAGTCGATATCGGCGTGGATGATCGTCTGCTCTCCGGGTCGGATAAAGGACTCGGCCTGCCAGTTGGTATCCATCGGGTTCATCCGACAGCCCACGACCAGCAGGACGTCGGCCTCGCTCACCACTCGATTGGCACTCTCGTGGCCGAACGAACCGATGACGCCCGCCGCTCGCTCGTGAGTTTCCGGAATCGTGGATTTGCCCAGATACGATGTTGCGACGACGGCGTCGTAGGCGTCGGCGACCGCCTCGAGGTAGTCGTAGGCCGTGGCTCCACCGCTGGTCGTCACGTTCGCAGCCTTCTCAGCATCGGCTGTCTCGTCCGTCCCGTACTCAGCGTGCGTCGTGGCAGTGCCTGCACTCGCGTGAACGCCGTTACCAGCGAGGATCACCGGGCGCTCCGCGTTCTCGAGGGCCGCCGAAGCGGCCTCGAGATCACCCGCTGTCGGTCTCGCCTCCCAGTTTTGGACCTGTGTCTCGTCAGGCCAGAGCGACGGCGTCCGATCCTCGGGAACGGTGTCGGTGATCGCGTCGCCGTCGAAGATGACCGCACAGGGCCCATTTCGACCCGCTGTCGCGTGTTTGAACGCGAGTTGCACGCTGCGAACTGTTTCGATTGGCGTGCGCGGGAACCACCACTCCTTGGTGACGCCGTCCAGAATTTTCGGGAGCGAGAGGCCCCCGTAGTCTCCGCGCGATTGCTGGTATGGCGCGAGCGTCGAGTATTCCCCTCGTTCGGAGGCCTCGGTGAGCACGACCATCGGTGAGGACCCGAGTCTGGCCTCCATCTGTCCGATGATCCCCAGGCTCCCGATCCAGGGTCCCTGGCCGGCCAGGACGGCGGGTGAGCCAGTCATCCGGCCATAGGCCTCGGCCATCACGCTCGCCTCCCGCTCGTCTCGCGGCCGGACCACCGCCACGTCGGTGTCGCGGTGGCCGATCGATTCGAACAACTCGATGATTCGACCGCCCGGATACCCGAAGACGTACGCGACGTCGAGCGCCTCGAGGGTGTCGACGATGCGATCGGCAGTCTGCTGTGGGGTCGTGTCCGCGGCCGGTTCGACCGATTCGTCTCCAGCCACCGATTGTGGGCTCGAGTCAGTCGCCTCGTCACCGTCTCCGGTCCCGGAACTGTTTGGTGTGTCTGGGTCGTCCATGGTGTGGGTTGGGCGCTAGGTGCTGATGGGTGTCTGTGGGTTGTCGTGGTTCGGGTCTGGCTGGGTCGCAGTCGATGGGTGAGGCCGCGTGTCGTGTGACAGCCACTGTTCGTTCGACATTACGGGGCTGACGAACACGATTCGCGTTCGTCGAGGATGTCTCCGGCTCGCCCCTTTGTGCTTTCGATTCGCAAATTTTGCCGGCGACCGAGTGCAGAGAGTGACACTCCTGGGACCAGCGGCGTAAGTGGTCGCGATTCGGCGTCCAGAACTGGCAGACCTTGCCACTCTCAAACAGGGTTATATGCCTCGAGTGGCTCCTTGGGGGCAATGAGCGTACAGTTGCGAAAACCAACGTCACGAGTTTGCGAGCGGTGCCGTCGGTTGGAGTCGTGGGACGAGAACCAAGACTGCTGGCAGTTAGCGGCGGCCGAGGACGTGGGGGATCCCCACTGTATTCACGAGTGGGACATCAACGGGACATTTTACCCCTTCGAGTGACCGTCGCTCACCCGGTTCAGCTGTGATGGTAGGCCACCGACTGACAGATCGGGAACACGTCAGTCTGGGGCCTGCGGTCAGGTCAGTCGCCTGCCTACCTGACTCGAGGGTGAGACTCGTCGACACCGGTACATGGCCACGATGGTGATACGCCGCGATCGGCCGAGCTGACCCGAGGCGCGTCATAGTAGCCACTGCAAGTCCTTGGACACCTGATCGCCAGACGAGTCAACGATCAGTGTGTGAATCGTTTCAGTTGGCACTATAACCGACGACCCGTATCGGCCAACCCCACCCAACCTCGAGCGGTCGAAAGCCAGCTTCTGGCCACCTCGTCCGCGTGTGACGGGGGTGCCTATCCTTTTCACCCGAGCGGGACTACCGGCACCCATGCCGACCGTCTACATTACCGCACCACCATCGGCCGCGGAGTCACTCGCAACCATGCTCGTCGAGGAGCGCCTCGCCGCCTGCGTCAACCGGTTGGAAACCACCTCGACCTATCGCTGGGAGGGAACGGTTCACCACGACCAGGAGTACGTCCTGCTGGCCAAAACGACCGACGACCGCTACGAGTCCCTTCGAACCAGGGTCCTCGAGGAGCACCCACACGAAGTCCCCTGTCTCGAACGATTCGACGAGGCGGACGTCCTCGAGGCGTTCGTTGATTGGCGGCGCGACGTGACGGCTACCGATTGAGCACAGCGAACCGTATCCGACGTATCAACGCGTGTCTGTGCCCCTGGAGTGATGGCTGAGCACGTGAGGGGGTGTGACTGGAACGACGTACACCCTCCAGTGGGGTCGTACGCTCGAGACCAATCGTGAGTGACAACCCGCGTCACCGGCCGCGCTACCGCCTCACACGCAACCCACTCACCGGTGCCGAATGGCAACCCTTAAAACTCGAGCGAGGATTTACTCGTGTATGGCTGGAACCATCGAAGTGCTCGTTCCGGGTGGCCAGGCCAACCCTGGCCCACCACTCGGCCCCGAGCTCGGACCGACGCCCGTCGACGTACAGGCGGTCGTCAACGACATCAACGAACAGACGGCGGCGTTCGACGGCACCGAAGTGCCGGTGACCGTCGATTACGAGGAAGACGGGTCGTACTCGATCGACGTCGGTGTGCCACCGACGGCCGCACTCGTCAAGGACGAGGCCGGCTTCGAAACCGGGAGTGGCGAACCGCAGACGGACTTCGTCGCCGACCTCTCGATCGAGCAGGTAAAGACCATCGCCGAGCAGAAGAAACCGGACCTGCTCGCCTACGACACGAAAAACGCCGCGAAGGAAGTCGTCGGGACCTGTGCCTCGATGGGTGTTACCATCGAGGGCGTCGACGCACGTGAATTCAAGGCGAAGGTCGACGACGGCGAGTACGACGACGCGCTGGCCGAGTGAGTGACCGCGCCGTCACCTTGTTCTCCGGGGTACTGATCGACAACGCATAAGCGGGCCCGAGGACCCGAGTCTCTGTTGCTGACCCACCAGGGGCAGGCCGCTGCTTGGGTGAACGATCGGTCGCGGCCAGCGGGCCACAGTCCCCCTTCGACCGGACAGTCTGCGGTGTCACGCCGCTTCCGGAGGATTGTATCGCCATCGCCTCCAGTTCGACGTCTGACGCCGCTCCAGGCGCTTCGGCGACCGACTCACGAAGGCAACCTGCGGATTTGTACGAGCTGCTGTAGGGTGCTCTTGCGAAGCCGGTTCCCAACGGTGCTGGTCGCGCCACAGGAATGACTCGAGTCGTCACCTGTCTAGTCGCGTCGACAACTGGGTCCCGGGGGCCTCGATAGTGGTGAGCGATGAGCACGCGGTGGCGTTTAGACTCTGTTTGCCGGTGGGACGGTCCGTTCGGTGCTGCGTCGGAGACTGCCGCCGGCGAAGAGGACCCGGGCGGCACCACCGAGGCCGACGGCCGCGGCGAGTCCAGTGAGCGGTACGGCCAGGGCCGGTGTCGTTGCGACCAGTGCCGCGACCAGTCCTCCACAGACGATACCCGCCGTGAGCGAGTCGCCACCGAGTCGACTCACGATGCTGGCACCGACGGCTGTGTACCCGATCCCGACACTGACGGGAATAACGACTGCACCGAGGGTGACCAGTGGGATGGCGAAGAAGATTCCGACGTCGGTTCCACCGAGTACCAATCCAGTGTAGAACAGTCCAGCCACGATGAGTAGCCCTGGAAGACCGATACACAGTGAGATAATCGGACTCCGCCGCGCCGTCTGAACGGTATCGGTCGCATACTGCCACAGCAGCCCAACGACGAGCACACCGAGAACGATAACTCCTGCTCCCGAGACGACAGCTTGTTCGATCACCGAGAGCTCACCGATCGCACTCGAGAGGTCGGTCCAAACGGCGATCGATTCGGTCGCCTCGAGGCCCCCACCCACAAAACCCATGTATAAATCTATTGGCCCCATATTCCAACTCTATCCCGTCGAGTTATATATACATATCGGTATTCGTTACACTCTATCCAAGGAAAATAACTGCACAGGAAACATTGTATAAATACTTCTCACCTGCTCAGGTGTTGTAGCGGGGTGACGAGGCCAGTTGCTGACAGGAATCGGGAACAACGAACGAAAACTCGCTTACAGTTCCCATCGGTTCGAAGTTCGACGGGTTTAAGTTCGTCATGACGCTTTCTTCGAGCGAGACAGGCATGGCCTGTTTCACTGACCCGTAGGAGCAACCCTGCGTACTACGGAGGTGAACGATGGCAGATACGGATATCGAAACAGCAGTGACTCGCGCACTCGAGGAGTCCCCGGACCGGAACTTTACCGAGACGGTAGACCTCGCGATCAACTTGCGCGATCTTGATTTGAACGAACCGTCGAATCGTGTCGATGAGTCGGTCGTGCTCCCGTCCGGAACCGGACAGGAGACGCGGATCGTCGTCATCGCAGAAGGAGAAACCGCCGTGCGGGCCGAGGAAGTCGCCGACGAGGTGTTCTCCGGCAGTGACGTCGCCGATCTCGAGGACGACGAGGCCAAAGATCTGGCCGACGCTACCGACTTCTTCATCGCCGAGGAGGCGATGATGCAGGATATTGCCCGGTACCTGGGGACGATCCTGGGTCCACGGGGGAAGATGCCGGATCCGCTCTCGCCCGACGACGACGTCGTCGAGACGGTCAACCGACTGAAAAACACCGTGCAGATCCGCTCTCGCGACCGACGTACGTTCCACACGCGCGTCGGCGCCGAGGACATGACCGCGGACGATATCGCCGACAACATCGACGTGATCCTTCGGCGACTGCACGCCGACCTCGAGAAAGGGCCACAGAACATCGACTCCGTCTACGTGAAGACGACGATGGGCCCATCCGTGGAGGTGGCCTGAAATGAGCGCTGAAAGCGCGGCCGAACGCAAGACAGAGAACCTCCCACAGTGGAAAAAGGAGGAAGTCGACGCGCTCGAGACACTCATCGACGACTACGAGAGTATCGGTGTCATCGGGATCACCGGCATTCCCTCGAAGCAACTCCAGGACATGCGCCGCGGACTGCACGGCACCGCCGTGGTCCGCGTCAGCCGAAATACGCTTCAAACTCGGGCGCTCGAGTCGGCCGGTCTCGACGACCTCGTCGAACACGTCGACGGACAGGTCGGTCTGGTGGCGACGAACGCTAATCCGTTCGCGCTGTACAAGGAACTCGAGGCCTCGAAGACGCCAGCTCCGATCAACGCCGGTGAGATCGCCCCGAACGACATCGTCATCCCGGAAGGTGACACCGGCGTCGATCCCGGACCGTTCGTCGGCGAACTCCAGCAGGTCGGTGCGAACGCCCGGATCGAAGACGGTTCGATCCAGGTGATGGAGGACTCGACGGTCCTCGACGCCGGTGAGGAGGTATCGGCCGACCTCGCGAATGTTCTCAACGAACTCGGCATCGAGCCGAAGGAAGTGGGACTCGATCTGCGCGCCGTCTACTCCGAGGGCGTGTTGTTCGCTCCCGAGGATCTCGACATCGACGTCGAGGCCTACGAGAGCGACGTGCAGACGGCTGTCGCCTTCGCGCGCAACCTCTCGATCAACGCTGGCTACCCGACGGCACAGACGGTGCCCTCGATCATCGCCAAGGCGACGGGCGAAGCCAAGAGCCTGGGCCTGCACGCCGCGATCGAAGACGAGGAACTCATGCCCGATCTGGTCCGCAAGGCCGACGCGCAACTTCGCGCCATTGCCGCCCAGGTCGACGACGAGGAGGCACTCCCCGAGGAACTGCAGGGCGTCGAGGCACCTGCAGCTGAGGCGGCCCCCGAGGCTGCCGACGACGAAGGGGGCGACGAATCGAGCGACGACCAAGCCGACGACGGGTCCGAAGACGACGATGACGATGACGACGAAGACGACGACGGCGCGGAAGGACTCGGCGCAATGTTCGGATAACACACTACGAGGATTACACCAATGGAATACGTTTACGCAGCACTCATCCTGAACGAGACCGACGAAGAGATCAACGAAGACAACCTGACCGGCGTGCTCGAGGCCGCCGGTGTCGAAGTCGAGGAGTCCCGCGTGAAGGCGCTCGTCGCCGCACTCGAGGACGTCGACATCGACGAGGCCGTCTCCGAGGCGGCCGCCGTCCCCGCTGCCGGTGGCGCCGCCGGTGGCGCCGCCGCTGCCGAAGCAGCCGACGACGACGATGACGACGAGGACGTCGAGGAAACCAGCGACGTCCCGGACACGACGGACGACGACGACGAGGACGAGGAGGCCAGCGGCGAGGGTCTCGGCGAACTCTTCGGCTGAGTCGCGGCGCGACGAGTACCGACCTTCACTTTCTTGGGACCAGCGTTCTCAGCGATAGCCATTGCAATCGGCTCAGGCCGACTGACCGCGAGGAGGCGTCCGCAATCGTCGAACCCTGTCGGCTGGCCTCGAGGGCCGTCCGTGCCCATCGAACCCGGTCGACTGATCCCGGGGGGACACCACGCCCCAGTCCGACTCGTAGTTTAAATCCAAACGCGCATCCAAGACGGACGAATGGTCCTCCCGGAACTCGAAGTCGCCGTCGATCCCGTTTTTTCGGGTCAGTTCCTCCTGTGGGTCTGTGCCGGGGCAGTTCTGGGGTCGATCAGCGGGCTCGTGCCGGGGATTCACGCGAACAACTTCGCGTTGCTCCTGGCTGGATTCGCCCCGACTGTTCCGGGCCCGCCGCTGTTCGTCGGTGCGGCGATGCTCGCTGCGGGTGTGGTGCACACGTTCGTCAACGCCGTTCCGGCGATGGCGCTGGGTGTGCCCGACGCCGAAATGGCGGTCACGGCCCTGCCGGGTCATCGAATGGTGCTCGACGGCCGGGGCTTCGAGGCCATCCGATTGTCCGCCCTCGGCAGTCTCCTCGCGGTCCTCGTGGCGATCCCCCTCGCGGTTCCCGTCACGATGGGTGTGACCGCGATCTATCCCACGCTGCGCGATCATCTGTCGGTGCTCCTGCTCGCGATCGCCACCGCCCTGGTTCTCTCGGAGTACACCTGGTTTCGTCGGGGGGCTGGGCTACTCTCGTTCGTTCTCGCGGGGGTCCTGGGATGGGCAACACTGGATCTCACGCCGGCTTCTCCGCTCGAGGCCGGCGGCATGCTCGCGCCGCTCTTTGCAGGCCTGTTCGGTGCCCCGGTGTTGATCGATGCGATTCGAGGTGGTGGGGTTCCTCCGCAGACCAACGATGGGATACGGATGGGCCACCCCCTGCTGGCCTGGACGGCCGTTGCCGGGGCACTTGCGGGTGCGGTCGTCGGCTACCTCCCGGGGATTTCGGCAGCCATCGCCGCCGTGGCGGTCCTCGTATTCCTTCCAAACGGGGTCACCGACCGCGGGTACATCGTGGCGACGAGCGGTGTCGACACGGCAAACACCATTTTCGCCCTGTTCGCGCTCGTCGCCATCGGCCAGCCCCGAACTGGGGTGATGGTCGCCTTCGAGAGTACCGCTGCGCCGCTCGAGACTGCGTTGCCGCTGCTCTTGGGCGGCGTCCTCCTCGCCGGCTGTATCGGCTTCGTGATCGTGCTCGTGGCGGGAGACGTGTATCTCGAGCTCGTGGGGAGTGTGGCGTACTGGAAAATCTCGACCGCTGTCCTGTCCGTGTTGGTGATCCTGTCGTTTCTCTTCACCGGGAAGACGGGGGTGGCCGTGTTCGGGCTCGCAGCTCTGGTAGGGATGGTCCCCGTGCGCCTCCGGGCGCGCAGGGTACATCTCATGGGCGTCCTCATGGTCCCGTTGATTCTGGCTGGGCGCTAGCTAATACCGGTGATACCCTATTGAGCACCTCATTCTCCGGTAATCACGTGATTATCGACACCAAAACCCGTTAGCTGGCGGTAATCAGCAGTTATCGATGCGTCGTCACCACCTGGGCACCGAACGCCGTGGACGGGAGTAACAGTTGAGACGGCCAGCTGCAATGGTCTCCTGGTGATTGGCCGTCTTAGGCCCGGTAATCACCGGGAGATGGTAAACCGTAAGAACCGACATCCATACCCGCACAGCGAGCGGGTCCAGGACCGGTTTCGAATCGTGGTCTCGTGAGACTGTATCCAATACCCTGCAGTAGCCACGATACCGTTTCCGCCCCAGGCGAAAGCTGCCCGCGGACCGCTCTCGATACGGTCGGGTCAACGTGGGCTTTCGAATGTAACCGCCTTTCGTCCTTTTTTTGACCGCTTTCCTCAGGGCGGATGATGAGCTCTCTGGGTCGTTCGGCGACGCCATCGGCACCTTCAGTGGCCAACCGAGTACCACGCCGACACCGGGTTGTCGGATACACGACCGTCGCACTGTTACTCGGGACGATTCTCGTGATCGTGGCCGGACTCGCCTGGGGCAGTGCCGGACCGTCACCCCTGGTTCCCCTTGCCGGGGATGACTCGAATGAACCTGTCGGGAACGAGAGGGTTGGCGATGATCCGACCACACCGCCCTCGATGCTCGATCCTGTTGACTCGGATGGGGCCACAGATGCCCAAGGCAGCGGTGAGTTGGACCTCGAGACGGATATCGAGGCGATGGTCGACGCACTCGAGGCTGACCACGATATCACGGTCTCGGTAACGGTCGAGGGCGAGGACCTCCTCGTCGAACACATCACCGACGCGCGGTCTGTCGGATCCTACGAGGCAGAAGCAGCGCAGATCGGGTTCGCCTATGCGGCATTGCTGGAGGCGGGCCACGATCGCCATCTCGAGCGGATGACGGTAACGGCGACGGCGAGTGCCGACGGTCCAACCTTGGCGACCTGGTACGTGGAGTCTGTCTGGGTCGAGGCGTATCTGGCAACCGATCTGAGCGAGGACGAACTCACGGAGAAGATTGAGGGAACGATCGAACGAGGGTCGATCATGCCCACACGGCTGCGGTAACGATTGAAACTGGGAACCCGGTGATCGTCGATCCGACTCGTGACCGAGCACGTCCTGACTATCGGTGGCTGCAGTATTGGCTACTATATCCGGGCGCGACCGCCAATCGCAGGCCGCTGGGAACGGAGCGTTCGAGTGTCGAAAGACAACGGTTAAAAGCGCCGGGACGGAACTACGGGGTATGAGTTCCACGGACCGACGGGAGACTCGATCCTGTGTCTCCTGTGGGATCAACATCGCGGGCACCAACGCTGCTGCGTTCAAGTGTCCAGAGTGTGGCAAACAGATCTACCGCTGTGCCAAGTGTCGCAAACAGAGCAACCTCTATCAGTGCCCTGACTGTGGGTTCACGGGCCCCTGAGCAACCATGGGAAAAGTCGCAGCCAAAATCAAGGTCATGCCGCAGAGTCCAGAAATCGATCTCGACGCGCTCCAGGAGCGCCTCGAGAACGCCCTCACAGAGGGGGCGAAGATCAACGGCGTCGAGCGTGAAGAAGTCGCCTTCGGCCTTGTCGCGCTCTACCCGACCGTGATCGTCCCAGACGGTGCCGGCGGCACCGAGGGCGTCGAAGAGACCTTCAACGAGGTCGAGGGCGTCGAAAGCGTCACCGTCGAGAACGTCGGCCGAATCTAATCGAGCGTTTCGCTGATTCCCGAGAGCTCGGACGGACACCACGCTGATGGGGTGTCCAATTACTCATTTCGCGCAATCGCATAGCAAGGTGTATGTCCCGGCAGGACGGTGCCGACACTGTTGATGAACCCAACTCCTTCGTGCGGCCGGTGGGCTATGTCGATCCCGATCCGGTCACCCGTCGGATCGGGTTCAGGGACTGTTTTTTGGGCAACGTCCACGCGGCCGATCCCGCGCGCTACGACGGTG
>LKND01000097.1 GCA_001564275.1 Natrialbaceae archaeon Tc-Br11_E2g14 | reverse complement strand
GCCTCGAGGCGCAGGCGGTCGGTTTCGATCGTGGTCGGGAACAGTGGGTTGTCGGGCATGCTCGTTCGTCGGTTGTGAGTCGGTGTGTCTGCGTAGGTTGCTCGTGGGGGCGTGCAGTCGTGTGTCGGTTCTGGGTTGGTCAGGGGATCGCCAGTCGTGCGTCGGTCACCGGGTAGTCGTCCATGGCACTGCGTATTTGGGGGCCTCCTCGAGACCTCGCGCAACTGGTCTGCCCGAATCGGTCACGAAGCCTCGTCGTCAACCGACTCGAGTGCGGGTTCGGCCTCCCGATACTGCTCGCGGGTGATGCTGTACCGATGGAGATCCACCGGTTCGTCGTCCAGCGTCCGGGCGTTGCGATGGCGACCGTCGTAGCAGCCGCCGTACCGCTCGACGTACCGCGAGATGGCTCGCCGAGAGTTCTCGTTCGCGGGCAAACACGAGACACCGACCACCTCGAGGTCGAGTCGGTCGAAGGCCACCGCCAGCAGGGCCCCGGCTCGCTCCCCGGAGTAGCCCCGTCCCCAGAACCGCTCGCGGAGGACGATGGCCAGTCCGGCCCGCCGGCACTCCCAGTCGACGAACAGCGTCGTCGTCCCGGCGAGCTCGCCCGCCCCATCCTCACCTTCTCGGGGATAGATCGCGTACGTCGCTGCCCGATTCTCGGCCCGACCCTCGGCCACAGATTCCAGGAACTCGAGCACTTCCCGGCGGGTCTCGTATGGCTCGAGGGGCACGTGAGCCATCACCCGCTCGAGACCCGGCCCGCTGTAGGCCTCGTACAGCGTTTCGTGGTCGATCGACTCGGGACCCGCGGCACGGAAGCGGAGACGGTCGGTGACGAGCCGCTCGGGAAAGACGGCGCCCATACCACGGTCGTTGCGGGTGTGGTACAAAATACTGTCCCTGGGTTGACAGTCCGTCTCACGCCTGAGGTGTGGGCCTGATCGAGCCTCGAGTGGAGTGGACAGGCGTCGATGGGCGACGGGGACGTCATCGACGACCGAACCCTTTTGCCCTGTCTCCGCCTACCACCGCTGTGAATCTCTATCGGAGCGTGCGTGCGGTCGCCGGTGCTTCCGGCAGCGACGCCGTCGATTGGACGGCCGCCGCCGACGCCGCCAAGGCCGCGACGGATCCCGGCTCGCTCGACGTCCCGGCCGAGGAGCAAGCTGCCTACGCCCGTGACGTCCGCGACGCTCGACAGGCAGTGGGCGAGGCCGCAGGCCTCGAGTTCGAGGTGCCCGAGGTCGTCGAGATCCAGAACCGCCACCACTGGATCGACGCGAATATCGCCACCTTCGAACGGGTGATGCGCCCCATGGAAAACCAGCTCGGGGCGTTCCCTGGGGCTGCCCGCACGATCAACACGGGCACCATGACCGTGTTGCTCGCCTTCCTCGGACGCAACGTTCTGGGGCAGTACGACCCCCTGTTGCTGGCGGACACTCCCGACGAGGACCACGCACTCTACTTCGTTCGCCCGAACATCCTCAAGGCCGCCGACGTCCTCGCGGTCGACGCCGACCGATTCCGCCGCTGGATCGCCTTCCACGAGGTGACCCACGCCGCCGAGTTCGGGGCCGCACCCTGGCTCTCGGCACACCTCGAGGACCGGATGCAGGAGGGGATCGACGCCCTCTCAACGGGCGCGTTCGACCGCGAGGCGTTCCGCGAACTGAACGCGACGATGACGGTCGTCGAGGGCTACGCCGAGTTGCTGATGGACCACGCGTTCGACGACGAGTACGAGGATCTGCGTCGAAAGCTCGACGAGCGCCGGCAGGGTCGCGGGCCGGTCCAGCGACTGTTCCGGCGCGTGCTGGGCCTTGGACTCAAGCGCAAACAGTACGAACGGGGGAAGGCGTTCTTCGAGGGCGTCGTCGAGGCTCGAGACCTCACGTTCGCGAGCCGCGTCTGGGATGGCCCAGCCTCGCTCCCGACGGACGAAGAACTGGACGCGCCCGAGCAGTGGATCAGTCGGATGGATCGGCGCTGAGGCCGACCACTCACCACAGTTGCTCCTGGAGCCATTGCAAACACCCCCAGCCAGCATGGCGCAGTACCGGCGACGAGTCGGTTCTGAAAGGCGGCGCTGTGAGGGTGTGGAGTCGTGTCGTAGGCATCGTCGTAGTGTATTATCGGTGATCGCTCCGGCGGAGCGACGATCACTGGCAACGAACGATGCCGGACCGTCTCAGCTGTCGGCTTACCTGACGATCGTCACTGGCGTCGGCGACCGCTTCGTCACCGTCTCGGCCACGTTCCCGAGCAGGAGCCGTGCCCCCAGCCCTCGGCCGTGGGCACCGATCACGACCAGGTCGTACTCCCCCGCGCGCTCGACGATCGCTCGAGCGGGGAGGCCCAGTGCAACGAGCGTATCGACATCGGCGTCGTGTTCCTCGGTGATCGCCGCGACGGTGTCGAACACCGGCTGGGCCTTTTCCTGGGCCGCAACGTCGAGATCCTCCGCAAGCGCCAGTCCTGTCGCCTCCGCCATGTGCGGGCTCGGCCCACCGACGACGTGAAGCACGGTTATCTCTGCCTCGGGATGTGCCGCCAGCGTAAACTCGAGGGCGTGTTCGCTCATTTCCGAGCCGTCCATCGGCACCAGCACCCGGTCGATCATGAATAGGGTAGGACCTCCACGGGCCTAAAACGCAGGGTATTCAGGCGTCCGTTACCGAACTCGGGCCGTGATCGCGATCGTCGAAAGCCGCGCCGACCGAGCCTCAAGGCACATTTGCGAGCAGCTGCGCGACCGCCGTGACTGGGAGGGCAGACAGGACGAGAGCCGACCCGACGCTGATGGCGGTGGCACCTACTACCGCTTCGAGGAATTCGAACTGCGTTCGTTCGACGCGCTACACCTCGAACTGGAACGCCCCGCCGAGGCGTTCACCGAGATTCCCGACCTGCTGGTCTTTGCCTCTCGTCACTCCGGGGGCACGGGTCCCCTGCTCACGGCACACTGTACCGGGAATTTCGGGCCCGGCGAGTTCGGCGGCTCGGACCACGCAGTCGCCGACGCCTGTCCGAACGCCCTCGCACAGGTTCTCGAGGCGTTCGATCGACACGCACCGGATGGCTACGATACGGGCCTCGAGTGCACCCATCACGGACCGACCGACGTGGGCTGCCCGTCGCTGTTCGCCGAACTCGGCAGCGAGGAAGCCCAGTGGGCGGACCCAGATGGGGCCTGCGCCGTCGCGACGTCCATCCTCGAACTCGCCGGCGTCGACCCGCATGGTCCCCGTCAGCTGGTCGGCTTCGGCGGCAACCACTACGTTCCCCGATTCGAACGCATCGTCCGCGACACGCCGTGGACCGTCGGCCACGTCGCGGCCGACTGGGCACTCGAGTCCCTGGGTGATCCGGCGGCCCATCGGGACCTGATCGACACGGCGTTCACCGCCAGCGGGGCGACGCACGCGGTCATCGATGGGGAGTGGCCCGGCCGCGACGACCTCGAGGCCGTGATCGCCGATCTGGGCTACCGTGTCGTGAGCGAGACCTGGGTCCGCGAAGTCGGCGACCGCTCGCTGGATCTGGTCGAAGCCGTGGAAACCCGCCTCGGCGACGTCGATACCGGCGTCCGATTTGGAGACGTTCGCGGGGAGAACTTCGACGTCGTCGACCTTCCCGGCGATCTGGTCGCGGCCGCCGAGGGGGTCGATCCCGACGGTGTGTGGGCGACACTCGAGGGCGAGGCCGTTGCCTTCGAGACGCGAAATGGCGGGAGTCGCGTTGGCGGGCGGGCGGCGCTCCCGATGAAGGATGGGGATGCAGGGGGCACCAGCCCCGAGATGGACGACGCCACCGCGAACGAGGCGGCACGGACGATTCTCGAGGCGGTGTGTACCATCCTGACGAATCGATACGACGAGGTGGCCGTCGACGAGGACGTCGTCGTCGCTCGAGAGGTCGCCTTCGATCCCGCACTGGCTCGTGCGGCGGGGGTCCCCGAGGGTCCGGCCTTCGGCACCCTGGCGGATGGGGACGCCGTCACCGTCGACGGCGAGGTCATCGAGCCCGAGGAGGTGTGTCGCGAACGAACGAGGTCGTTCGCGCTCGACGTTCCATTTACTCGAGAGTAGGACTTGTATTCGAAATACTTGAAGCTGTAGCTGAATGAATGGAATCCGATACGTAATATTCTATTACTATGTCAGACAAGCGTCTGACTACTGGGGGAAAGATAATAATACTCCATCTGTTAGGAAGTGGCAAGAATGGACTCAATTGTCGAAAACGCCATCGACGAGGCCGAGGATGGCGACGACGAGGCCTTCAGTGAAGCCGAGGAATCGCCCCACGGCGCCGGCTCCGAGGACTCGACCACCGGCACCATGACCGACGAGGAGTTGCTCGACGTCCTCGACGACCTCCAGACGAACATCACTGTAGTCGGCTGTGGCGGCGCTGGCGGCAACACCGTCCACCGGATGAACGAGGAGGGGATCCACGGCGCAAAGCTCGTCGCCGCGAACACCGACGTCCAGCACCTCGTGGAGATCGACTCCGACACGAAGATCCTGATGGGCGAACAGAAGACCTCCGGTCGCGGGGCGGGCTCGCTGCCCCAGGTCGGCGAGGAGGCCGCCCTCGAGAGCCAACAGGACATCTACAACGCCATCGACGGCGCGGACATGGTGTTCGTCACCGCTGGCCTCGGTGGCGGCACCGGCACCGGCTCGGCACCCGTCGTCGCGAAGGCCGCTCGCGAGTCAGGTGCGTTGACCATCTCGATCGTCACCACGCCCTTCACGGCCGAAGGCGAGGTCCGGCGTACGAACGCCGAGGCTGGCCTCGAGCGATTGCGTGACGTGAGCGACACCGTGATCGTCGTGCCGAACGACCGCCTGCTCGATTCGGTGGGTAAGCTCCCCGTCAAACAAGCGTTCAAGGTCAGCGACGAGGTGCTGATGCGTTCGGTCAAGGGAATCACCGAACTGATCACGAAACCCGGCCTCGTCAACCTGGACTTCGCCGACGTCCGCACCGTGATGGAACGGGGCGGCGTCGCCATGATCGGCCTCGGGGAGTCCGATTCGGAGGCGAAAGCCGAGGACTCCGTAAAGACCGCCCTGCGGAGTCCGCTGCTCGACGTCGACATCTCGGGGGCGAACTCCGCGCTGGTCAACGTCACCGGTGGCAACGACATGTCCATCGAGGAAGCCGAGGGTGTCGTCGAGGAGATATACGACCGAATCGACCCCGACGCACGCATCATCTGGGGAACCTCCATCGACGAATCCCTCGAGGGGCGTATGCGCACCATGATCGTCGTGACGGGCGTCGAGTCACCACAGATCTACGGCCGACCAGACGGCGAAGCCGTCCAGCCACAGGGCCACGGACAGGATATCGACTTCGTCGACTGACGGGCCGTCCATCTCGAGAGCGGTCGACTGTCACCCGGAACTTGCTCTGTCCATCGACCTCGAGTGGTTACGATGGGTCCGAGAAGCCAGTCCTCGGGAGCGATTGTGCCGGCCGAGACGAAGCGACGGCCCAAGGCGGCGTTCAACGCCGACTCCTCTCGGTTTTCGTTCGTGTGGCGGCCGTCAGATCGATCATCCCGGCGACGTACACGAGGCTGGCGAGCAGGAGGGTCACACCAACGGGCAACAGCCACGGCAACACCGTCAGGAGCGTCCCGCTCGCCTGAATACCCAGGATCAGGATCAACATCGGCGCACAGCAGACGGAGCCGGAGAGCAGGGCCGGGACGGCCGCCCCAAAGCCAGCACCCGCACCGAAGCCACAGGACGCCGGCTGGACGGCCGCCAGGGTCGCGAAGGCGAGGTTCAGGCCGACCAGCACCGCGAGCGTGAGTCCGAGCGCCAGGTCGACAGGGGAGACCAGCAGGGTCCCCACGCCGAACTCGAGGACGGCGATCGGTTCGAACGAGAACGGACCGCGACGGTCGAACAGCCGGCTGGTCGGGTCGGCGACCACGAACCACGAGAGCCCAGTACCGGACCGGAATTGGAGGTGGTCGGTCATCCACAGGTACGCCAGCAGGTAGCCAAATGCGGTCACGACAGCGACAGCGAGGCCGTCGAGACGGCCGACGACGACCCGCGTGGCACGAAGGGTCTGACTCGCCCGGTCGCGGACACCGTCGATCAGTGTTGGGTCGGCTGTCGGTGCTGTCATGGGTGGTCAGTCGACAACGATCGAGTTCGGATAAAAGCCCATCCAGGCGAACCACATGGCGTCGTAGGCGTACACCGACTCGAGGGGGACCTCGCCGGGGGCGTGGGACTCGCCGTCACCGTCGACGATCGCACCGTCCTCGTGGGCGTAGGGGTCGCCGTCGCCCCGATAGAGGTGGACGGTGTCGAGACGGTCCTCGTAGACGGCGATGAACTGCGCGACCGCGTCCCCGCCACCCTGGGCCTCGCCGGTGGTCACGTTGGTCTCGCCCCTATCATTGAGCTCAAGGGCGACCAACCCCGCCTCCGCGACGACCTCGAGATCGAAAGCCAGTGGCCCCTCCGGCGGTCGCGCGCCGAGGGTCATCCGCTTTGGTGGGTGTCGGTCGTCCTCGTCCAGGGGCTGGAACATCGGCTCGCTTTCGGGCTCGTAATACCGCGTTCGCGGGTTGTATGCGCCGTATGGATCGCTCCCGTAATCCCGGGCAAAGCCGGTGTCCTCGGTGAGGACCTCGGAGTCGGGGTGGGCCTCGAGCCACCGCTCCCAGGGCACCCAGTGGATCCGGAACTCCTCGAGTGAAGCCCCCTCGAGTGGGCCATCGATGGCCGTTCCGAGCATCTGTGGCCATCGGCTGTCGTCCTCGCGGTCGTACATGATGAGGTTGCTGTTAACCAGGTTCCCGGAGACGCCGAACTCGACGTCGTTTCGATAGAATCCCATGGCGGTGCCAGTCAGCGGGCAGTACGTGATGGCGACCGACTCGCCGCCAATGTCGTCGTTGACGATCTCGTGATAGACCAGGATCGACTGTGGATACGCACGGGCCTCGCCGTCGATTTCCACGCCGAAGACCGGATCGCCGTCGTCCATTCGACTGTCCGCACCCGTTGCCGGTTGGAACGTGGGCTCGTCGATCGATGGAATGCCGTCCTTGGGAACCCCGCCGCTGATCGTCTCTTCTCGCAGGACCTCGGGTTCGTACGAGAGTGGAAGTGAGGGATCTGCGATCGGCAACGCGGTCGCCTCGACGGCGGATTCGTCGGCTTCGAGGCTGGCGAGGTCCGCAGACGTGGCGTTGCCCATGGCGTCGGCCGATTCGGCGTCGTCGTCCTCGTAGAGCCCGTCTCCGTCGTCACCGAGACAGCCCGCGACGGTGATGGCGGCCACCGCGCTGCCAGCGGTGGCGAGGACGGCGCGTCTCGATCGGTCTGTCATGGTCGACAGTTGGGCCACAGGGCGCAGTAGCTGTCGTGGGCGTGTATGGCCGACGCACGACCGCGGGATCCTGTGACCGTCGGCTCGGAGCCTGGGATGGCAGGGCCGCCGGTGTTCGCGCCTGCACCGCGGTTGGGTCAGACAGGTGAATGTAGGCAGGGACTCCCGCGGAAACCGGCTTCACGAACGCAACCAGTCGCCGGCCCCGTCGATGTGGTCAGTCGTCAGCCGCCGCCTCCGGGTCGCTCCCCTCGAGGTCCGCCTCGATACTCGGGGGATACTTCCCGCGCTCGAGTTTCAGATCCGACTGTGGCCGTGCCATACACGTCAGCGCGTATCGCTCCGCCTCGGCAGCCGTCAGTCCGCGTGCGGCGGGCTGTGTCACCTCGCCCTCGAGGATTTCGGCCGAACAGGCCAGGCACATGCCGACGCGACAGGAGTACTCCTGGGCGATACCCGCCTCGAGACAGCGGCTGAGTATCGTCTCCTTGTCCGAACAGGTGATGCTCTCGCCGGTGCCCACGAACTCGACGGTGTACTCGGTCATACCCGCGGATACGAAAGACCGTTTTAAAACTCTTTACGGAGCTTCCGTCGGCCTTCCGGCAACGAAATTGGCGGTCCGCGGGCAAGAGCGCTGCGAGCGCACGAAAAACGTTTTCTTCCCACGGCCAAGACTGTCGCGGTATGAGCAGTATGGAGCAGTCGGCGACGGCGACCAGACAGGGGACCTACACCCCCGACGTGGTCGTCGTCGGTGCCGGAACAGGAGGGTGTTACGCCGCGGCGACCATCGCCAACGCGGGCTACGACGTGATCGTACTCGAGCGCAAGACCGAACAGGAGGCCGGTCACATCGCCTGTGGCGACGCCCTCAAGGGGGCCGATGCGTTCCCATCCGAGATTCCGAAATCCGAACTCGAGCCCGCGTTCACCAACACGGACGTCACTCACGGCCGGTTCGAGATTCCCCAGGAGGACACCGTCCTCGAGATACCCATTCCGGGAGAGTTGGCGGTCATCGATCGCTGGAAGTACGGCCGCCGGATCATCGAGGGGGCCGCGAGCGCCGGCGCCGAGTTCCACTACGAGACGGTCGTTCAGAACGTCACTCAGGCCGACGATGGGCGAGTGACGGGCGTTCGAGCCATCTCCCGCGGTGACCCGATTACCTACGAGGCGGAGCTGGTCGTCGACGGGGCCGGCTCCCTCTCCCTGCTCCAGGATACGGTCACGTTCGACGGCTCCACGTTCGACACCAACGTCAACTACTCGCAGTTCTGTTCGGCCTACCGCGAGATTGTCCACGTCGAGGAACCGGTCGAATGGTCGGACGCGCTGGTCTTCAAGCCGACCGAGCGAGCGGCGGGCTACCTCTGGTACTTCCCACGCACGGACACGGAGATCAACGCCGGTCTGGGCTTCCAGATGACCGAACAGCCGATGAAACTCGTCGAGGATCTCAAGCGCGACCTCAGGGCTCGTCCGGAGTTCGCGGGCGCGGAAGTCGAGGACAAACTCGGGGCCGCGCTGCCGACCCGCCGACCCTACGATTCGGCCGTCCACCCGGGATTCGTCGCCGTCGGCGACGCTGCCGGCCACGTGAATCCGACGACCGGCGGCGGAATCGCTGGGGCTGCCTACGCGGGCAAGTATGCCGGCGAGCAGGCCATCACGGGTCTCGAGGAGGGCGACCTGAGCGAAGCGATGCTCTGGCGATACAACGAACGGGTGATGGACCACTACGGGGCTCGCTACGCCGCCCTCGATGTCTACAACATCCTCTCGACGGCCGTCGATGTCGACGACCTGATGGGATTGCTGGCGGCGATGCCCGGCGATAAACTCGCTGAAGCCCTCTATTCCGGGAGTACCGACATCGGCCTCAAACTCAAACTCGAGTCCCTGCTCAAGAGCCGTGGCCACTGGGGCACCATCTGGAACCTCTATCAGACGAAACGGCGGGCCGACGAGATCCTCGCCCACTACGAGGCGTATCCCTCGAGCCCCGACGGTTTCGAGGCCTGGCAGGCCGAGCGCGACGACCTGATGGCAGCCGTCTACGAGACGACGGGTGCCGATCCGAAGTACTGATAACGGCGCAGGGCTCGCCTATCGCCCGCTCGACGTGAGCTTGACACTGTTAGGAATTGATCAATTCAACCCGTGGTCAAAGCCACGCCCATGGGACGAGACCACTCGCGGCGAACGGCGCTCCGTACACTGGGCATTGGCGGCGTTGCGATCCTCGCCGGCTGTCTTGGTGATGACGACGACGCTGGTGCAGGGGACGATCACGAGGATGACGGTGACGGGCACGACGACGATGACGGGTATGACGACGACCACGATGAAGATCACGACGACGATGACGGTGACGGGCACGACGACGATGACGGGTATGACCACGATCACGATGAAGACCACGACGACGATGACGGGTATGACGACGATCACGACGACGAAGAGGAAGCCGTCCACGACGCCACCGGAGAGACCCACGTGGAGGTGACCGTTGCGCCAGGCGGTGACCACACCTTCGAGCCCGCTGCCGTGCGAATCGATCCTGGTACCACCGTCCGGTGGCACTGGGATGCCGGGGATCACAACGTCTCCCCAGCGTCGATGCCCGACGGTGCCGACTGGGACGGACACACCGACCTCGAGGGGGAAGGGCACGAGTACGAGTTCACGTTCGAGGTCACGGGGACCTACGAGTACGTCTGTGAGCCTCACTCAGTCCAGATGATCGGCGAAATTCACCTCGAGGGCGAGCACGATGACGACGGCGACGACGACAGCTACGATGACGACGGCGGTGGCTACTGAGACCCGAACCCACACCCCTTCGCCTCCCCAACAACCTTACAGAATTTCAAGGCGAACGCCCACGACTTTAGTCGTGTGGAGGGAGTCAAGAGCCGCCAGAACCACCCTATAGCCACCGCACCCGTTCTACCGATTCGTGGGCGCGAGTCACGATCGAGCCGGAATACTCGTGGCTTCCGATCACGAACTGGGTTGCTCGAGGCTGATCCGTTCGAGGGCCCCAGCCAAGACGTCGACACCGTGGCGGAGGCTCGCCTCGTCGACGTCGAACGTCGAGGTGTGGTGGCCACCCGGGTGATCGGTCCCGAGACCCACGTAACACGCCAACCCGCCGCGGTCCTGAACCGCCTGCATGAGGAACGTCGCATCCTCACTCCCGCCGAGTTTGTCGCCCTCGAGTACGCGCTCGATACCCGCCGTCTCGCTCGCCACGTCACCGACGATCGACGCCAGTTCCCGATCGCTCGTCGCACTCGGGGCCTCCGCCCCCAGTTCGATCTCCACGTCACAGTCGTGCATCGCCGCGGCGGACTCGAGGACGCGGCGAGTGTGCCCTCGCATGTACTCCATCAGCTCGGTCGTCTCGCCCCTGACTTCGGCAACGATGCGGGCCTCTTCCGAGATGATGTTCGCTGCCGAGCCACCCTCGATGAGTCCCGCGTTAACCCGCGTTTCACCGCCGGAGTGTCGGGGAATGGCGTAGAGGTTCTGGACCGCCGTCGCGAGTGCCAGGTTAGCGTTCGCACCCTCCTCCGGCCGAGCGCCCGCGTGAGCGGGTTCGCCCGTGAAGGTCGCCTCGAGGTGGGCCACCGCCAGGAAGCCATCGATCCCGGCGACGACCGCTCCCGTGGGGTGGTCGAGACCGATATGGACGGCCAGCAGGGAGTCGACGTCCTCGATGTGCTCGCTCGTGGCCATCGACTTCCCGCCGCCGATAACCTCCTCTGCGGGCTGGAAGAAGACCTTCAGCGTCCCCTGGAAATCGCTGTCGGCGATGGCGTCGATGACGCCCACCCCGAGGGTCGCGTGGGCGTCGTGCCCGCAGGCGTGCATCGCTCCCTCGTGTTCGGAGCGAAAGCCCTCGGCGGCGGGTTCGTGGTCCGGGTCGTCGGACTCGGTTCGAGGCAACCCATCGATGTCCACCCGAAGCCCAACGGTGGGCCCCTCCCCCTGATCGAGGACCGCGACGGCACCGGTAAAACCGCCCTCGAGTGACTCGAGCACGTCGGAGTCGACGCCGTCGCTTGCGGCCTGATCGTACCACCGATCGATCTCCGGTTTGGGTGGCACCGCGAGTCGCTGCTCGCTCGCGATGGCGTCCGGGCCGACGTGGAGCTCGTCGAGTACGTCGAGATCCCGAAGTGCCTCGACGATGCGGGCGGTGGTGTAGAATTCTCGCCAGGCCGGTTCGGGG
>LKND01000096.1 GCA_001564275.1 Natrialbaceae archaeon Tc-Br11_E2g14 | reverse complement strand
TATCAACAATCTCCTACGGAAGAGCGTTGTACGAATATGTATTGTTCGTCGTCTTCATTCTCTGTACTGACCGATTTGACTGACCCGAATTGAAAGTTGGTTCGATACTGTATTCGCGCCCTGTATTCAGCGCGACTCCGAAAACCGATCACCAACCAAGGGTTTCAACAGAGTCCGGCACCCCATCCAAGCCGCGTCTTACGACAGGCACACCGACACCGTGATCAAATCACACCACAGTGGCCACCGTAAGTCACTGCACTCCTATCCCAAGACTGCGTCGCGATAGGTGTGTAACTCGGATCAGTGGTCACTGTAACCCGTTTCATACGGTTCGCTGTCGTCTCTTCCCGGTGAGTGTCGACCCCGAGATGGGCAATCACCGGCAAACGGCTACACCAATCCGTCTCAATCGCCCGTGATCGGATCGCGCTCCCAGAACTCGCTCTCTTTCCGCAGTTTCGGCACCCAGGTGTCGGCCGTCTTCGAGAGCAGAGCGACTCGGGAGGCCGGTACCTCCTTGACCTCGGTGAACGCGGGCATGTGCTCGGCGACCTCGTGGGCAAACGCCACCACGTCCTCGTGGTCGGGCATCGACGAGCGATCAAGCCGCCCCCGAGAGTGGCCGACGTGCATGTAGGCCTTGAGTTCGACGAAATCGGGGTCCGCTCGCTGGTAGAACGCGGCATACCAGTCTGGATCTCGCATGTTCTCGCCGTCGACGAGTGTCGTCCGAAGGACGGTTCGTGTCTCGTCTTTTTCCGCCAGGACGTCCATCGTCTCCACGAGGCGCTCCCAGGCGTCGTCCTCCATGGCCTTCACCACCTGGTCGAACGTCCACCGCTCGGGGGCGTCGACGCTAACGTAGAGTTGCGTGGGGTCGCACTCCCGGAGCACCTCGGGGCGGGTCCCGTTCGAGACGAGAAACGTCGTGATGTCCCGATCGTGGAACGCCTCGATCAACTCGGGAAGGTACGGATACAGCGAGGGCTCCCCGTCGAGACTGATCGCGACGTGGCGGGGTTCCATCGCCTCGTCGAACGCCGACCGGGGCACCTCGTCGTTGCCCCCGAACCCGGAGAGGAGTTTGCGCTGTAATTCGATCGAGGCGTCCACGACTGCCTCGGGATCGTCCCACTCGACGCCCTCGAGTTCGTAGGCGTGGCCGTTGTGATCGCGCCAGCAGAAGACACACCGCTCGTTACAGCGGACGACAGGCGTCATCTGGATGCATCGGTGGGACTCGATTCCATACCAGATGTTCTTGTAGCACTTGCCCTCGCCACGGAGGGCGTTCGCCGTCCAGCCACAGGTTTGAGCGGCCGTGTGGTTCACGTTGTGGTAATCCGGAGAATCGACCTGCATCGGACCCCCGCCGTCGGCAGCCGAGTCGACCGGATCGGTCTCGCTCCGGTCGTCACCCTCGGCACCGACGGCCCCGTCGTCGACAGCCTCGAGCGTCCCGGAGTCCGCGGCGTCACTCATGTTGATCAGCGGTTGGACGGCCGGGTGTAAAAGGCGTGTGGTGTCCCACCGACACCCGATTACCGTTCGCGAACGCGCTCGAGGACGGCCAACGTTCCCTCGGCGTGTTCGCCCTCGAGGATCACGTCGGCCGCCGCCGTCGCCGCATCGTCAGCGTTTGCCACGGCGAAACTCCGACCCACTGCTTCGAACGTCGAGACGTCGTTTTCGGAGTCGCCCACCGCGACGGCATTCGAGAGGTCGAACCCGACCGACTGTGCCAGTCGCTCGACGCCCGTTCCCTTGCTCGTGTCCGGGCTCACGACGTGGTAGGCGTAGCCGGTGTCCAGCACCTCGAGGCCGTGTTCGGCCGCGAGATCCTGCAGTGGCGTCAGTGGTTGCTCGCGGTTGACGGCGATCTCGGTCTCCCGCCAGCGGTTAACGGTGTCGTCCTCGCCCCAGCCGAGACTGAATCCCGCCTCCCGGTAGGCCTCAGCGACGGCTCTTGCTCCCTCGGGATCGCCAGCGTGGTGGACGCGGTCGCCGGTGTAGACGACACCGCCGTTTTCAGCGATCACGCGCTCGGGGATGCCGATGAAGGTGCAGAGGGCGATCGGGTACGGGAAGGCCTTCCCAGTCGCGATGACGACGGGACCGTCCCAGCTGAATAGCGGTTCGACGATCCGGGGATCGATCCCCCAACCGGACGATCGCGTCAGCGTGCCGTCGATGTCGAGAATCAGGGGCGGATCTGGGTGCATACGTGAGGGTGCTCGAGGGGAAACTAAAGTCGTCTGATAGGGATCGGTGTCTTCACGACCACCGAGGGGCCCGGACTATCGACACCGAGACCCCACCGGCGCCGACGGGTGTCATCGGCACCGTGACGCCACTGATTCTATAGTAGCCACTGAACGTCATTGCACACATCCTCACGATACCATGGCTCAGAACCGGTTTCTCACCGGTTCTGAGCCGACCGCTGTGAGGGTGTGTCAATCGTTTCACTTGGTACTATAATAGCTGCCGACCCATACAGCGAACATGGAACTCACCGCAGTCGCTGCCGTGGCCGAAAACGGTGTGATCGGCCGTGACGGCGAGTTGCCCTGGCCGAGTATTCCCGCCGACAAGCGACAGTATCGAAACCGCATCGCCGACGCACCGGTGATCCTGGGCCGACGGACCTTCGACTCGATGCGCGAGGACCTGCCTGGCTCAGCCCAGATCGTCCTCAGCCGGTCACGATCCGCCTACGAGATCGAGTCCGCCCATCACGCCGCCAACGTCGAGGAGGCACTCGAGACGGTCCGTTCACTCGAGGCGGACACTGCGTCCGTCATCGGCGGAGAGGCCATCTACACGCTCTTTCAGCCGGTGGTCGACCGAATGGTCCTCAGTCGTGTTCCGGGCACCTACGAGGGCGACACCCACTTTCCCGACTGGGAGCCCGACGACTGGACCCTTCTCGAGCGGACACCCTACGACGAGTTTACGCTCGAGGAGTGGGTACGAGGGTCGCCAGAAGGGATGGACTGATACGGGTTCCAGTCGCCCAGCCCCAGTGCGTGGCTCTTCCGGGTCGGCGATCATCGGTAACTGGTTACCCCGAACTGCGTGATGGGGACGTGGCGTACCACGGTGGCGACGAGCACCGATCCCGTGGCAAGCGGTCGCCAGGACGTGACGAGAACGATGCCGGTAACCGAGAGTGGTCGACTGGTTTAAATCCCCACTCACCAGTGGTCGGGCTTGTACACGTTGATGACCAGGGTGACGACCACGAACACCAGTGCCGCGAAGAGCCCACCCACGACGGCGGCAATCGCGCGTTCCTCGAGAGAGCCGTCTGCATACACGAAAAGCAGGAGAGTCATCACGCCAGTTGCGAGGGCCAGATTCCGTTTGTCCCGTTCCTCGAGGCCGAGCCGCCAACTCATAAGCGGTCCGACTCATCGACCGTGTATAAGCATTGTGTGTATACAGCCGACATCCCTGCACCCCCCGACAGCGTTCCATCAAGCAGAGGGCGAGCGTGGGTCGGTGGCCGGGGTCGTTCTACAGCGGTGCCCGCTCGAGGACCGTCGCCAACACGCCGTACATCACGACGAGCACGAGCCCCCCAACCCACAGCGCAGTGGTCGAGTTCCCCTCGACGATCATCACGGCCACCGCGACGATGGAGGCGACGAAGACGGCGCCGCCTGTCGCTCCCTGGTGGAGCACCCCGTCGTCCTCGTCTCCGGAGTCCGTGTCCGTGACCTCGAGGGTACTGGCCGCCGACCGGCGGGCCTGATAGGGCAACAAGAACTGGACGCCGATCCCGGCACCCGCACCGGCGACGGCGCTAAACTGCGCGTCGAGGGTCGCCAGCAAACTGATCGTAAAGAGGGCAATCGTGACAGACATCGCCACGACCCAACTCCACTTATCGACCAGTTCCACCCGGCTCGAACCCTCCACCGTTGTCATGACGTGAGGTATCCACGGCGACGACATAATTGTTGCACCCGAGGGGCCGGCAGCGGACGGACAGACGGCCGAAATACGGGTCAGCATGTAACTCGATGGAGGGCAAACGCTATTGTGGTCGATGTGGTATGTAATGAAACAGACCGGTGACCACCCAATGTACACCAACATTCTGTACCCAACCGACGGTAGCCGCGGCGCAAACGCAGCCCTCGAACACGCTCGAGAGGTCGGTGAACAGTACGATGGGACAGTCCACGTCTTACACGCGGTCAACTCGAATTACTTCGGGTACATGGGTGGAGGCGGGGATGAAGACGTTCCGTCAGGGATGATGAAACCCAGGGGTGACGAGTCCCAGACCGGCATGATGGGTGGTGGCGGCGACGGCTCGCAGACAGGCATGATGGCCGAGGACCACCGGGAACTGAGGAAGGCTCTCGAAACGCATGCCTCCACGGTGATCGAAGAGATCGCCGACGAGTTCGGTGACGTCGACACTGTCCCTGTCACGGTGGTCGGCAAACCGCACCAAGCCATTCTCGAGTACGCCGATGAACACGACATCGACATGATCGTCATGGGCACCCACGGGCAGAGTGGACTCCAGCGATACCTCCTCGGGAGCGTCGCGGAGAAAGTCGTCAGGATGGCCGACGTGCCGGTCGTGACGATTCGGGCGAGTGAGGTAGCCGAGGACTGACGCCGCCCCGCGGGTGCCGCCGACCAGTGAGACGGGTCATTGGTTTCCCCACCACCGAGCGCCGACGCTGGGGCATGCGCTCGGCCGTCAGTGACTGCAACGACCCCTCTCGCCGGGTGAAAGAAAAATCGCGGTGTCGCCCCGTTAGAACCCGAAGGTGGGCCAGAACGTGGCGTCGAAGACACCGACGATGACCAGGACGGTTGCGAGCAGCCCCGAGGCCGCGATGCCGAACGCCGGCGGGTCGACGTGTGTCTTGCCATGGGCGTAGAACACGCGGTTACAGAGTTCGCCCGAGAACGCACCGAAGAGGCCGAACACGATGGCGAACACCATCGCCGTCGTCGGGCCGAAGCCCGTCGCCGCGGCGCTGAACGCGCCCACTGCGCCGGGCAGCGTGATGTGGTGGGTGACCGGGAAGTCGTCGATGCCGAGGTTCAGAAACAGCAGGCTGGCTGCACTGATCCCGAACACCAGGACGACGCTGCCGGTCTCGAGGTAGATGAACCCGCCGAGCAGCCCCCCGATGAGGCCGATCATGGCGACACCCTGGGGTTTGTACTGCCAGGGTAGCCAGATGCCAGGCGCGTTCTCTTCTCCCCGTTCGGCAGGGCTCATGTCGAGGATGTTCTTGCCCGTGATCTCGCCGATGATGCTGTATCCGAACACGACTCGGTGGACGAGCGCGGAGACGAACACCATCAGGGCGATGTTGTCGGTCCCGAACTCGTAGAAGTTCAGCAACTCGACTGAGGCAAACCCGAACACCCCGAACAGTCCCCCAACCACGAGCACGTCGACGTTGTGCGTGCCGAGGGCACTCGCGATATCTTTCCCGTCGTCGAGATACCCCTGTCTGGCGGCGTAGGCAGCCGCGGCCGCACCCCCCGCGAACGAGACGTGGGGGCCGAAGATGGGGCCGAAGCCGACCAGGCCTGTTACCGATCCAATGTCGGCACCGAGAGACAGCATCTCCCCGGCGATGACCATGAACCCAGTGAAGACGAACGCCGGGAGGGCACCGATCGAGGCGGCAAACGCGCCGCCCGCGAAGGCGGCCATCCAGAACACTGGATCCCCCAGTGCCGTCTCGAGTACCATCTACTCTCCCCCGTCAGTCGCCCACCCCAGCGATCGCTCGACAGCGTCGCTCCAGCGGCCGTACATTGCGTCAGCTTTCGATTCGTCCATCTCGGGGTTGAACTCGCGGTCGACCTGCCAGTTGTCCCGGAGCCCCTCGACGTCGTCCCAGTAGCCGACGGCGAGCCCGGCAGCGTACGCCGAGCCGAGTGCCGTCGTCTCGTCGACGACCGGGCGGGCGATCTCCGAACCGATAATGTCCGACTGGAGCTGACACAGGTAGTTGTTCTTGACGGCACCGCCGTCGACCTTGAGACTCTGCATGTCGATGCCCGAGTCGGCCTCCATCGCTTCGGCGACGTCACGTGTCTGGTAGGCGATCGACTCCAGCGTCGCTCGCACCACGTGTTCCTTGCGAGTGCCGCGGGTCATCCCGACGATGGTCCCGCGTGCGCGTTGATCCCAGTGGGGGGCCCCCAGGCCCGTGAACGCGGGAACGACGTAGACACCGTCGGTCGAGTCGACGCTGCGGGCCATCTCCGCCGTCTGGGCCGGATCGTCGATCAGCGACATGTCCTCGAGCCACTCGATCGCCGCGCCGGTGATGAAGATTGCGCCCTCGAGGGCGTACTGGACGGGTTCACCCGAGCGCTGGAACCCGATCGTCGTGAGGAGCCCGTGTTCGGATTCGACGGCCTCCTCGCCGGTGTTCATCAGGAAGAACGAGCCCGTGCCGTAGGTGTTCTTGGCCTCCCCGGCGTCGAAACAGGTCTGGCCGAACAGCGCCGCTTGCTGGTCCCCGAGTGCACCCGCGACAGGCACTTCGGCCTCCAGGAAGCCGTCGGCGTTGGTGGTGCCGTAGGTGTCCTCGTCGCTCGAGGGGCGGACCTCGGGCAACATCTCACGTGGCACGTTGAACTCCTCGAGGAGTTCGTCGTCCCAGTCGAGGTCGTGGATGTTGTACAGCATCGTGCGCGAGGCGTTCGTGACTTCGGTGATGTGGTTACCCGTCAGGTTGTATATCAGCCAGGTGTCGATGGTCCCAAAGAGGACGTCGCCGCGTGCTGCACGGTCTTTGATGTCGTCGGGACGCGTCCGCTCCATCTTGATCGGATCCGCGTTGTCCAGCAGCCACTCGGCCTTCGTCGCCGAGAAGTAGGCGTCGGCCTCGAGGCCCGTCTTCTCACGGATGGTCCCGACCAGATCGTCTTCCTCGAGTTCCTCCACGCGGCTCGTGGTCCGGCGATCCTGCCAGACCAGTGCATTGTGGACCGGCTTGCCGGAGTCGGCGTCCCAGAGCAACGTCGTCTCCCGCTGATTGGTGACGCCGATCGCCTCGAGCTGGTCCGGACTGACACCGGCCTGACCGAGGGCGGTCGTAATCACCGACTTGGTGTTCTCCCAGATTTCCATCGGGTCGTGCTCGACCCAGCCGGGTTCCGGGTAGATCTGCTCGTGTTTTTCGTACGCGTTCGCGACGACCTGGCCGGCGTGGTCGAAGACCATGAACCGTGTCCCCGTCGTCCCTTGATCAACTGCGCCAACGTATGTGTCTGTCATGATGTGGTGACCCCGTTTGCGGTGTCCATACGCCACCATCTTTATCCGCGGTAGCGCATTGCTGGTAAACAATACATACAATGGTTATAAACATTTCTCAACCCATAACATATCTATCATCTCAGTTCGGTCAGTTTCGAACTGTTGATTCCAGATATCGGGGGTTGATACCCGATAGTTGGCCGTTAATCCGGACAATTGTACATTTCCGTATGTATGGCTGCCGTTGGCTATCAATCGATGAGGATTTGCAAAAATCCCGTTAGGTAATCGCGTTCCGGTACCGCCGATAAAATAAAGACACGGGAGGCCTAACGATGAAGGTAGCAAATGGCAACCGATACGGAGGTACTCGTCCTCGGTGGAGGATCGACGGGCTGTGGAATCGCTCGCGACCTGGCGATGCGCGGCCTCGAGGTCACGCTGGTCGAGCGCGGGAACCTGACCCACGGAACGACCGGCCGGATGCACGGTCTTCTCCACAGCGGTGGTCGGTACGCCGTATCCGATCAGTCGAGTGCACGGGAGTGCATCCAGGAGGTCGGCGTGCTGCAGGACATCGCCGGTCACTGCATCGAAATGACGGGCGGGCTGTTCGTTCAGCGGCCGGAAGACTCGGACGACTACTTCCAGCAGAAACTCGAGGGGTGTCGCGCCTGTGACATCCCCGCTCAGGTGTTGTCCGCACGCGAGGCACGCGAGCGCGAGCCCTATCTCGCAAAGGACATCAAACGCGCGATCGCCGTCCCCGACGGCGCGGTCGACCCGTTCCGGCTCTGTGTTGCTAACGCCCACGATGCCGAACGCCACGGCGCGCGGATCGAGACCCACGCGGAGGTGATCGACCTCCTGCGAGAGGGCGACGACATCTACGGCGTCACCGTCCGCCACGACTCCGGGCCAGGCAAGCGGACGCACAAGACACCGGGAACGATCGAGGACATCACCGCGGCGTACGTCGTGAACGCGACGGGTGCCTGGGCCGGTCAGATCGGTGCCATGGCCGACCTCGAGGTCGCTGTTCGCCCGTCGAAGGGCGTGATGACGATTATGAACATCAGGCAGGTGGACACAGTAATCAACCGTTGTCGGCCGAAAGGTGACGCTGACATCATCGTTCCACACGAGACGACGGCGATCCTCGGGACGACCGACGAGGAGGTCGAGGACCCCGACGACTACCCAGAAGAGCAGTGGGAAGTCGACACGATGATCGACACGCTCTCGGAGCTGGTGCCGATCCTCTCGGATGCCCGCACCATCCGCTCGTTCTGGGGCGTCCGCCCGCTGTACGAACCGCCGGGGACGGGCACCGAGGATCCCACCGACATCACGCGGGACTTCTTCCTGCTCGACCACGAGGAGCGCGACGGCGTTGGCGGGATGACGAGCATCGTCGGCGGCAAGCTCACGACGTACCGGCTGATGGCCGAGAAGATCAGCGACCACATCTGCGACCAACTCGGCCACCGCGCAACCTGTGAAACCGCCGACGTCCCCCTGCCGGGCAGCGAGAACCTCGAGGCCCTCGACGACGCGATGGACGACTTCGGGCTGCGCTCCCCCGTCGCCCGACGAAGCAAACAGCGCCTGGGGAGTCGCTCCAGGGCCGTTCTCGACACCGACGAGCCGAATCCGGTGATCTGCAACTGTGAGAGCGTCACCCGTGCGGAGGTTCAGGACGCCATCGAGCAATCGGGATCCGACCTGAACGCCGTGCGCATCCGGACGCGAGCATCTATGGGCAACTGCCAGGGCGGGTTTTGCTGTCGGCTGCTGGGGAACGAACTCCACCCCGAATACGACGAGGAAACCGCCCGCGCGGCCTACGACGAACTGTTTCAGGAGCGCTGGAAGGGCGAGCGACACGCCCTCTGGGGCGAACAGCTCTCCCAGGCCATGTTGAACTACGCGCTCCACGCGACGACGTACAACGCCGACGCTGACCCCGCGGCTGTCGACGGATCGGTGGACTTCGCCGCCTTCGACGGCGGCCAGCGTGACTCGAGGGACGATCCGGCAGGGGTGATGGCGACGGACGGTGGTGACCCCTCGCAGCCGAGCCGTCGGCCTGGCCGCGGGGATCACTCACCCGCGGACCGTGGAGGTGACCGCTAATGGCCATCACCGACGATGTCCTCGTCATTGGGGGCGGCCTTGCGGGGGCGATGGCGGCGCTCGCCGCCGCCGAACACGACGTGCAGGTGCGCATGATCACCTACAAACAGAGTACGCTCCGGCACGCGAGTGGCCTGATCGACGTCCTTGGCTACACCCCCACGGGCGACGGACCGCTGGTGGACCCTTTCGAGGCACTCGAGGCCGTTCCAGCGGGCCATCCCTACGAGCGCGTTGGAGGGGACGCCGTCCGGGAGGCATTGCTGTTTTTCGACGCCATCGCCGGATCGCTGTACGCCGGGACTCACACCGACGCGAACGCGCTGGTGCCGACCGCGAGCGGATCGGTCAAACCCACGGCACGCTACCCCTCGGCGGTGGCCTCGGGTCTCGCGAGTGACGACCGCGACACGCTCCTGGTCGGCTTCGAAACGCTCCCCGAATTCGACGCGCCGATGGCGGCGGCTCACCTCGAGGCTGCGGGCGTGCCGTTCGCGGTTCGGGGTGTCACCCGTCGATTCCCCGGGATTCGCCGGGATGACGCGAAGGTGACTCGCTACGCCCACCTGCTCGACCGCGACGAGGACGTCGATATCGGCCGGGGCGCGACCAGGGCCCGCCCCGCGCTGGCCGAACTCGTTCGCCAGGCTCTCGACGGCGAACGTCGGGTGGGATTCCCACCGGTCCTGGGCGACGACAACCACGACACCGTTCGGCGGGATCTCGAGGAACGCCTCGGTGTCGACGTCTTCGAGGTCCCCTCGGGACCACCGAGCCTCCCGGGGATGCGACTCGAGGACCGACTCTATCACGCCCTCGAGGAGGCGGGTGTCCGGGTGACGACCGGCATCCCGGTTGTCGATTACGAAGGCGACGGCGACCGGATCGACCGCGTACTCGTCGACCGCAAGGGCCAGCAGGTACCCTACGCCGCCGAGGAGTACGTCCTCGCAACTGGCGGCCTCGTTGGCAAGGGGATCGACTCCGGGCGCGAACGCGTCTTCGAGCCGATCTTCGACTGTCACGTCGACCACGCCGCCGACCGCTACGACTGGTTCGTCGACGATGTCTTCGGCGATCACCCCTTCGCGCGCTACGGCCTCTCGGTCGACCACGAGTTGCGCCCTCAGGACGGAGGTGGCGACCGCGAGTTCGACAACCTCCGGGCCGCGGGGGCCGTGCTGGGTGGTTATGACTTTGCCGCCGAGAAATCCGGAAGCGGCGTCTCGCTGGCCACCGGGTTCGTCGCTGGCGACCGCGCCGGCACGGAGGTGAGCGGATGAGGGGGGCCGGTGACGGCAGTGGAGCCACCCACAGAGGTGCCCTCGAGGAGTCAGGAACTCGAGACCGACAGGCCCAAGACACCCTAGAGGAGACACAACTGACCGACCGACCGACCGAGACACCGCAAACGGAGCCACTTCGATGAGCGACGCCGCACACTCACCCGACGATCACGTACCGGCCGATGACAGCGAGTTCGAACCGATCGAGGTCTTCCCCGAAACGACCGACATGGACCTCCGATCCGGCGCGGACGACTGCTATAAGTGCTCGACCTGCGACACGAACTGCCCCGTCGCGGCAGTCGACGACGACTTTCCCGGGCCGAAGTTCCAGGGGCCAGAGCAGTGGCGACTCAAGCGCCAATCCGATCACGACATCGACGACTCGGTGATGAAGTGTTCGAACTGCATGCGCTGCGATCACGCCTGTCCCTCGGAGGTACCCCTCTCGCAGATGCACAACACCGCCCGGGGATCCTACGTCGAGAATCAGATGAGCAAGCGCTCGATCGAGTACTGGCGCAATCGCCTGCTCTCGAACTACCGGACGATGGCCCACCTCGGGAGCAAAGTGCCACGACTCACCAACTTCATCATGGGACTGTCGGTGACGAAAGTGTTCAACGAGAAGGTACTCAAGATCACGAGCGAGCGGGAGTTTCCCGCCTTCGCCACCGAGACCTTCCGCGAGTGGTGGGACGCTCGCGGGGGCCACGACGCCTCGAGGGAACGAGCTGCGAAAGCGCGGGCAGCCCGCGGTGAAGCGGACGAGGCAACGGCCCCCAAGCGCATCGCCTACTTCCACGGCTGTTACTCGAACTACAACACGCCCGAGGTGGGGAAGGCCCTCGTCCGTGTCTACGAACACTTCGGGTACGAGGTCGTGGTCCCCGACCAGCGCTGCTCTGGCACCCCGATGTACGCCAACGGGATGCTTCAGGACGCCGAGCGGGCGGCGAACACGAACGTTCCCGAACTCGCCGCCGCCATCGAGGAGGGAGCCGACGTCATCGCCTCCTGTACGTCCTGTTCGATGTCCCTTCGCCAGGAGTACCCCGAACTGTTCGACATCGACGGCGTCCACGACGTCTCG
>LKND01000026.1 GCA_001564275.1 Natrialbaceae archaeon Tc-Br11_E2g14 | reverse complement strand
GACTCGAGTCGATGATACACGACGTCGGTTTCGAATCCATCACACTGGACCCCAAAGCCGAGGTGAAGCCATCACCCCAAATTGAGCCGACAGGCGAGCTGTCACTGACCGCTGCAAGCATGGAAGTGCAAAAACCGGTTCCTCGAGCGGTATCGTGGTCACTGATACGGTCTGCTGTACCGTTTTACCGGTGGGTGCCGACCCGTAGCGAGGATTCGCTGTGAGGGTGTGTACATCGGTCAATTGTTACGATAGTACACCGCACCACAGCGGGACCGTCAGCTGAAGATTGCTCGGAGCGCAAACAACAGATTCCCTTTTCGCTCACGGAGCCGACGATAAAAGTACGAGAGCCACTTGGTCCCGTAAGGAATGTACTGATAGACGGTTACACCAGCTGCGGCGAGCTCATACTGGCGTTTCTCTCGGACGCCCGTCAACATCTGCACCTCGTAAGGGGTCCCGTACTCCTCGTGCAATCGGCGAGCATGGTCGATCATCGCCGGATCGTGACTCCCGACGCCGATACCGCCATCGAAGTGTTCGAACATGTACTCGAGCAGTTCGCGATAACGCTCGTCGATCCGTTCTTTATCCCGGATGGACACGTCTCGTGGCTCGTTGTACGCGCCTTTGACGAGTCGGATTTTGCCAGGGGCATCGGCTAGCCGCTCGAGGTCCTCTCGGGTGCGATTGAGGTTGACCTGAAGACACAGGCCCATGCCGCCGCCGTGCGATCGGACGAGCGATTCGAAGACATCGAGCGTCGCGTCCGTCGTGGTGTAGTCTTCCATATCAACCCAAACGAATACCCCGTGTGCTGCGCCTTTGGACGCGATGGCGGTGAGGTTGTCAGTGAAGACCGACTCGTCGACATCGAGGCCAATCTGGGACGGTTTCACCGAGACACAGGCATCGAGATCGGTGTGATCGATCTGTTCGATCAGATCGAGATAGGCGTTGGTGTCGGCTGTCGCCCTCGCCGGGTCGTCGTAGTGTTCACCGAGGAGATTACAAATACCGGCAACGCCTTTGGTATTGAGTCGGTCGACGTGTTCGAGCACCTCGGTTGCTGATTCGCCCGCGACAAAATTACTGGCCAGAGGCGGTATCATTGATTAACTATGTAGGAGGTTACTACTGGTATAAACTGAACCCCGACCAAACAATTCGGCGTGTGTGGGGTGAAAGAATAGGCAGCAATTCCTTACAACGAGTCCAGCGACTCGATGGTGTCAGGGTTGAGTAATTTCGCCTCGGCCTTTCGAAGGTGCTCGAGCATAGTCGTTTTGGCGATTCCGGCCACGTCGGCGAGCTCTCGAGTCGTGACTTCCCGTGGCCAATTGTAGTAGCCGTGTTCACAGGCCAGTTCGAAGATCTCTCGCTGCCGCTCGGACAGGGCGTCGATTCGTCGTGGGACGTCGTCAGTCCGCGTTTCGTGGGAGTAAATTTTGGTCACGGAGATTTCGGCGTCGTACTCCTCACGAATCATGTCGAGTTGCCTGTGGAGGTCGTCTCGATTCGCGTTCTTGACGAACACGGACCAGTACTCGAGTCCTTGTCTGACCCGGACGGGAGCGTCCTGAATGAAGCCATGGGACACGAGGCCAACGCTGATCGTGTTCCTCGGATCGTACTCGACAAACAGTTCTCTGGTCGTGTAGCCGGACGTGAGTCCGTGGTGCTCGAACTCGTATCGCCGATGCATCTCTGCGACTGACGTGGTCAGCGATGAGCGCCGTGTCGCGTCGACAAGTGAATCGACGGCCGCCGCCGACTCCCCGTACGCCGTGAAGTGGCCTTTGACTGTTTCACCGGTTGCGTTCGATACCGTGTGTGCGATCAGCCCCGTCTCCACGTTTTCAGTGACTTCGAGCGTCCAGCAGTTGGGATGCCATATTTCGAGTGTCAGCCGAGCGCTTTTCGCCCCCTGTTTGTCAAGCGATTCCATACCACTCTATTAGAAGACAGGGTAATCAACTGAACGGTCAGTTTCAGTAGCACTGAACCTCGTTGGACACAGCTACACGATATCGAGGCTCAGAACCGATGCCGAACCCAACCTGTTCAGACTCGCCGTGACCGTGTCTCCCTCGGTTCAGTCGTTACTGCACCAGCCCAGTCCGAACCGGGAAGCGAGACGGGTGGACGGTAGCGGTCTTGCGTCCGGGACGCGGCCCCTGAACTCGCCAGAAAATACCCGACCATGGAAGGGCTCGATTTCACCACGGTCCGATACCAGACGCCGGTATGAGCGCCACAGCAGCGACCGAACGCTACCAACACTACATCGATGGCGAGTGGACCGACGGGACTGGCGAGGAACCTTTCGTAAGCGAGAATCCGGCGACAGGCGAAACGCTCGCGACCTTCCCGCGCGGGACTGAAGCCGACGTTGATGCGGCTCTCGAGGCCGCCGACGACGCCTTCGAGGAGTGGCGTTCGCTGTCGTACATTGATCGGGCGGAATACCTCTGGGACATCTACCACGAACTGCGAGAGCGAACGGAGGAGTTGGGCGAAATCGTCACCAAGGAGTGTGGCAAAGAGATCTCGGAGGGCCGGGCGGACGTCATCGAAGCCTATCACATGGTCGAGTGGGCGGCCGCGAACGCTCGACACCCCCACGGTGACGTGATACCGAGCGAGATCCCCTCGAAAGACGCGTACATGCGCCGGAAACCACGCGGCGTGGTCGGGTGTATCACGCCGTGGAACTTCCCCGTCGCAATCCCGTTTTGGCATATGGCTCTCGCCCTGGTGGAGGGCAACACCGTCGTCTGGAAACCTGCCGAACAGACGCCCTGGTGTGGCCAGATCATCGCCGAGATGATGGCAGATGCCGGCGTTCCCGACGGCGTCTTCAACATGGTCCAGGGCTTCGGCGACGCCGGCGCGTCCATCGTCGACGACCCGCGCGTCGACACGGTCCTCTTCACCGGGTCAGCCGAAGTCGGCCACGAAATTGCGGGCAAGGTCGGCAGCGAACCGGGCAAACTCGCCGCCTGCGAGATGGGCGGCAAGAACGGGATCATCGTCGCAGAAGATGCCAACCTCGACGTCGCCGTCCACTCGGCGATCATGTCCTCGTTCAAGACCACGGGCCAGCGCTGTGTTTCAAGCGAACGCCTGATCGTTCACGAGGACGTCTACGACGAGTTCAAAACACGCTACGTGGCGGCTGCTGAGTCGGTTGCCGTTGGTGATCCGCTCGAGGAGTCGACCTTCATGGGGCCGGCTATCGAACCCGCACACGTCGAAAAGATCCACAAACACAACGAACTCGCCCGGAAGGAGGGTGGTGAAGTGCTTGTCGACCGTGCCGAGCTGCCCAACGAGGCGATTCCCGAGGGCCACGAGTCGGGCAACTGGGTCGGCCCGTTCGTCTACGAGATCGAGTACGATTCGGACCTGCGATGTCTCCAGGAGGAGTGTTTTGGCCCCCACGTCGCGCTTATCGAGTACAGCGGCGGAATGGACCGCGCCCTCGAGATTCACAACGACACTCACTACGGACTGGCGGGGGCGATCATCTCCGAGGACTACCGCAAGATCCATCGCTTCCGCGATGGGGCCGAAATCGGCCTCGCCTACGCGAACCTACCGTGTATCGGCGCGGAAGTCCACCTCCCGTTCGGCGGCGTAAAAAAGTCCGGCAACGGGTACCCGAGTGCGCGAGAGGCCATCGAAGCGGTGACCGAACGGACGGCCTTTACGCTCAACAATTCGAGCGACATCGAGATGGCACAGGGACTCTCGGCGGACATCACGACCCAGGACGGCACTGATCCGGATACCTGAGAAAGCGGGTGCGCGGTTTCGGGCACCTGACTCGTGGCAGGCTGCAAACGATATGGGACATCCACACAGCATTGATATCGGTTCACGGTAGACACACACTATGTCAGAAGATTCTATTCCAACGCATTCCGACGTCCTCGTCATCGGCGGGGGCGTCATGGGGACGAGTACCGCCTACTTCCTCGCGACGATGAGCGATCAATCGGTGGCCCTCCTCGAGAAATCACAACTCGCATCGGGGTCGACCGGCGACTCCTCGGCCATTTTGCGCCATCACTACGGCGATGAGGCAATTTACACAGATATGGCCTGGTGGAGCCACCAGTTCTTCCAGACGTTCGATGACGAACTGGATGCGGCCCTCTCCTACGAGAAATCACCACTGGTTCGATTCGCCGACGAGGAGACCGCCGGTGGCGACTACGCTCGAGCAGGCTACGAGGTGCTTCGCGAACGCGATATCCCGGTGTCCGTGTACACGGGCGAGAAAGTCGGCGAGCAGTATCCGATGTTCGACGTCACTGACCGGTACGACGTCGCGGTCAGCGACGACAGCGCCGCCTACGCCGATGGCACCGACGCTGCGCTCGGGTTCGCTCGAGGGGCCCGAGCCGCCGGCGCACAAATCGTCACTGGTGTCGAAGTGCAGTCCCTCGAAACCGAGGATGAGGCCATTGCCCGAGTCGAAACCGACCAGGGCAACATCGATTGCGAGGCGGTCATCGTTGCCGCCGGACCCTGGACGCCCAGACTGGCCGAGACAGTTGGTGTCGACGTGCCGATCACACCCGTCCGTGAACAAGTCGTCCTTCTCGACCCCCCGGCGACGTACGCCGAGGCGCAGTCGTCACTGAAGCCGACGACGAGTTTCCCCGGTGGTGAGTGGTACATCCGGCCGGACTTCGGTGACGGGGTTCTGGTCGGCACCCATCGCCACACCGAGGAGACGGATCCCGACGCCTACGACAATACGCCCGACGAGGAGACGATACTCGAGCTCGTCGACGACTTTGCCGATCACGTCCCCGAACTACGCGATGCGGGGCTCAAAGGCCAGTACTGTGGAGTGTACTCGACCACGCCAGATCACGATTTCATTATCGATCAGGCCGGCCCGGCGGGCTGTTATCTCTGCTGTGGCTTTTCCGGCCACGGCTTCAAACACGCCCCCGCCGTCGGCAAACTCACCGCCGACCTGGTCCTCGAGGGTGAAAGCGATCTGGTCGACCTCGAGTACTTTTCGCTCGAGCGCTTCGAAGAGAACCCGACGGGACACGGCCTTCCAGCTGACAATATTTGAGCCGGGTTGCTGTGGCGTTTTCTCACGCTGGTGGATCACCATACGGCATCGGATTAACGTATTACACAGTCTCCCCCGGACCGGTTACTCGGTTCGTCGGCGGCGGCTTCCTCGAGTCGGCACCCACGGTCGTCTCTGTGTGCTGGCACGACCGCCGCGAGTTTCACCGAACTCCGCCGACTGCTAGTGATTCGCCGGCCACGTGTCTCTCGGCGGTTGCCCTACCGGATCGGGACGTACCGGGAAGAAACGACAGGAAACCGGTTGCCTTCACCTTCCGGGTTCACCGTCTCCCTGTCGTGTTCGTACGTGGGACACGCGCCCGACGCCGCATCGCATCGAGATCACTCATCGCAAGCGCTGTCGACCACCCGGTCGACGCCACTGGGACACTGAACCGGGAAGCGTTCACTCTCGGCTCGGGCAACTCGAGAACGAGAACGGATCGAGGTCGTCCCACTGGTCACGGACGAACGTGTGGTGCCCGGTGATGTGTGCACTCCCAGAGATTTCGGGTGTCAGCAAGGTGTAGCCCGATCGGTCTCGAGCCGCGAGCAATCGGCCAGTAAAACGCGTCCCGATAATGCTCTCGTAGGGATAGGGGTCCTCGAGGTCGAGTTCTCCCCGGTCGTACAGGAGTGTCATCTTCGCACAGGTACCCGTACCACAGGGCGAGCGATCGACCTGCGCATTGCCGAAGACGACGATGTTTCGATCGGTACCGTCCGTAGCGCCGCCGGGTTCGTAGAACTCGATGATCGACACGTCCTCGTCGCTGTCACGAAACGGATGCGTGATCGTGTGGTCGCTGTTGAGCCGTTCCCGAAGCCGCATACCGAGGTCGACGAACGCCGAGAGATTCTCTGGGTCGACTGCCAGGTCGACGTGTTCGACGTCGACGAGGCCGAAGAGGTTGCCAGCGTAGACGAGATCGACCGGAACTGTCGTGTTGTGCCCGTTCACTTCGACGGTAGCGGTCACCTCGGCCGCCACGAAGGAGTCGACGTTCCGAATTCTAACGCGTTCGACACGGTCGTCGGCCACCGTCGGGGCCGTCCGAACCAGTCCGGCCGGCGTGTCGACGAGTATCTGCCTGTTAGCCGCGAGACGCTCAGTCTCGATCAGCGCGGTGATCGCACCAATCGTCCCATGACCGCACATGTCGAGGTAGCCCCCACTGTCCATGAAGAACAGGCCGAGGTCAGCCTCGGGTCTGCCAGGTTCGACCGGAACGGCACCGAACATATCGTCGTGGCCGCGGGGTTCACACATGAGAAACTCTCGCAACCAGTCGTACGTGTCGGCAAAGCGATCACGCTGGACGGTGACCGACTCGCCACGAATCTTCGAGTTGTCGACGCCGCCTAAGACGATTCGGGTCGGTTCACCTGCGGTGTGGGTATCGATGGTTTTGACGGTAGTTTTAGCACACATGAAATCACGGAAAATCCGAACCGGTTGCTAGAGTCGGTCGAGCGATTGGACTTCGGATTCACTCCAGTCGTAGAAGTGCTCGTCCGTCGACTCGAGGACGTCGACACACTCGTTGTAGGACTGACGGGCCTCGTCGGCCAGCGAATCGTTCGGATTCGCTTCGATCCACGCGCGCAGTTCGGCCAGCGCTTTCGGTGGGTAGGTATCGACCCGCTCTTGGGCCTCGAGCATCGCCGCTTTTCGATCCTCTTGACGGAGGGTTTTGACGAGCGACCACGTTGCGACACCCCAGAACGCAGCGAGGGTGAACACGAGCATGGCGATCACCTCGATCGTGAGCGCCATCAGTCGTCACCTCCGACGAGTTCGGCGGTGTCAGTTGGTTCGCGTCCGTTGTCTACGATGGACATGATGGCGTAGCCGATGAGTGGGAAGGTGACCAGGACGATCATGCCACCGATCATCTCGTTGGTACCCCACTGTTCGTAGGCGAAGTAGGCCATGATGAAGAGCATCACACCCGGGATCACGTACTTGATGACTGGATTCCACCAGCTGCCGATGTAGATACCGGCGTTTTTGTTGACCGCGAGCAGCCGAATTCGCTCGGGGCCGATGGCCCACCCGATCACGCCAATGATAGCGAGCGTGGCGAGCGGCAGCCCCCAGTTCCCGAAGACGAAGTCGAGGTAATCGAGGATGTCTGCGGAGTACGCGCTGGGAAGGCCAAAGAGCCAGATGAGCCCACAAACACCGAGTACAGTCTGCGTTCTGTCGAATCGGGTCTCTTCGGCGAGGGTTGTGACGCTCACTTCGGTAATCAACAGCCCCGACGTGAACGTCGCGAGGAAAAAGCCCACGAAGAACACGATCGCGACGAGTCCACCCAGGGGAATCTCGGGGAAGACCTGTGCGAGCGAGATGAATGCGAGCCCTGCACCGGCGTCCGGATCTGCACCCACGGCGAAAACGATGGGGAATATCGCGAGTGCAGCGAGAATGCCGATACTCGACTCCCCAATCGCCGTGAAGACGCCGCCGCCGAGCGGAACGTCGTCGTATTCCCGAAGGTAGCTCCCGACGGTGAGGGCGATTCCCCAGCCCAGCCCGGTCGAGAAAAGCGCCTGCCCGAGCGCGGTGATCCACGTTTCACTGAGCAGCAAGTACCCCCACTCGATGCCGAAAGCGAACGCGATGCCCTCGGATGCGCCATCGAGTGTGAGTCCGCGAACCATCATGACGACCAGCGCAAGGACGAGCGCCGGGACGGCGAAGATGACGATTCGCTCGACCCCGCGTCTAATCCCCAGTAAGAGGATGCCGGCAATCGACGCCATGACGATCGTGTGTAACCCGATCATCAAGGCCGAATTGCCAAAGAGGTCCATCATGAAGGGTTCGGCCTCGAAGCCGGTTGCGGTAAACGAAAACAGCAACGAGTGAACGGCGTAGTACAGCGTCCAGCCGATAACCGGTGAGTAATACGACATCAGAGCGATGTTGACGAGCAAGACCACGACGCCGAGCCCGACGAAGCCGCCGGGACCAACGACGTCGCGGAACGCTCCGATGACGCCTTTGTTCGTGTACCGTCCGAGTGCGACCTCCGCCATCAATCCCGGTACTGCCAACAAGAACAGTAACACGAGGAACGCGAGGACGAAGGCACCGCCGCCGTTCTCCCCCATGACGTACGGGAATCGCCAGATGTTTCCTGCGCCGACCATGGCGCCGATCATTGCCATCAGGAACCCGAATCGGGTCCCCCACTCCGCTCGTGACGTTTTCGCCTCTGCGGTACCCATTGTGTGACTCTCTCTACCAGAGATGTTGGCAATATAAATATACCGTGTAGTCCATGGTCGGGCCGGCCATCGTCACCCCCGGAACCGGTCTACGACCCGGTCGACGGCTGTGATACGGTTTGCTGTCCCTGTTTATCGGCGGTGGCCGAACCCGTGGCAACACGTATCGGGAAAACGGCGTACTCCATACCACCCGACGTCTCGAACGAGCGTCGTTCGGGCCGTCTGCTATGGGTGCCGTCCAGTTGCTGGGCCCCATCGGGAGGGCTACGGATGGAACAGAGGGAGCAACTCGGGGAGTACCCCCGTGGTACCCTACGTCAAAGCTCCCTTCGGTCGAGCCACCCCCGTATATAGGGAGCACGAAGCGGATGGGACGGGTTAGACGAGCGACTCGAGGTCCGCGTGGTCCACGAGCAACTCGCCCATTCGAGCGACGGTTTCCTCGTCACGCACGCGACCACCGCGGACGACGTCCTCGGCCCGCTCGACGGTCGAAAGCGTATCCGTCTGGACGGCGATGACGGGGACGCCCTTCTGGGCGGCCTGGCCGAGGATCGCGCCCGAGGGCCGGTGGCCGCCGGTGAGGATGAGACAGTTCACGCCGGGCGCCTCGAGGGCGGCCGCGTGGATGTCTGCCCGGTCGCCACCGGTAATCACCGCGGCGTTTTTCGTCCGGCGGAAGTGTCTGAGCGCGCTGTCGGCCCCCATGGCGCCAACCGCGAACCGCTCGACGTAGGCGTCGAGGCCGTCGTCGGCGAGCACCTGCCCCCCGAGTTCGTCGGCCAGGGATTCGACGGTGACACCGGACAGCGTCCGCTCGTGGGGCAACACGCCGTGAACCGGCACGTCCCGACTCTCGAGGAACGGGGCGACCTCGGTCTCGAGTTGGTCACGGGTGGCGTCGGCGACCGCGTTGAAGATCACGCCGGCGAATCGGTCGCCGAAGGCCGCCGCCGCTCGGAGCACGTCGTCGACGTCCCCAGGCGTCCGGTACGTGGCGACGAGCAGGACGCGTGCCTCGAGCAACGCTGCCACGTCGGGGTCGGTGAGGTTCACGATGGCCCCCTGGTCCAGGCGACCGCCACCCTCGAGGAACAGTCGATCCCGATCGGCCGAGAGCGAGGTCGCGGCCTCCCGAACGCGCTCGCGGAGCTCGGCAGGGTCCTCACGGCCACGGATCGCCTGCTCGATGAACGTTGGCGAGTAGACGATCGGCTCGAGATCGTGGAGTTCGGCTTCGAGGTCGAGAACCGTACGAGCGAGCAGGGGATCCTCGTCGAGGGTCTTGCCCACGTTGCTCTGGAGGCGAGTCCCCTTCGGTTTCATGTAGCCGACGTCGGCCCCGCCTTCGGCGGCGTGACGTGCCAGTGCGAGCGCAATGGCGGTCTTGCCTGCACTCTCTTCGAGGGACACCACGAGGAGTGGGGCGTCCGTCCCACCATCGGTCCGGGTGGTCGAGTTACCCCCCACTGCTTGGGATGTCTGTTCGCCACTCGAGCCTGCACGTACGCCGCTCGAGTCGTCGGTCGCCTGTCCGGTGTCCTGGGTTTGCTGTCGGTCGCTGTCGGTCGCTGTGGTATCAGTCATAACTCCTCCGTATCGACGGTCAGTCTGAGGTCGATCGCCTGTACGCCCTTTGGCCCCGCAACGAGCGGGTTCACGTCCAGTTCGAGAATCGCCGGGAAGTCCGTCACCAGCTGGGAGAGTCGCTGGATCGACTCCACGATGGCGTCCACATCGGCCGGCTCACGCCCCCTCGCACCGCGCAACAGCGGGGCTGCCGTGATGTCGTCAACCATCTCCCGTGCCATGTCCTGGCCGATCGGGGCCACCCGTAACGAGGTGTCCTCGAGAATCTCGACGAAGATGCCGCCGAGGCCAAAGAGGACCAGTGGACCGAACTGGGGGTCCCGGTTCATCCCGAGGATCGTCTCCGTCGAGCCCTCGAGGTCGAGCATCTCCTGGATCTGGACCCCGATGATGGTGGCATCGGGCTGGTAGCTCCTGGCTTTTGCCACCACGTCCTCGTAGGCGTCGTACACCTCGTCGTCGCTCACGCCAACCCGAACCCCGCCGATGTCGGACTTATGCGAGATGTCCGGGCTGACGATCTTGCAGACGACGTCGCCATCGATAGACTCCGCGAGTGCCTGTGCCTCCGCGGGATCGTCGACCACGTCGCCTTCGGGCGTCGGAATGCCGTACGCCTCGAGTAAGTCCATCGCCTCGACGCCCAGCCGGTTGCCGCTCCGCCCACGAGCGGTCTCGAGGATCTCGCAGGCGCGCTCGCGGTCGACGTCGAACCGCGTGGGTTCCTCGATCGGTCGGTCCCTGATCGATCGGTACCGGGCCAGGGCGTCGAGCCCCGAAACGGCCCGCGCAGGATCGAAGTAGTTCGGAATGTCGAACTCCCGAAGGACGGCCTCGGCTGCCCGGGAGCGACTGCCGCCCATCAGGCTGGTCACGATGGGTTTCCCGTGCTCCTCGCGTTTCTCGATGACAACCTCCGCGAGGCGATCGTACTCGAGGACGGCCGTCGGGGCACTCACCACGACGGCGCTGCCGACGTTCGGATCGGCGAGGGCGATGTCGAGGGCGCGTTCGAAACGCTCGATGTCGGCGTCGCCGATGACGTCGATCGGATTGTAGACGTTTGCCTCCTCGGGCATCGCGTCCCGCAGGGCGTCGATCGTCTCGTCGGTGAAGCCGGCCATCTCGAGGCTGGCGTCGCCCACGGCGTCTGTCGTGAGCACGCCCGGCCCGCCGGCGTTCGTGACGACGGCGACCCCATCGCTCTGTGGCACGGGGAGTCCCGAGAGCGCGCGTGCCCAGTCGAACAGTTCCTGGACAGACCGCGCTCGAAGGACGCCCGCCTGCTCGAGACCCACCTCGTAGGCTGCCTCGCTGCCGGCGATCGCTCCGGTGTGTGAGGATGCCGCTTGCGCCCCCGCGTCGGTGCGCCCCGATTTCACGAGGACGACCGGGGTGTCGTCGCTGACCTCACTCGCGACGCGGACGAACTCGTCGCCGTGATCGATCCCCTCGAGGTAGCCGATGACGACGTCCGTCTCGGGATCCTCGCCCCACTCTCGGACGAAGTCGGTTTCGTCGAGAACGGTCTTGTTCCCGAGCGAGACCACGTCCCGGAACCCGATTCCTTGCTCGTTGGCCCAGTCCAGGACGGCCGTGATGAACGCCCCAGACTGACTCATGAATGAGACACTCCCCTCGAGGGCGTTCTCCGGGCCGAAGGTGGCGTTCATGCCGGGCCTGGTGTTCATGATTCCCAGGCTGTTGGGGCCCACGAGGTTCAGGTCGTACTCCGCCGCGAGGGTCTCGAGTTCCCGCTCGCGGGCGGCCCCATCACTGCCGGTTTCGGCGAACCCGGCCGTGATGACGACGACGTTTTTCACTCCCGCCTCGGCGCTCTCTCGGATCGCCTCGAGGACGATCGAGGGCGGGACGACGATCACCGACAGGTCGACCGGCGGCGCACTCGCCACGTCCGGATAGCACTCGCGACCGAGTACCGAGTCACGGTTGGGGTTGATCGGCACGACCGTCCCCTCGAAATCCGCCGCGAGGTTCTCGAGGATGGCGTGACCGACTGCGCCCTCCCGATCGGTCGCGCCGACGACGGCAACGACCTCCGGAGCAAAGAGTTCTCGTAACCTTCCCATCACCTCAATGCTCACTCGCGACCGGGTTAAACGTATCCGCGTGTTCCCGTCGCCTGGGATCCACCGAAGCCCTGCGGTGTGAGACGGTCTATTGAAACTGTTTACTGGTGAGTGCCGAGACGGGACTGGGACTCACCGGTAGGAGACGACAGCGGATCGTACAAGACCTGGTAGCCGCCCGCGATGTGCGTTGCTAGTGCATCGACATCGCCGTTACGCGCCCGCTCGAGAGGAGGATCGACAGGAGGTAGATGGCGATGGCGACGACGATGATCGAACCCCCTGATGGCAGCCCCTGTGAAATCGCGAGGGCGAATCCGCCCGCGATCGAGAGTTGGCCAAACAGGATCGAGAGATACATCGTCTCCCGAAACCCGCGAGCGACCTGCGAGGCCGCGGCGACGGGGATCACGAGCATGCCGGCGACGAGAATCACCCCGAGGACCTGCATCGATCCCACCACCACGACTGCGGTCATCACGATCAACAGGGTGTTGTAGGCGTCGACGTTCAACTGGGCGACGCGGGCCGCCTGCTCGTCGAAGGTGATGAACAGGAGTTGCTTGTAGGTGTAAATAACGACGGCGACGACCACCACGCTCAACACCGCCATCATGCGGGCGCTGCCGGCGGTCACGATCGCGAGATCGCCGAAGAGGAAGCCCTCGATATCGATCCCGCGCTGTCCACGACCCCAGCTGATGATCAGGGTCCCAACGGCGAAACTCCCCGTCAGCATGATGGCGATGGGGACGTCCCCGTAGGTGTTCGTCCGCTCGGCCAGCCACTGGACGCCGAGGGCACCCAGGACGCCCACGAGCAGGGCGGCGTACAGCGGAGAGCCCGACCACCCGATCACGGCACCGCCGGCGAAGCCAATGGCGACTCCCGCGAAGGCCGTGTGCGCGAGCGTCTCACCGATCAACGCCATCTCGCGGTGGACGAGAAACGTGCCGATGAGCGGGGCGACGATGCCGATCAACACGCCCGTCGCCATCGACTGCCACATGAACGCCCACTGGAACACGTTCGTCCCGAGGTAGTAATCGAACCACTGGCCGGCGATCATGAACTGGCTGTAGGCGTTGGCGAGGGCCGGATTGTCCCGCAACCAGTAAAGCAGGACGAACGAGAGCATGACGAGTGCGATCACTGCCGTGAGAGCGAGTCCACAGTGCTCGAGCAGTCGTCGGCGGTCGCCGCCCGTGCCGTGTTCGTGCTCTCGATTGGTCGAATCGATGGGTTCCGGCATGGTCAGTGATCGTGGTGGACGACCTGCCCGGTCGCGCCGTAGGCCTCGGCGAGGGCGTCGCTCTCGACGAACGACTCGGTGTCGCCATGGTGGTACAGTTCGGTGTTGATACAGGCGATGCGGGAGGCGCGGTCGGTGACGACGCCGATGTCGTGCTCGATCAGAATGATGGTGATGCCCGAGTCGTTGAGACGGTCGAGCAGCCGATAAAAGGCGTCCCGCGACTCGGCGTCGACGCCAACGGTCGGCTCGTCCAGTGCCAGCAGGTCGGCTTCGGACGCCAGCGCTCGAGCGATGTACGCACGCTGGCGTTGTCCGCCCGAGAGCTGGTTGATCAACCGGTCCCCGAGCTCGGTGATGCCGACCGTCTCGAGGGCCTCCTCGACGATCGCGTCGTCTTCGCTGGTCAGCCGTCTGTGGCCCGCGTGGGCGAATCGCCCCATGGTTACGCTCTCTCGCACCGTCACAGGCATCGTCCCGCCACGGTTGGTCGACTGCTGGGAGACGTAGCCGATTCGCTCACCCTCGTCGAACGCACCGACTGGCTCGCCGAACAGCGAGACCGACCCGGTGTCGGGCTCGAGCAGGCCGAGCATGAGGTGCAAGAGCGTCGTCTTCCCCGAGCCGTTCGGTCCGATGAGCCCGAGGAACTCTCCCTGGTCGATCGTCATGGAGACGTCGCTCACGACTGGCTTCTCGCCGTAGGCGAACGACACGTCCGTCACGTCGACCGCCGGTGTCACGCTCGATCCTCCGTTTTCGGTGGTGTTAGTTCTTGCACTTTCCATCGGGGTAAAACCGGACACGTCAATCCGCCTTGAGCGCCTGCCGGAGCGAGGGAATCGTAACCTCTTCCATCTGTTCGACCCAGCCCCAGTCGTCCTCGTTCCACTCGGCCATGCTTGCCTCCGCGGGTGTCATCGGTGCCGTCTGGCTCGCGTCGCTGTCTTCGACGATGGTCTCGGCGAGCGGCGGGACCTCGCCTTCCTCGGCCTCGAACGGATCGTAGAGAATCGTGTCGATGCCGTGCTCGTTGACGAGTTCGATCGTGTCGGCAATATCGCCGGCACTCGGCGATTCGTCCGGTGAGACGCCCACGGGCGAGTGTAGGTCGAACCCGTACCGGTGCTCGACGTACCGGAACGCGTCGTGGCCGGCGAAGACGGCGACCTCTAACTCGCCGTCGGCGACCGCTGCCTCGAAGGCCTCGTCGACGGCATCGAGACGTTGACTGTAGGCGTCTGCGTTTTCCTCGAACGTCTCGCGGTGATCGGGCCACACGTCGCTGAGTCCGTCCGCGATCGTGGCGACCATCTGCTGTGCGAGGACCGGGTCGACCCAGACGTGTGGGTCGTGGAACTCCGTCACATCGGCTGGATCGACGTCGTCGGAGACGTCGACGTTCATCCCGTCTGCGCTCGTGTCCCACAGGACGTCGTCGCCGTGACGGAGCTCGAAGGTGATGATCGATCGGCCGTCCTCGAGTCCGTGCAACTCGAGGCTATCGCCGTGGGATTCGATCTCGACGACCTCGGGCAAGTCCGCGTCGAGTCGCGCGTGGAACTCGAAGCCCTGCTCGTCACCCAGCGGGATCACACGGCCGCCATCGGCCTCGAAGACCGCCTCGAGCGTGACCGAGTCTTCGGTCGGAATCTCGGGGAGGCCGCCGTGCCAGTGGTCCTCGTGCCAGTAGGCCGTCACGTCGTTCGTGGTCGGGTCGATGACGTCGAACCCCTCGACGGAGAGCTCGTCGGGATCGAAGTCGTGGTCGTAATCGGGCTCGGGGATGTCCTCGTCCGAAAACGACAGGAGTTGGTCCTCGGTGAACTCAGCCAGGCCGTCGACGATGGCGACGTCGAGGTCGCCCTCGCTCTCGAGTTCGCTCGCGAGATCCTGGGCCCAGGCGAACTCGGGCGTGTTCAGGTAGACGAAGACGTCGGTCGAGGCGACGTCGCGGGTCAGGTCACCGTCCGGTGTCCAGCCGTGTCCCATCTCCCCCGTGTCGACGGGATTCTCGAAGACGGCCTCGCCGGTAATCTGGTTGGCCCAGTCCCAGAGCGTGAAGAACGCGGCGTAGCCATCCATCTCGTCGAGACCGCCAGTGGCACTCGAGTCGTCAGGGTCCCCAGCGTCGTCACCGGGTTCGCTCAGACACCCGGCGAGTGCGGCGATACCGGCCGCTCCGATCCCTCGAATGGCAGCCCTGCGTGTCGGTTTCATGGGACAGAATTGGGCACTCATCGGTAAAAGGGTTATTATTTTTAAAGACTGTGTTAATAACCATCGCCACAAGTAGCTCCGGCTGCTCGGGGAACTGGAGTCCGACTATTCGACTGCTCCTCGAGGGTGATTGTTCCAAGCAGTGAAAACTGGAAGAGCGTCAGCGGAACCTTCTGGGGTGGTTTTCGACAGCTCAGTAGTCGTCGTTGTCGTCGTGGTGGTCGTCGTCGTGGTCGTGATCGTCTGCATCCTCGACTACCTGAGCGGTGATCGTCGGCGACTGGTAATCCGCGTGGTCGCCATGCCAGATCTGGAAGACGACCTCGACGACGCCGACGTCCTCACCGATGATGTGGACGTGATCGCCGTGGTAATCGAACGAGACGACGTCCTCCGGTTCGTCCGGGGCCAGCGCGACGCCGAGTTCGTATTCGTCACCGAGTTCGACCTCGTCGCCGTCTTCGTCGATAACCTCCGCACCGAGTGAGATGTTGTCGTCGACCTCGATTGGCGGCAGATCGCCATGCCAGTGGTCCCCGTGAATGTAGGCGACTTCCTCGTGTGGGTCGTGTGCACGATCGAGGACGGCAAATTCGTCGATCCCGAGGTGATCGAATTCCTCGTCCTCGACTTCGTCGTCGTGATCGTGATCGTCGTCGTGGTCGTGATCGTGGTCGTCGTCGTGGTCGTCGTCGTGGTCGTGGTCGTCCTCGTGATCGTCGTCGTGATCGTCACCCGCCCCTTCGTCGTCGTCACCGAGACAGCCGGCAACGGCCAGGACGCCCGCCGTGGCGGACGCGGTCAGAAACGAACGGCGCGAACGGATGGATTCGTCGAATCTCATTGTGATACTCTACTCCCGATTTACGCGTAGTTACTAATGAACCTGACGATCTTAATAAATGCGGGGACCGGTAGACTGTATCCACGGCGAACCCCACAGCATCTGCTCTCAACGCGGTTGGCATAACGGTTCCAGGAGGGGCGGAGGAGAACCCAACGGACGGATTGTCGTCGCCAGCCGAAGCTTTCGAAGCCCGACACTCACCGGATAGCCCAGTCTCATCGGGGGGACGGATCAACGTTTCCGGTGATCTCCATCAGTAGTCGCTTGACCACGGTGGTTACGCAGGTGATCCCTCTCTCGAGCCTCGTGTTATAGTGTTCGTCGTCGGCACTACCAGTCCCGCCGGCGGCTTCGATCGGGTAGCAACGTGCCACGGCCGTCCCCGGTGGCGCCGCGATACTCGCCTGACATCTCGAGTTCACGACGCGGCACAGGAACCCAGTCTCGAGTGGTGGCTCAGGTGAGATTGCACTTGCGGCCTCCCGCGTTTCACAGGCCCGCGAGCGGTTCGAACCAGACTGCAGCGACCAGCACGGCCAAAAAGACGTAGGAGCCACGGATCAACAGCATCGTCGCGAGTGTGGCGTCCGCTCGAGCGGCAATCGCCGCGACGACGGCGAAGGCCCCGGCGGCGACGATCGCCCCTGGTGGGAACGGCCCAAGGAGCCCCATCACGACGACAACGCCGAGTGCCACGGCCATCAGGCCGTAGGCGGCGGTGATCGCCCGGTCGCGACCGATGACGACCGCGACCGTCCGTTTCTCTATCGAACGATCGTACGCGTAGTCCTTCGTGTCGTCGATTACTTTGATGCCCGAGAGCAGGACGAAGAAGATGACCGCAAACGCGAGGACGACGGGATCGAGGGCAGTCGCCTGGACGTAGTACCCGCCGAGCATGGCGAGGGCGATGCCCGCAGGATAGCCACCGGTGGCCGTAATCGGGTGCATATCGAGTTGTGGAGCGTGGTGGTAGGCGATCAACCACGCCGGGACCGTCAGCGCAACAGCGATCCAGTCGACGAGCAGGAACAACAATAGTGTACACGCGGCGAAGACGACGGTTGCGGCCCCAAGCCCGACCCGACAGCCAGCCACCGTAAGGGGGTGGTCGTCGTCCTCCCCGCGAACGTGGAAGTCGACGTAGCCGTCCTTGACGTGGGCCGTGTAGACCGCCGCGAACATCGCCACGACGTGTACGGCCGCTGGACCACTCTCGATCCTGGTTGCGAGAACGGCCCCGAACAGGGAAGCCGCCAGCGGCGGCAACATAAATACGGGATGCACCTGTGACCAGTAGGCCCGCCCGGTTGCCGTCAGGCCGGAACCCTGTCTCGCGAGAGCCATACCGACACATCGGATGCCTGGATCATAATACCGTGCCTCGAGGTACCCTCGGTGAGACGACTGGGATGGACTGGCCCGACACCACTCCCGAACCAACAGTTCCGAGACACAACCCAACCATGGACCACCGCTTTCGCCGACGTTATCGCGCCAGGTACGCGATCCCGTCCGGATGCAGTTCGGTATCGTAGCGCTCGAGTTCCGACCACGTCGCACAGTCGATCACACTCACGTCGTTGGTTTTGTTGTTTGCGACGAATGCCCGGTCGCCGTGGTCGTCAAAGACGGTGCCGCCGGGCCAGATGCCCACGGGGATGCGAGCGATCTCCCAGGCTCGCTGCTCGCCGTCACGGACGTGTTGGGTGTCGATCAAGGAGACGTCGTTGCCCTCGCGGTTCGGGACCAACACGTGACGACCGTCCGGCGAGGAGACCACACGAATCGGATTCTCCCCGAGCAGGGCGCGTCCCGTCTGCTCGAGCGTCTCGGGATCGAGCACGGAGAGGAGGTTGTCGTCCTGATTCGCCACGAGGACCCCGGCTTCGGGGTGGATCGCGATCCCCTCGGGTTCCTCACCGACGAGTGGATCGCCGACGATGCGGCGTTCGTCACAGTCGATCGCTGTCACGCTCTCGCTACCGATGTTGGCGACGAAGGCTCGCTCCTCGTCGGGCGTGATCGCCACCATGTGGGATTTGTCCTGGTGGGTCGGGAAGTGCTCGAGGATCTCGTCGGTTGCGATATCGATGACGTACACTCGAGAGCTGTACGTCGAGGCGAGCCAGAGCTCGCCCGCGTCCTCACGGATTGCGAGTCCGTGGGGAAAGTCGAAGTCCTCGTGTTCGATGCGCTCTACGAGTTCCCAGGAGTCGGTGTCGAAGACCAGCAGCGAGTTGCCGAGCGAGCAGGTAACGTAGGCCTTCCCGCCGTCCGGTGTGACGGTAATCTCGTGGGGATTGAAATCCGTCTCGACGACGGTGTCGGTCTCGCCGGTGTCGGCGTCGATGACGGACATCGTGTCAGAGTCCTTGTTCAGGACGAGTAACTGGGCTGCCATGCGTGGGTCCACACGCTCGAGTGGTGAAAAGCCCCGATAGGCGGCAACCTGTTCGGGAGAGACGGCAAGGATTGGATGGGAGACGGTGAACAGCCGATCAGTGACGCGACTCCGAGGCATCGACGGATTCACCGACGACCCCCGAGCGGTCGGGATCGTGACCCACCTCCTCATCCGCATCGTCGTCCGTCACCGGCTCGACTCCGTCCCCGGTCGCGTCCGCGGAGGCCGCCCCGCCACGCACGCGGTACTCCGCCATGCCGACCAGGCCAACGGCCCACACGAGCATGGCGATGGCCGGAATCGTGCCCAGACTCGAGCCCTGCTCGGCTCCGGGGAAGGCGATCGAAACGGCGACGAACAGGGTCGCCAGCGCTGCGGCGGCGTAGACGAGCCAGCGCCACCCAGCGGGTCTGAACGCGCTCAGCAGGGCGAAGCCGGCGATCGATACCAGCCCGAAGAGCATGAACTCGTAGTGACCCATGGCGACGTGGGCGTCGGCGAGCGTCACGTGGTTTGTGTACTCGATCGTGGCGAGCGTCCCGAGTCCCAGCGCGCCGATGCCGGCGACGGCGAACAGCGGTCGGTCGAGGGACTCAAGGGACGGAATCAGGGCCGCTCGAGCCGGGTGCAATAGGGCGATCACCAGGACGGGCACGGCGAACACCAGCAGTTCGCTCGCGGCCACGATACCCGACGCGGCGGCGGTGAGGGAGAACGCGGCGACGACGAACACGATCGCGAGCTGCATCGCGCCCACCCGCCTGGTCGGCCGGTAGAGTTGGACGGCCACCGACGCGACGAACGCCGTGAGGGTGGCCCCGATCACGACGTGGTGGACCCGGTGGTCCGGGAACGCGTAGGCCGCCCCCCAGGCCGTCCCGGTCATCGCCATCGCCTCGCGAAGGGCGAACAACAAGAACGCGACGAAGCCGGCGGTCAGCAGGTAAAACGCCGGGGTCCGGACGCGGGACGCGCCGTGGCCCGCGCTGGAGCGAAGGCGGTGGCCGACGCGGCCAACGCTCGAGGACATGCTCATGGTCGGACCTCGAAGGTAGTGGGTTCGGTCTGTGCAACGGTGGTATTGATGACTCTCGATAGCATGGGTGTAAGCATACAGACGCCATCCGAGAGCATAACCTATTGCGCGGATTTGGTGGAACATCAGCGAATCGGGACGGTGGGGTCACTCGAGAGGGCCGCACGTTCGTGTCGGTGGCAACACCGTACACCGCTGGAAGCACACCTCCCTCACGTCGGTCTGGAAGCAGAGCTCTCTGCACGCCAAGTGACATCCGTCGGTACGCATCCCGCTCAGTTCACGGCTCGGAAAGAGTCGAAGTAGTGGCCAGTGTTCGTAGTCGGTCAGTATCGAATCGATTACCAGAACGGTTTTCGACGAAACCGTTCTAGGGTGTCACGACGAGTTTCCCGACATTCTCGCGATTCTGCATCGTCGTAAACGCGAGGGCAGTCTCCTCAAGCGAATAGAACGCTTCGATCTCTGGGTGCAATGTCTCACGTTCCACGAGGCTGACCAGCCGTTCCAGTTCAGTCTGTGTGCCCATTGTACTGCCGATAATTCGTTTGTGCCCCAAGAAGAGATCGGGAACGCTGATTTCGGATCGACTCCCTGCAGTCCGTCCGCAAATAACCATCCGTCCGCCCCGACTGAGCAGATCCACCCCGAGTTCCGTGTACGCTCCCCCAAGGTGGTTCAAAACGGCATCCGGAGTGGTGATTTCCTGCACCGCACGACGGAGGGTAGCAGGGTCGGTCCCTCGAATCGCGTGATCGAGACCCAGTGCTTCGAGTCGGTCCAGTTTCGCTGCCGACGAGGAGGTCCCAATCGTCTCGAGACCGAGTATCTTGGCAAGTTGCACACACGCAACGCCCACGCCACCGGTCACACCCGGAATGAACACCGTATCAGTGGGGCTCACGTTCGCTCGTTCCAGCATGTGGTACGCAGTCATATATGCCGTCGGCAGTGCGGCTGCAGTCGTCGTCTCGACTGACGGCGGAAGCACCACGAGACGATCAGCCCTGACACGTGCCTGCTCGGCGAGGCCACCGTGATACAGCGAGTACGATGCACAGTGGTTCTCGGGTCCTTCACGGCAGAACCGGCAGGTTCCACAGGTCTTGTTGGGACAGAGAACGACCGCATCACCGGGTTCGACGGCGGTCACGCCCGGTCCAACTGCCTGGACTGTTCCCGCCACGTCGAGGCCGCTAACGAACGGGAGATCATCGGAGTCGATCATAACGGAATCGCCCTCGAGGATCCACAGGTCGTGCCGGTTAATCGCGCAGGCTTCGACGTCGATGATTGCCTCTTCAGGTCCTGGATCGGGGGCCGGTTGTTCGATAATCGTAACACCGTTTGGACCAGTTAATTCGGTAAATGCTGCGACGTGCATCGACCGCAGGTATGGCTGGCACCGCAATAATGGTCGCCCGGGGAGTCGGTTCGGTCCGTATCCCAGAGTGACTCACTGACGCCCTGTTGGTTGGTCTGGGTTGACCATTGCGTGCCAGTTCGAATATTCGAATTCGGAGACTCGCGCTGGCTGCTGGCTGGGATTTGAACCACGGTCGGACGTGCTCGCTCGCTTCGCTCGTTGCGTGTGACCTCCCTGATTCAAAACCCGCCCCCTGATCTCTCGAAGTTTGAATGCACGCACCGCTGGGCGGTGCTTGCGGGGTTGTGGTTCGAGAAGTGCGCTGGCTGGGATTTGAACCACGCCTGAGAACCTGTTCGCGTTGCTCACAGAACCTCAGTCTGATTCAAATCCAGGGCGATTTCTCGAACCACGGATGCTCGCACCGCTGGGCGGTGCTTGCGGGGTTGTGGTTCGAGAAATGCGCTGGCTGGGATTTGAACCCAGGTTGTGACCATGGCAAGGTCACGTGATACCACTACACTACCAGCGCCTGATTGCAATTACACGTACACCCCGAGGGAGGTATAAGGGTTGCGAATCGGGACAACCTCGACAGCCTAGCGCACGCCCTGTCCGTCGATTCGCCACCTCGAGTGAACGCCTCGATCAGTCGCCCAAGCCTGCTCCAAACCACCGTGACACTCATATTCTTCTGCTTCGAGTGAGAGTGTGTCCGATTACCACGTTCTGGGCCCTGTGAACCGCTCACAGTCGAGAATCCAATCCGGCATCCTTTTAAGACCTTGTCGGTAACAAAGCGCTACAGTCTAGTGACGAGGCGTCAAAGTGGCCGTATGACCACAAGCGTACTCGTGCCGTCGTCACTCTGCCGGGAGGCCGAGGACAAACGCGAGGCAACTCGCAAACTCGGTTACGTCGCCCGCGCGGCGACGATCTTCCGGGTCGACCGCCTCATCGTCTACCCCGATCGGGCAGGCGAAACCGGTCGATTTGGCGACGGGTTCGTCGACACCGTACTGCGGTACGCCGCAACGCCCCCCTACCTCCGAAAGGAGGCCTGGGGCAAGCGGGACGAACTGGAGGCCGTGGGCGTCTTACCGCCGCTCCGTGCCCCGTCACAGACCGGCTCCGAATCGAACGGTTCGGGGTCGTCAAAACAAGGAATCGTGACCGAGGTCGGACCTGAAGGGCGCGTCCGGGTCAATTGCGGACTGCAACACCCGATCTCCCTCAACACGCCTCCCGGAATGGAGGTCGACGAGGGAGAGCGCGTGACCGTCAGGATCTCTTCGCGACGACCGGTCCGGGCGAAACTCGTCGACGAATCCCCGCCGGGGTTCGCCGTCGAGCGGACGGACCTCCCGGCAGCACTCGGCCGTGAGGACGCCGGCGTTCGTATCGCCGCCTCCCGATTCGGTGAACCGCTCACCATCGGACGGCTCGAGACGCTGGCCGGGGACATCGAACGGGACGGGCTCACCGTCGCCTTCGGTGCCCCCGAACGAGGGTTGCCGGACATCCTCGACATCGACGAGGCGGCTGTCGAAGCCGCCGTCGATGGCGAGGGCGACGCAAACGTCGAACCCAGCGATCTGGAAACGGGGTTCGACCTCTGGCTCAATACGGTTCCAGACCAGGGAAGCGCCGTCGTGCGAACGGAAGAGGCTCTGTTCGCCACGATGGCCTCCCTCTCACTGCAAGCGTGATACAATGCCACAACCAAATGCACCACGCAAAGGCTCACTCGGCTTCGGCCCACGAAAGCGGGCGACCAGCGAGGTCCCACGCTTCAACTCGTGGCCCGAAGACGACGGACAGCCTTCGCTCCAGGGTTTCGCGGGCTACAAGGCCGGCATGACCCACGTCGTGATGGTCGACGACACCGCTAACTCGCCGACCGAGGGAATGGAAGCGACCGTTCCCGTCACCATCGTGGAGACGCCGCCGATGCGCGCCGTTGCCCTGCGTGCGTACGAGAACACACCGTATGGACAGAAACCGATCACCGAGGTCTGGACGACCGAGTTCGTCGACGAACTCGAGCGCGTCCTCGACACGCCCGGCGACGAGTACGACGCCGACGCCGCCACCGAGGAGCTCCGAAGCCTCCTCGAGGAGGGCCGCGTCGATGACGTGCGCGTCATCACGCACACCGTCCCGGGCGGTGTCGCCTCGGTCCCGAAAAAGAAACCCGACGTGATGGAGACCCGTGTCGGCGGCGGCTCGGTCGAAGAGCGCGTCGACTTCGCCCTCGAACTGCTCGAGGAGGGTGGCGAACACGTCATGAACGACGTGTTCCGACCCGGCGAGTACGTCGACGCAAGCGGCATCACGAAGGGGAAAGGAACCCAAGGTCCCGTCAAGCGATGGGGCGTCCAGAAACGCAAGGGCAAACACGCCCGGCAGGGATGGCGCCGTCGCATCGGGAACCTCGGTCCGTGGAACCCCTCGCGGGTTCGGTCGACGGTCCCACAACAGGGCCAGACCGGCTACCACCAGCGGACTGAACTGAACAAGCGCCTCGTCGACATCGGCGACGGCGACGACGCGTCGGTGGACGGCGGCTTCGTCAACTATGGCGAAGTCGACGGCCCACACGCGTTGATAAAAGGCTCGCTGCCCGGGCCGAACAAGCGCCTCTTGCGCTTCCGCCCGGCGATTCGACCCGGAGACCAGCCGCGTCTCGACCCCGAGGTGCGCTACGTCTCCACCGCCTCCAACCAGGGCTAACTTGGAAACCGTAACACATGAACACAACAGTACGAGACCTGGACGGCGAGGATGCGGGGGAGATCGAGCTCCCGTCGGTGTTCGAGGCGAATCACCGACCGGATCTCATCGCCCGCGCGGTACGCGTCGCACAGGCAAACCGGAAACAGGCCTACGGTGCCGACGAATTCGCCGGGATGCGAACCCCCGCCGAATCGTTCGGTAGCGGTCGCGGGATGGCCCACGTCCCCCGTCAGAACGGACGCGGTCGCCGCGTCCCCCAGACGGTCAAGGGCCGCAAGGCCCACCCGCCGAAGGCCGAGAAGGAACAGGGCGAATCGATCAACAAGAAAGAGCGCCAACTCGCGGTCCGTAGCGCGATCGCGGCCACGGCAGACGCCGACCTCGTGGCCGAACGCGGTCACGCCTTCGACGAGGACACCGAACTCCCGCTGGTCGTCAGCGACGAGTTCGAGGATCTCTCGAAGACGAAGGAGGTCGTCGAGTTCCTCGAGGCCGCCGGTGTCCACGCGGACGTCGAACGCGCCGACGAGGGGCGAAGCATCCGCGCCGGGCAGGGCAAACTGCGCGGCCGGAAACACAAGACGCCGAAGTCGATTCTCTTCGTGACCTCGAGCGAGACCGGCCCCTCACGTGCCGCCCGCAACCTCGCGGGTGCGGACGTGGCGACCGCCAACGAGGTTAACGCCGAGGACCTCGCGCCCGGTACCCAGCCCGGTCGACTGACCGTCTGGACCGAGAGCGCACTCGAGGAGGTGGCAGACCGATGAGTTCAATTATCGAACACCCACTGGTGACGGAGAAGGCCATGAACGACATGGACTTCGAGAACAAGCTCCAGTTCCTCGTGAACGTCGACGCTGCCAAACCCGACATTCGGGACGAGGTCGAAGCCCGCTTCGATGTCGACGTGGCCAGCGTCAACACGCAGATCACGATGAACGGAAAAAAGAAAGCAACGGTGACCCTGGGCGAGGACGACGATGCCCAGGAGGTCGCCTCCAGAATCGGGGTGTTCTAGATGGGGCGACGCATCTTCGGCCAGCGACGTGGTCGCGGGACGCCGACGTTCCGCGCACCATCACACCGGTATAAGGCGAAACTCGATCACCGAAAGACCGAGGGCAGCGACGTCATTTCGGGCCAGGTCGTCGACATCGAGCACGACCCCGCCCGTTCGGCACCCATCGCGGCCGTCGAGTTCGAGGACGGCGACCAGCGCCTCATCCTCGTTCCCGAAGGCATCGCCGTCGGCGAAGAGATTCAGGTCGGCGTCAGCGCCGAGATCAAGCCGGGCAACACGCTCCCACTCGCGGAGATCCCCGAGGGGGTCCCGGTCTGTAACGTCGAGGCCAAGCCGGGCGACGGCGGCAAGTTCGCTCGCGCCTCCGGCGTCAACGCTGATCTGATCACCCACGACCGCAAGGCTGCGGTCGTCCAGCTGCCAAGTGGCGAAGTCAAGCGGCTCGATCCGCAGTGTCGTGCCACCATCGGCGTCGTCGCCGGTGGCGGCCGCACCGAGAAGCCGTTCGTCAAGGCAGGCAAGAAACACCACAAGATGCGCGCCCGAGGAATCAAATGGCCTCGCGTGCGCGGAGTGGCCATGAATGCCGTCGACCACCCGTTCGGTGGTGGCGGTCGCCAACACCCCGGTCGCCCAAAATCCGTCTCCAAGGACGCACCGCCGGGACGGAAGGTGGGTGACATCGCCTCCCGACGCACCGGTCGAGGTGGAAACAAATGAGTTCGGAATACCGCACCGGCCGTGAGGGTGAGGAGTTCACCTACCGCGGTCACACGCTCGAGGAGCTCCAGGCAATGGAGCTCGAGGAGGTCGCTGGCGTGCTTCCGGCACGGCAGCGACGGAGTATCGAGCGCGGGCTCTCGATCGAGCAGGAGAAGTTGCTCGAGAAAGCTCGCGAAAAAGACGAACAGGAGACGGCAAACAGCCCGATCCGGACGCACCTGCGCAACATGCCGGTGCTCCCGGAGTTCGTGGGCCTGACCTTTGCCGTCTACACCGGACAGAGCTTCGAGCGCGTCCGCGTCGAACCCGAAATGATTGGCCACTATCTCGGTGAGTTCCAGCTCACACGAAACTCCGTAACACACGGACAGGCCGGCATCGGTGCGACTCGATCGTCGAAGTTCGTCCCACTGAAGTGATCATCGCATGGGAATCAACTACTCAGTCGACGCCGATCCGGAGACGACCGCGAAGGCGATGCTCCGAGAGCGTCACATGAGCCACAAGCACAGCAAGGAGGTCGCCCGCGAGATCAAGGGCCGAACCGTCGACGAGGCCGTCGAGTACCTCGAGGCCGTCATCGCCGGGGAGCGCTCGGTGCCGTTCCGATCGCACAACTCCGGCGTCGGCCACCGCTCGGACATCGACGGCTGGGACGCCGGTCGTTACCCCGAGAAGGCCAGCGAGGCGTTCCTCGAGTTGCTCGAGAACGTCGCAGCGAACGCCGATCATCAGGGCTTCGACGGTGGCTCGATGGAAATCGCCCACTGTGCGGCACACAAGGTCGGGGAATCCCCCGGCCGAAAGCCGCGAGCAATGGGTCGAGCCTCCGCCTGGAACACCCCTGAAGTCGACGTCGAAATCGTCGTCGCACAGACCGAGGACGGCGTCACGGACACGGAGGGTGAGAACTAATGGCAGACGAACACGAATTCATCCAGAACGGCCTGCAGCGGTCCCAGATCGACGAGTTCTTTGCTGAAGAACTCGGCCGCGCGGGGTACGGTGGCATGGACGTCGCCAAGACGCCGATGGGCACGCAGATCGTCCTCAAGGCGGAGAAGCCGGGGATGGTCATCGGCAAGGGCGGCGAGAACATCCGGAAGGTCACGACGGCCCTCGAGGAGAAGTTCAACCTCGAGGATCCCCAGATCGACGTCCAGGAGGTCGACGAACCCGACCTCAACGCCCGGATCGTCGCGGACCGACTGGCCAACGCCTTAGAGCGTGGCTGGTACTTCCGGAAAGCCGGTCACACCACGATCGACCGGATCATGGACGCCGGCGCACTCGGTGCCGAAATCGTCCTCGCCGGGAAAGTCACCGGCGCACGATCGCGCGTCGAGAAGTTCAACCGTGGTTACATCAAGCACAACGGCGAGCCCGCAGAGGAGGTCGTCGATCACGGTCAGGGCGTCGCGGTCATGAAACTCGGGACGATCGGCGTGAACGTCAAGATAATTCCGCCAGGCGCCGAGCTCCCGGACGACTTCCGCATCCACGACGACATGGATCCCGCCGAGGTCGTTCCCGATGCCGTCGAGGCCAACGAGGCCGAGGGCGTCGAGGAACTCCTCGAGGGTGAACCCGAGGACGAAGACCTCGATGCCGACGCTGACGCCGAGGACCTCGAGGTTGCCGACCCCGACGCCGAAACCGTCGATGACGAACCCGAGATCGACGAAGAGGTCGTCGAGGAGGTCATCGAAGCGGAGGTCGTCGACGAGGAGTCGACCGACGCCGGTCCATCCGAGGCCGCCGTCGACGGCGACAGCGTCGAGGAGGAACTCGACGAACTCGACGAGGAGATCGAGGCGGAAGCCGAGGACCTCGTCGCCGAGATGGAAGCCGACGAGGAAGACGAAGCCGAGGGAGGTGAGGACTGATGGCAATCGTACACGTCGAGGAGATCCGCGACATGACGCCGGCAGAGCGCCAGGCGGAACTCGAGGACCTCGAGACGGAGTTGCTGAACACGAACGCCGTCCTCGCCGCCGGTGGTGCCCCGGAGAACCCCGGAGAGATCGGCGAACTCAAGCGAACGATCGCCCGCGTGAAGACGGTGCAGCGCGAAGAAGGTGATCTCGAATGAGATCTATGATCCGAACGGACGCAGTCCGTGAGGAAGGCGATCTCGAGGAAGACGGCGACACTGACGAGGAATAACCAGATGGCACTGACACCCGAAACGCTCCCGCGACACGAACTCAACGGCCTGCCAGTCAGGGTCGTCGAGAGTGACGACCCTGGCCGGGTCGGCATCGAGGGTCGGGTCGTCATCGAGACGACGAAGACGCTCTCGATCGAGTCGCAGGATCGCGATCGGGTGCTCACGGTGCCGAAGTCGGGCTCGGTATTCGAATTCGCGATCGTGGACACAGATGACGCCGCCGGCGACGAGAAGTCCCCGGGGACTGCGTCCAAACTGGCCAACACCCAACCCGTGGACGACGTGTTCGCGGACCGCGCCGACGACACCGTCGGCGACCGTGATCGACACGATCACGGTGCTGGCGAGGGCGTAGCCTACGTTACGGTCGATGGCTCACGATTGCTCTCACGACCCGCCCGACGCACCGAAACCAACGGTGACTCACCATGGCAATAGGACTAGATGTAGACACCCCTCCGGAACCACAGAACCCGGAGGAATACGACTACGAGAAGTGTCCGTTCTACGGCGAGCTTCCCGTGCGAGGACAGATCCTCGTCGGGACGGTCGTCTCCACGGACATGGACAAGACCGTAGTCGTCGAGCGAGAGTACGACGTGACGGTTCCGAAATACGACCGTCAAATGAAACGTCGCTCGCGCATTCCGGCACACGTGCCGGGCGTGCTCGAGCCGCTCTCGGTCGGTGACACGGTCAAGATCGCAGAGACCCGACCACTGTCGAAGACGAAATCGCACGTGGTCGTCGAAGTAACCCAGGAAGCAACGGCCGAGGACCGTGCCGAACTCACTCGAGAGACGGAAGTCGATCCGGAACTCTCGACGGAGGACATCGTCGGCGGTGGCGATGACACCGAGGGTGATCAGTGATGGAGGCGATGAAAGCCGACGTCACCCAGGGCCTCAAGAAGGGGTCGCTGGTCACCTGTGCCGACAACACGGGCGCCCGCGAGCTGAAAGTCATCAGCGTCGCCGGCTACCACGGCACGAAAAACCGCCAGCCCAAGGCTGGCCTCGGTGACAAGGTGACCGTCTCGGTCACCAAGGGCACCCCGGAGATGCGCCGCCAGGTCCTCGAGGCCGTCGTCGTCCGCCAGCGGAAATCGATCCGCCGGCCCGACGGCACCCGCCTCAAGTTCGAGGACAATGCCGCCGTCATCATCGACGAGAACGAGGAGCCCCGAGGCACCGAGATCAAAGGACCCATCGCCCGTGAGGTCGCCGAACGGTACGGCGCCATCGCGAGTACGGCGACAATGATCGTTTGAGTACAGCTATGAGCAAACAACCACACAAACAGCGAACACAGACCGAGCGCGCGCCGCTGCACCAGCGACACAAGCAGGTGCACGCGACCCTCTCCGAGGACCTCCGCGAGGAGTACGACACACGTCGCACTCGCGTCAACGCGGGCGACCGCGTCGAGGTTATGCGTGGTGACTTCGCCGGCACCGAAGGCGAAGTGCTGCGTGTCACGCTCGACGAGGGCGTGATTCACGTCGAGGACGTGACCGTGGAGACGGCCGACGGCGAGGAAGTCGCCCGACCGCTCGACGCCTCGAACGTCCGTATCGTCGACCTCGACCTCTCGGACGACCGTCGAGCGGCGCGTCTCGAAGGTGACAACGAAGGTGATAGTGAATGAGCAACCACCAGAAACGACTGTCGGTACCGAAATCGTGGCCCGTCGAGCGCAAAACCGGCGTGTTCACGACGAAGGCAGGCGCTGGCCCCCACGGTCAAGACGGCGTTCCGCTGGTCATCATCCTGCGGGACGTGCTAGGCTACGTCGACTCGAAGAAGGAAGCCCGCTACGCCCTCTCCCAGGACGCGATCCTGGTCAACGGGGACCCCATCAACGACGAGAAACGTCCCATCGGGATGTTCGACATCGTCGCATTCCCCCAGCGTGCGGAGTACTACCGCGTCTTCCCGGACGAGGGTGGCCGCCTCGCGTTGACAGAGATCGACGCCGACGCGGCAGGCAGTCGACTGGGACGCGTCGCCGGCAAACAACAGGTTGCTGGCGGCGAGACCCAACTGACCCTCCACGACGGGACGAACGTCACCGTCGAAGACGGCACGTACAGCACCAAAGACTCGATCGTCGTCGACAACGACGACAAGTCGATCGTCGCCCACTTCCCCTACGAGGAGGGCGCACTCGTGACGGCCGTCTCCGGCAACCACGGTGGCAAAATCGGCGACCTAGTCGAGATCGACGTCACTCTCGGCAGCGGTTCGAACATCGTCACGGTCGAAGCTGACGACGAGACCTTCGAGACGGTCGAGGAGTACGTCGTCGTGATCGACGAGAACTTCGTCGACGACGACTCGACGGAGTCAGCTAGCGAGGGTGATGACGAATGAGCGAAGCCAGCGACACTGACACCGAGTTCCACGAGATGCGCGAACCCCGCGTCGAGAAGGTCGTCGTCCACATGGGCGTCGGTCGCGGTGGTCGTGACCTCGGGCGCGCCGAGGACATCATCGAGGAGATCACGGGGCAGCAGAGCGTCCGCACCCAGGCGAAAAAGACCGAACCCGAGTTCGGCATCCGCCAGGGCGATCCGATCGGCACGAAGGTCACCCTCCGCGGTGACGACGCCGCCGAATTCCTCGAGACGGCGCTGGTCCTCGCGGACCTCTCGGCAACGCAGTTCGATCAGACCGGGAACTTCAGCTTCGGCATCGCCGAACACACGGACTTCCCCAGTCAGGAGTACGATCCGACGATCGGGATCTACGGCCTGGACGTGACCGTCAACCTGGTTCGCCCGGGCTACCGCGTCACGAAGCGAGTGAAAGCAAGTCAGGCCATTCCGGCCCGACACCGCCTGACCCCCGAGGACGCCATCGCGTACCTCGAGGCAAACTTCGACGTCAGCGTCGAGGAGGAGCCAGACGATGAGTGAAAGCGAAACTGACACCGAGCAGACGGGCGAGCACACCGCAAAGCGGACGGGCCAGGAAGTGGCCTGCCAGCGCTGTGGCCGCAAACAGGGGCTCGTCGGCAAGTACGACATCAACCTCTGTCGACAGTGCTTCCGCGAAATCGCCCGCGACATGGGATTCAAGAAGTACAAATGACTGGGAACGATCCACTCAGCAACGCGCTGTCGGGCATCGACAACGCCGAGAGCGTCGGACACCTGAGCCACGAGGTAACACCCGCCTCGAACGTCATCGGGAGCGTACTCGAGGTCTTCTACGACCGCGGGTACATCGCTGGCTTCGAATTCGTCGAAGACGGCAAAGCCGGGACGTTCGAGGTCGAACTGAAAGGAGCGATCAACGAGTGCGGCCCCGTCAAGCCACGCTATTCCGTCAGCGCCGACGGCTTCGAGAAGTGGGAGAAGCGATTCCTCCCCGCTCGAGACTTCGGTGCGCTCGTCGTCACGACGAGTGAAGGAATCATGAGCCACTACGAGGCTCGAGAACGAGGCATTGGGGGCCAGGTGATCGCATACGTCTACTAACAATGCGAACACAACTGGACATCCCGGACGACGTATCCGTCGAGGTCGACCATCTCGACGTCACCGTCGAGGGACCGGAAGGCAGCGTCACCCGCCGCCTCTGGTACCCCGACGTGACCGTCGAGATCGAGGACGATCAGGTGGTCATCGAGAGTGCAACCGAGAACGCGAAAACGAACGCGACCGTCGGCACCTTCGAGAGCCACCTCACGAACGCCTTCCACGGCGTGACCGAGGGCTGGGAGTACGAGATGGAAGTCTTCTACTCTCACTTCCCAATGCAGGTCCGCGTCGAAGGCGACGAGGTCGTCATCGATAACTTCCTCGGCGAGAAGGCAGCGCGACGAACGACCATCCACGGTGACACCCAGGTGTCAGTCGACGGCGAGGCCCTGACGCTCTCCGGCCCGAACAAGGAGGACGTCGGCCAGACCGCCGCGGACATCGAACAGCTCACCAAGGTGAAGGGCAAGGACACCCGCGTCTTCCAGGACGGGGTTTACATCACCCAGAAACCACGGAAAGGAGGTGCATAATCGATGGCAGACGAACCACAGGAACTCGAGGACATCAGCGGTGTCGGTGCGAGCAAAGCCGACGCACTTCGCGAGGCCGGTTTCGAGACGATCGAGGACATCAAGGAGGCCTCCCAGGACGACCTGGCAGAGACCGATGGCATCGGGAACGCACTCGCTGCCCGTATCAAGGCCGACGTCGGCGACCTCGAGGTCACCGAGGAGACCGAAGCGGAGATCGAAGACGAGGATGCCGAGGCCGACCTCGAAGAGGCGGACGAAGACGTCGAGACCGAGTTGCGCCCCCGCGGCCTGACCGAGAAGACGCCAGACCTCGACGACGAGGAGGCGCGCCTGCTCGAGCGCCGCCACAGCGAGGGGAAACCGCAGTTCAACCGACAGGACTACCACATGAAGACGCGCACGCCGAACTCCTGGCGTCGCCCACGTGGTGGCCTCTCCAAACAGCGTCGCGGTATCAAAGGCAAGGGCCCGACGGTCCAAGCCGGTTACCGCACGCCAGCGTCCGTGCGGGGCAAACACCCCAGTGGCTTCGAGGAGGTCCACGTCGAGAACCCGGACGACCTCGAGGGAGTCGACGGCGACACCCAGGCAGTCCGCATCGCGAGTTCCGTCGGTGCCCGCAAGCGCGAGCGCATCGAGGAACAGGCCGAGGATGCCGAAATTCGCGTCCTCAACCCGACCTACGAAGAAGTCGAGGTGGACAACTGATGACCGATCTCAGTGCACAGAAACGACTCGCAGCTGACGTCCTCGACGTCGGCGAGAATCGGATCTGGCTCGACCCGGACGCCCAGGGCGACATCGCCTCGGCGATCACGCGCGAGGAGATCCGCGAACTCGTCGACGACGGCCTAATCCGGGCCGAAGACGCCCGCGGGAACTCCCGCGGTCGTGCAAGGACCCGAAACAAAAAGCGCGCCTACGGCCACCAGAACGGCCCAGGCAAGCGCAAAGGCAAGAAGGGCGCTCGAAACAACGAGAAAGCACAGTGGACGAAACAGATCCGCGCACAGCGCCGGAAGCTCCGAGAGCTCCGCGACAAGGGCGAGTTGACCCCCGCCCAGTACCGCGAACTCTACCGCAAAGCGGGCGGTGGCGAGTTCCGCAGCGTCCGGTATCTGTTGAATTACATCGACGACAACTACGGTGACCAATAATGGCGACAGGACCACGATACAAAGTTCCGATGCGACGTCGCCGTGAGGTCCGGACGGACTACCACCAGAGGTTGCGCCTGCTGAAATCGGGGAAACCCCGCCTCGTTGCTCGCCTGAGCAACAGCCACGCCACGGCGCAGCTGATTACGCCCGGTCCTCAGGGTGACGAGACCCTCGCAAGTGCTCACTCGAGTGATCTCGAGGAGTACGGCTGGGACGCCCCGACGAGTAACCTCTCGGCGGCGTACCTGACCGGCCTGCTGGCCGGCCAGCGAGCGATCGACGCCGGCGTCGACGAGGCCGTTCTCGATATCGGCCTCAACAAGGCGACGCCCGGAAGCAAAGTGTTCGCGATCCAGGAGGGCGCGATCGACGCAGGCCTCGAGATCCCACACAACGACAGCGTGCTGGCAGACTGGTCGCGAACCCGCGGCGAGCACATCGCCGAGTACGCCGAACAGCGCGATGAGCCACTGTACAGCGGCGACTTCGACGCGACTGAGCTCCCCGAACACTTCGACGACACACGAGAGGCGATTCTCAAATGAGCGGAAACAACTACAACGACGGGTGGCAACCCGTCACCCGACTCGGGAAGCTCGTCCAGGAGGGCGAAATCGACACCATGGAAGCCGCCCTCGACTCCGGGCTCCCACTGAAGGAACCGGAAATCGTCGATCAGCTCCTCCCCGGACTGGACGACGAGGTACTCGACATCAACATGGTCCAGCGGATGACCGACTCCGGCCGCCGGGTGAAGTTCCGGTGTGTCGTCGCCGTCGGCAACCGCGACGGCTTCGTCGGCTACGCCGAGGGTCGCGAGGACCAGGTCGGTGCCGCCATCCAGAAGGCGATCGGCATCGCCAAACTGAACATCATCCAGGTGCCCCGCGGCTCGGGTTCCTGGGAGGACCGTTCGGACCGCCCCCACTCGCTGACCCGACGAACGAAGGGGAAGGCTGGCTCGGTCGAGGTGGAACTCATTCCTGCCCCCGAAGGGCTGGGACTGGCCGCGAGCGACACCGTGCGCGCGGTGCTGGAACTCGCCGGCATCGAGAACGCCTGGACCAAGAGCCACGGCAACACCCGGACTACGGTGAACCTCGCGAAGGCGACGTTCAACGCGCTGGAGAACGCCTCCCGCTCGCGCATCCCACGAGAGGTGGCTAACCGATGACGGCGACAGCCATCGTGCAGCTTCGTGGCGAGGTCAACCGCCAGGAGGGCGTCGACGACACGCTGTCGATGCTCAACCTGCACTCGACGAACCACTTGACCATCGTCCCGAATACGGACACCTATCGCGGCATGATCACCAAAGTCAACGACTACGTGGCCTTCGGTGAACCCGACGTCGAGGTCCTCGAGACGATCCTCGCAAAGCGCGCGGAACCGCTCGAGGGCCGTCAGGCAGACGTCGACGAGGAGTGGATCGCCGAGCACACCGAGTACGACGACTTCGCCGCGCTCGCCGAGGCGCTGCTGGCCGAGGAGACGACCCTTCGCGAGCAGGGGCTCTCGCCAACGCTCCGACTCCATCCCCCACGGGGTGGACACGAGGGTGTCAAGCAGCCGACCGTCGACGGCGGCCAACTCGGAAAACATACAACGGAGGAAATCAACGACCTCCTCACGTCGATGCGATAACCATGACGAGTAAAAAACGACGTCAGCGCGGCTCGCGGACGCACGGCGGCGGGACGCACAAGAACCGCCGCGGTGCGGGCCACAGAGGTGGCCGCGGCAAAGCCGGGCGTGACAAACACGAGTTCCACAACTACGAAAAGCGAGAGAAACACGGCTTCAAGCGACCACAGGGCGTCCGCCCGACCGTCGCGGAGATCGACGTCCGCAAACTCGACGAGGACGCGATCCTCTACGTCGCCGACGGCGATGCCGAGGAGACCGACGACGGCTACGCCATCGACGCACGCGACGTCGTCGAGGACGGCCACGAGGTCGACATCGTCAAAGTCCTCGGAACGGGCCAGGTCCGCAACACGCTCGAGATCACGGCTGATGCCTTCAGCGAGACGGCGGAGGCGAAGCTCGAAGCTGGCGGGGGCGAGGCGATCGTCTCCGAGCGCGGCCAGGCGCGTGCCGAGGAGGTAGCGGCCGAGGAAGCTGACGACAGCGACACTGATAACTGACCATGGGATGGAAGGAAGCCGCTGAACCGGTCTTGACGCGGATGCCCACCGTCCGGCGTCCGGAGGGGCACGTTCCCTTCAAGCGCAAGCTGGCGTGGACGGCAGGCATCCTCGTATTGTACTTCTTCCTGACGAACATCACGCTGCTGGGGATCCACCCCGACGGTGGTGACGACCTGTTCGGCCAGTTCCGGACGATCCTGGCCGGCGAGCACGGCTCGCTCATGCAGGTCGGTATTGGCCCCATCGTCACCGCCAGCATTGTCTTGCAGCTGCTGGGTGGGGCGAACCTGCTGGGGCTCGACACCAACGACCCTCGAGACCAGATCCTCTACCAGGGTCTCCAGAAGCTGCTGGTCATCGTGATGACGGCACTCACGGCAGCCCCGATGGTGTTCGCAGGTGGCTTCCTTCCACCAGCGGACGTCCTGCAGTTGGGCGGCTTCACGCTCACCGGGACCGAGATTCAGTCCCTGATGTTCCTGCAGATCTTCATCGGCGGCGTCCTGATTCTCTACATGGACGAGGTCGTGAGCAAGTGGGGAATCGGGAGCGGTGTTGGCCTCTTCATCATCGCCGGGGTGAGTCAGCTACTGGTTTCGGGGTTCCTTTCGTTCAGCGAGGAAGGGTTCTTCTACAGCTGGTACCTGCTCATCCTGGGCGATCAGGGGCCCGCAGGCTCCTGGTTCAGTGCCGAAGGACTCGACACGCTGTTCCTCGGGAGTGGGCAACT
>LKND01000025.1 GCA_001564275.1 Natrialbaceae archaeon Tc-Br11_E2g14 | reverse complement strand
GTTCGGTCCGCGAGCGACTCGTAGCCCGATTCGAGGGCCTCGGTCAGCTCCGGCCCGTCGAGTTCCTCGAGATACCGGGCGGCGGTCTCGAGGTCGAATCGACTCACGGCGACGCTCTCCCAGTGTACCGGGTTGGGCTCCTCTCGTGAAATCGTTCGGTCGTCCAGGCGACCCAGGCGACTCGAGGCCGATGTGACCCGCTGGTCGACGGCCCCGTACTGGACGATGGCCGTGGTGAACGGGTCCCCCTCGTAACTGATCTCGAGGGCGTCCCGGACTGCCGTCGCCTCGTCGACCAGCACCCGGAGGGCCTCGCGGGCCCCGTCCTCCTCCTGGGTCTCGATGCTGATCGCTCCCCGTGCCGAGCCGCTGTTCGCCATCGCCAGCCGGTAGGACTGGAGCGTCTCGAGTCGGTCGCCATCGGTCTCCGCTGCCCCTGGGGGATTGGCCTCGAGTCCGTCGGCCGCCTGGTCGAGCCGTCGCTCGAGTCCCGGCACCGTCGTCTCTTCGGGTACGTCCGCAGCCAACTCCTCGGTGTGTTCGAGGTGGGCGCGGGCGTCCTCGTGGCCAGCCTGAACGATCGCGTCGCTCGTCGCGACTGGCTCCCCAACGGTGGGGTCTCGAGGGCGGCAGCTTCCTCGAGGGGCTCGAGGTCGTCACGACGACGGATTCGCCGGCGTTGCCAGTATCCGAGGCCAGCCCCGCCGAGGGCGACCGGGACGCCGGCCTTGAGGAGGGTCCGTCTGGAGGGCGACATAACGTGCTATCGTCAAATCGATAATAAATACCTTCTGCTCTCTCCCGTTCGATCGCCGTCCCACACGTATTCAGACGGCGCCACCGGGGGTGTACTCCCCGAACTCCTCACGGAGGACGTTGCAGATCTCGCCCACCGTCGCCGAGGCCTTCACCGCCTCGATGATGAACGGCAGCAGATTTTCGTCGCCCCGGGCGGCCTCCCGCAGCGCCTCGAGGGTTGCTGTCACGGCTTCCTCGTCCCGGTCCTCGCGCACGCTCTCGAGGCGCCGAATCTGTCGGCGTTGGTCCTCCTCGGTGACCTCCTGGACGTCCATCTCGGGATCCTCGTCGACCGTGAATTCGTTGACGCCGACGATGATCCGCTCTCTGTCCTCGATTTCGCGCTGTCGGTCGAACGCCGTGTCCTGGATCTGGCGTTGCACCCACTGCTGTTCGACGGCGTCGCGCATGCCGCCACGGGCGTCGACCTCCTCGAGGATGTCGTACGCGTCGGCTTCGACCTCGTCGGTGAGCGATTCGACGTAGTAACTCCCGGCGAGGGGGTCGACGGTGTCGGCAGCTCCCGATTCGTGGGCGAGGATCTGCTGGGTGCGCAGGGCGGTCCGGACGGACTGTTCGGTCGGCAGCGCGAGGGCCTCGTCCTTCCCGTTGGTGTGGAGACTCTGGGTCCCGCCGAGAACGGCAGCCAGCGCCTGGTAGGCCACGCGGACGACGTTGTTCTCGATCTGTTGGGCGGTGAGCATCGAGCCCGCGGTCTGGGTGTGGAACTTGAGTTGCTTCGATTTGGGATCTTCGGCGTCGAAGCGCTCGTCCATCAGGTCGTGCCACATCCGACGGGCGGCCCGGAACTTGGCGACCTCCTCGAAGATGTTGTTGTGGCCGTTGAAGAAAAACGAGAGCTGGGGCGCGAACTCGTCGACGTCCAGGCCGGCGTCGATCGCCGTCTCGACGTACTCGAGGCCGTTTCCGAGGGTGAACGCGAGCTCCTGGGCGGCCGTTGCGCCGGCCTCGCGGATGTGGTAGCCCGAAATCGAGATGGTGTTGAATTTGGGGACCTCCGCCGCGCAGAACTCGAAGATGTCGGTGATGATTCGCATCGAGGGCGCTGGCGGATAGATGTAGGTGTTGCGGGCGATGTACTCCTTGAGGATGTCGTTCTGGATCGTCCCGCGGAGGTCGGCCCGATCGACACCCTGTCGGTCACCGACGGCGATGTACATCGCGAGCAGAACCGACGCCGGCGCGTTGATGGTCATGCTCGTCGAGACCTCGTCGAGCGGAATGCCCTCGAAGACGGTCTCCATATCCGAAAGCGAGTCGATGGCCACGCCGGCCTTGCCGACCTCGCCGGCGGCCATGGCAGCGTCGGAGTCGTAGCCCATCTGGGTGGGGAGATCGAACGCCATCGAGAGCCCGGTTTGGCCCTCGTCGAGCAGGTAATGAAAGCGCTCGTTGGTGTCCTCGGGGGTCGAAAAGCCTGCATACTGGCGCATTGTCCAGAGCCGGCCCCGATATCCCGTGGAGTAGACGCCTCGGGTGTAGGGAGCTTCCCCGGGAAAGCCCAGGTCCGCCTCGTAGTCGAGGTCGGCGATGTCGTCGGGTGTGTAGAGCCGATCGACCGTCTGTCCCCCGGTGTCCGTGGTGAACGTCTCCTCGCGCTCCCCGAAGCGCTCGAGGACGGGGTCGACCTGCTCGGCGTCCCAGCGCGCTTTGCCCTCGCGGATGGCCTCGAGGTCCTCAGGATCGAACATTATCGTTGACGATGGTCCCGCGAGGCTTCAAACTTGACAAACGCGGCCGCATGGGAGTTCCCGAGTTGGGACCTCTCGATGATAGTGTCCGTGTGTATTGGGACCACCTTTCGAGTAAGATTTATATAGAAGTGCGTACAAGCATATAATGCACTCGAGGTGACAACCCATGGTACTGCCAACGCGCCCGAACAACACATGGATGCAGAGCCTCGACTTCCCGTCCCAGCTGTTCGGTGACGGGGGCGGCAGCGACTACGAACTGTACGAGGAGGACGACGAGTTCGTCCTGACGATCGACATGCCCGGTTTCGATCGGGAAGAGATCGAACTGGCCTGGGACCGCGGCGTGCTGAACGTCGCCGCCGAGCACGTCGACGAGAGCCGCGACCGAAAGAAGACCTACCACCGACGCTTCCGATTCCCGAAGGACGTCGACCACGAGGCGATCACCGCCGAGTACGTCAACGGCGTCCTCGAGGTGCGGCTCCCGGCCGAGACCCAGACGCCGATCCGCGGTGACCCGATTCCGATCGAGGGCTAATCGGTTCTCGATCGTCGTCGGCCCAGCCGCGACGCCGTCCCGTCGATCAGCAAGCTTTTCACGACTGCTGTCAGGACCGATGAAGCTTCGCGTCAAACCACGAAAACGAAAAGACGGTCGCACTGGCCTCGCGGTGATCGATCGAGAGACGATGGACGATCTCGAGGTCTCGAGCGGCGAGTTCGTCAGACTGACCGGTCGAGATGGGCAGGCAATTGCCCGGGTCTGGCCGGGCGGCCGCCGAGACGAGGGGCGTGGAATCGTCCGCATCGACGGCCAGTTGCGCCAGGCTGCCGGCACGCGAATCGACGATGCCGTCGAGGTCGACCCAATCGCGGTGGAACCCGCCAATCGGGTGGCGGTCGCGTTCCCGGAGTCGGTTCGGATCCAGGGTGATCTCGGGGCGGTCCTCCGGGACGAACTCAGCGAACGCGCCGTCCAGTCGGGGGACACCATTCCCGTCGCGTTCGGTTTTGGCCTCCTCTCGAGTCGTGCCGGCCGTCGACTCCCGGTGCAGGTGGTGGACACGGATCCATCGGGGACCGTCGTCATCACGAACGCGACGGATATCGAGGTCGTCGATCGGGCACGTGACGAAATCACCGTTCCGAGCGGGGATTCGGCGGACGCCGAGCAGGTGCCGAGCGTGACCTACGAGGACGTTGGCGGCCTGGACGACGAACTCGACCAGGTCCGGGAAATGATCGAGTTGCCCATGCGCCACCCGGAACTGTTCCGGACGCTGGGTATCGATCCGCCCAAGGGAGTGCTGTTGCACGGGCCGCCGGGAACCGGGAAGACCCTGATCGCCCGAGCGGTGGCCAACGAGGTCGACGCGAACTTCCACACGATCTCCGGGCCGGAGATCATGTCGAAATACTACGGCGAGTCCGAAGAACAGCTCCGGGAACTCTTCGAGGAAGCCGAAGAGCCCGCGATCGTCTTCATCGACGAACTCGACTCGCTCGCGCCGAAGCGTGACGAGGTCTCCGGTGACGTCGAACGTCGTGTCGTCGCCCAGTTGCTCAGCCTGATGGACGGCCTCGAGGAGCGCGGGGAGATCACGGTCATCGGGACGACGAATCGCGTCGACGCCATCGACCCTGCACTTCGCCGGCCCGGTCGCTTCGACCGGGAGATCGAGATCGGGGTTCCAGACGCCCAGGGTCGCGAGGAGATTCTTCACATCCACACCCGCGGGATGCCCCTGGCCGACGACGTTGACCTCGAGCGTTACGCAGAACACACTCACGGCTTCGTCGGAGCCGATCTCGAGAACGTCGCGAAGGAGGCCGCGATGACGACGCTCCGGCGGGTGCGTCCGGATCTCGACCTCGAGGACGTTGACGAGGGCGTCGAAATCGATGCGGAGATCCTCGAGTCAATCGAGGTAACCGAAGCGGATTTCCGGTCGGCCATGCGCGGCATCGAGCCCTCCGCACTGCGTGAGGTGTTCGTCGAAGTTCCCGACGTTACCTGGGAAGATGTCGGGGGACTCGAGGCGGCGAAAGCGCGCTTGCAGGAGGCGATACAGTGGCCGCTGGTCCACGGTGACGCCTACGAGCAGGTTGGGCTCACGCCTGCGAAGGGCGTCTTGCTCCACGGGCCACCGGGTACGGGGAAGACCCTGCTGGCGAAGGCCGTTGCCAACGAGGCCGATTCGAACTTCATCTCGATCAAGGGCCCGGAGCTGTTCGATAAGTACGTTGGCGAGTCCGAAAAGGGGGTCCGCGAGGTGTTCTCGAAGGCTCGCGAGAACGCGCCCACAGTGATCTTCTTCGACGAAATCGACGCCATCGCGACGGAACGCGGGCAAGGAACAGGCGACTCGAACGTCAGTGAGCGAGTCGTTTCCCAACTCCTCACCGAACTCGACGGGCTCGAGGCGCTCGAGGACGTCGTCGTGGTCGCGGCGACCAACCGCCCTGACCTGATCGACTCGGCACTCCTGCGACCGGGTCGGCTAGACCGTCACGTCGCCGTCGAGGAACCCGACGAGGACGCCCGGCTGGAAATCTTCCGCATCCATGCGGGTGATCGTCCGCTCGCTGAGGACGTTGACCTCGAGGAACTCGCCACTCGCACTGCGGGGTTCACCGGCGCGGACATCGAGGCGGTCTGCCGGGAAGCGGCGACCATCGCGGTTCGGGAATTCGTCGAGAGCGGGGCGGACGACGTCGACTCGATCGGCCTCACGGCGGCCCACTTCGAGGCAGCTCTCGAGTCCGTCACCCAACCTGACGACTTGGGCGATCACCTCGGCGAGACGTCCGGTGGCGCGCCGTCAATCGGGAGGGTACCTGGCGGATCAGGTGGCTCCGATCTCGATGAGCTGTCATCCACCTCCGAGGCTGACGGCGAGGGCGGGTAGGTCGACGGCCTGGTCGATTTCGCAATCTGGGCGCTCGAGTGGGGTTTCGACCGTGAGGTCGTCCAATCAACTGCCGGTATCGTACTTGTACGTCGCCGACTCGGGATCGATGCCAAAGTCCTCCGGCGATTCGGGATCGTCGGCCTCCTCATCGTGCTCGCTCGCACTCGCGAACGCGGCCCGCAGTCGCTCCGGCATCTCGAACGACTCCCCCTCGAGTGCCAGCGGCTTTGCATCCGGGTCGACGCCCTCGCGCTTGGCCGAAAGCCGTTCCTGCAGCACTGGTGGCAGGGCGGACGTCTCGATTGGCTCGAAGCCGAACTGGGCCAGGTAGGCTCCCTCGCCGGTCAACGTGTAGACGGTGTCGAACCCCTCGTCGCCCGCGTACTCGATGAGGCGTTCGATCACGTGTGCGCCCACACCCTGTCCGCGCCAGTTCTCGAGGACGCCGATACTGGTCAGCTCACAGACGTCCCGACCGTCGTCTGATTTGTGGATACGGATGCGGCCGAACCCGGCCTTCGACCCCGACTCCTCGTCGATGGCGATGACGTAGTCACGGGAGCGAAACGCCGTCTCGTCGAGCCCCATCGCCTCGATGTGCTCGAGAAGCCAGACCTCCTCACGGTTTTTCGCGTCCCGCACGTACATGTGGATAACTAGGCACCACGCATGCAAAAGCGTTTGTGGCGTCTGTGCCTGTAGTGCAGGCCCGTGCGGTGCTCGCCGGTTCCGTCGGGATTTTGTCCATCCCGTCGCTAGCGGGTCCTATGCCAGAGGACTCGAGCGAAAAGACAGGCGGGTCTCCGTCGGATTCGCGGCGGGAGCCGGAGGTGGCGACCGGGGATTCGGAACCGACCGTCAACATCAGCGGCGGCGAGGACGGTGGCGGCGTCGAAGCGACGTTCGATCCAGCCACCGCGAACACCCGCGCCGAGGCGGTCGTCGACAGACTCGGCCAGCGCTACTGGCAGAAGACCTACGGTGGCCAGCCAGCCTTCGAGTGCCTCGTGCGGACGATACTGAGCCAGAACACGAGCGACGTGGCGAGCCAACCGGCCCACGACGCCCTGCTCGAGCGCTACGGCGGCCCGGAGACTGACCTCGCGGTCGCCCTGGCTGACGCCGAACAGGCGACCCTCGCGGAAACGATCAGCTCGGCCGGCCTCTACAATCAAAAGTCGAGGGTCATCATCGAGGCGGCGACCTGGGTCATAGCGGAGTTCGGGTCGACTGCAGCCTTCGATGAGTACGTCGCGGCGGGCGACCCGGGTGCGGTCCGGCAGACCCTGCTCTCGGTGAACGGTGTCGGCCCGAAGACGGCCGACTGTGTCCTGTTATTTGCCGGCGGACGGGGTGGCGTCTTCCCCGTCGATACGCACGTCCACCGGATCTATCGCCGCCTCGGGATCGCGCCAGCCGATGCCGATCACGAAGCGGTTCGGGAAGTGCTCGAGCGTGCGGTTCCAGCGGCGAAGTGTGGCTTCGGGCACACGGCCTCGATCCAGTTCGGGCGGGAGTTCTGCAGCGCCAGAGCACCGGCCTGTCTCGAGGATCCCGACGCCTGCCCGATGGCCGACCTGTGCGATCAGGTCGGCGTCTACCCCGCGACTGGGGAGATCGTCGACCCGGCGGCGGCCCCCGAAGGGAGCGGTGGGGACTGACCGGTTCGACTGCGGACGGTTTCGAGGGCCTTGGGGGGTTCGTTTCCCCCGTGGTTCCCATGCGCGCGCTCGCCCGCTCGAGCCCGCAGGCTGCTGTCGATTTGTGCCCCGAAAGCGTTATCGGGAACTCGGTCGTAGCGGAGCCCAATGACCGTCGCCTCGGTACCGGGAGGTGAATCGCCGTGGAGTTGATCATCACGGAGAAAGACAACGCCGCGAGACGGATCGCCGACATCCTCAGTGGAGAATCGGCGTCCGCGTCACGGGAAAACGGCGTCAACGTCTACGAGTGGGGCGGCAAGCGCTGTGTGGGCCTCTCGGGACACGTCGTCGGGGTCGACTTTCCGCCGGAGTACAGCGACTGGCGGGACGTCGAACCGGTCGAACTGGTCGATGCCGACATCGAGAAGACGCCCACCCAGGAGAACATCGTGGCTACGCTTCGCATCCTGGCCAGACAGGCCGACCGGGCGATCATCGCGACGGACTACGACCGCGAGGGCGAACTCATCGGCAAGGAGGCCTACGAGATCGTTCGGGACGTCAACGAGGACGTGCCGATAGACCGGGTTCGCTTCTCCTCGATCACCGACAACGAGGTCCAGCAGGCGTTCGCCGAACCGGACGAGATCGACTTCGACCTCGCCGCCGCCGGCGAGGCGCGCCAGATCATCGACCTCGTGTGGGGGGCTGCGTTGACCAGATTTCTCTCGCTCTCCTCGGGACAACTCGGCAACGACTTCATTTCCGTCGGCCGAGTTCAGAGCCCGACGCTGAAACTCATCGTCGACCGGGAACGCGAGATCGAGGCGTTCGATCCCGAAACCTACTGGGAACTGTTCGCCGACCTCGTCAGCGACGACGACCCGTTCGAGGCCCAGTACTTCTACCACGACGAGGACGACAACGAGGCCGAGCGCGTCTGGGAGCAAGCCGCCGCTGACGCGGCCCACGAGACACTCTCGACCGCCGAGCGCGCGACCGTCACCGACGTCAACGGACGTCGGCGCACGGACGACCCACCGGCCCCGTTCAATACGACCCAGTTCATCCGCGCAGCGAGCGCCATCGGCTTTTCCGCCCAGCGCGCGATGTCGATCGCCGAGGACCTCTACACTGCCGGCTACATCACTTACCCACGGACGGACAACACCGTCTATCCCAACGACCTCGAGGTCGAGGACTTGCTCGAGGACTTCGTGGGCCACTCGGTCCTGGGCGAGGCGGCGCAGTCGCTCCTCGAGGGTGACGGGGACCTCGAGCCGACGGCGGGCGACGAGGAGACCACCGATCATCCCCCGATCCACCCCACCGGCGAGATTCCGACACGCGGCGGCGATGTCGACGAGGACGAGTGGCGGGTGTACGAATTGGTCGTCCGTCGGTACTACGCGACGGTGGCCGAGCCGGCCATCTGGGAACACCTGAAGGTCGTCGCCGCGGTCGACGACTGCCTGCTCAAGGCCAACGGCAAGCGCCTGGTCGAGGCCGGCTACCACGACGTCTATCCGTACTTCAGTACGAGCGAGAACTACGTGCCGGCCGTCGAGGAGGGTGACAATCTGGCCCTCGAGGCCGTCTCTCTCGAGGAGAAAGAGACCCAGCCCCCGCGTCGGTACGGTCAGTCGCGCCTGATCGAGACCATGGAGGACCTCGGGATCGGCACGAAGTCCACCCGCCACAACACTCTCGAGAAACTGTACGACAGGGGCTACATCGAGAGCGACCCGCCCCGGCCGACAAAGTTGGCGATGGCCGTCGTCGACGCCGCCGAGCAGTACGCAGACCGGGTCGTGAGCGAGGAGATGACGGCCCAACTCGAGGCCGACATGGACGCCATCGCTCACGGCGACGCCACCCTGGAAGACGTTACCGACGACTCACGAGAGATGCTCGAGGCGGTGTTCGAACAGCTGGCGACATCCCGCGAGGAGGTCGGTGACCACCTCCGCAAGTCCCTGAAGGCCGACAAGCGGCTCGGGCCGTGCCCGGAATGTGGCGAGGATCTGCTCGTTCGACGGAGCCGCCACGGCTCGTACTTCGTCGGCTGTGACGGCTACCCGGATTGCGAGGAGACGCTCCCACTGCCCTCGACGGGCAAGCCGCTGATCCTCGAGGACGTCTGTGGCGAACACGATCTCCACGAGGTGAAGATGCTCGCGGGCAGACAAACATTCGTCCACGGCTGTCCACTGTGTAAGGCCGAGGCGGCGGGCGAGGGGCCAGTGCTGGGGTCCTGTCCGGATTGTGGCGACGAGTATGGGGGTGACCTCGCCGTCAAGACCCTCCAGAGCGGCTCGCGACTCGTTGGTTGTACACGGTATCCAGACTGTGAGTATTCACTGCCCTTGCCACGACGTGGGGATATCGAGGTCACCGACGAGGTCTGTGACGAGCACGAGCTGCCCGAACTCCACATCCACAGCGGCGACGACCCCTGGGAACTCGGCTGTCCGATCTGCAACTACCGGGAGTTCCAGGCTCGAGAGGCCGACAGCGGGTCCGCCCTCGAGGCCATCGATGGCATCGGGACGAAGACCGTCGAAAAGCTCACTGCGGCCGGGATCGAGTCGATCGACGATCTCACGGATGCGGATCCCGAATCCGTTGCCGATTCGGTCGAGGGCGTCAGCGCCGACCGGGTTCGTTCTTGGCAGGCGAAGGCCTGATACCGGGGCATCGATGCTCGTTTGAGGGCAGCCCCGAGCCACTACACCCGCTCAGTCGGCTCTCGAGTCGGGCGGTACGGGTCCTCAGATGTGGGGGTTTACGCCGGGTCGCCTGTGTGCACGTTGGCTCAGATGCTGTGTGACTCGAGCGGAGTTATCAAGGGATGAGCAGGCGCAAAACCCCGCCCTTCAGAGCGGGGAGGATGTCGACGGGCGAGTGCTGGCGCTGTCACTCGTGTGCGCGATGGCGATAGGGTGTCGGCCGAAAGGGTGTGGGTGGCGAGTCCGCGACTCGCTCCCGGGCAGCGAGTGGCGGGTGACGGCGACGGGCCGGAACGACGCGCAGTGCCGGTGCAAACGTGAAAAGCGTCTGGTACCGGCATCCGTACGTGGTGGCGGCACGGATAAAAAGGCAATGGTCGGGGCCCGACTCGCCGGCGGTCACGTTTGGGTCGCTGGCACCCTTGGACTGTCGACGGCCACGGTGGTGCCGGCCATCGGTTGCGCATGGCTTCGTCAGCGCTCACAGCCGGCGGTCCCGCAGCGGCGGAAACCGCTCGCGACTCGTCTCGACGACTGCCGGATCGACAGACGCCAGGACCAGTGCCGGATCATCCGCGGTTGATCCGAGGATCGTTCCCCACGGATCGTGGACGGTCGAGTGGCCACAGAGTGTCGTATCCTCGAAGCTGCCCGAGCCGTTGATCGTCGCGACGTAACATTGGTTCTCGATCGCGCGGGCCTGCGAGAGGACCTGCCAGTGCTCGAGTCGCGGGTAGGGCCACGCACTGGGCACGAGCACGAGCTGGGTCCCCTGGTCGATCAACTGACGATAGAGTTCCGGAAACCGCAGGTCATAACAGGTACTCACGCCGATGGTCAGCCCCTGTACGGTCGCCGTGTCGATGCGTTCTCCCGGGACGAGCAGCTCGGTTTCAGCGGAGCCGTAGCCGAATAGGTGATGCTTGCGGTAGACGAGTTCGAGGTCACCACTGGCGCCGAACAGCGCGGTCGTGTTGGCGTACCCCTCCGCTGCCGGCGTCTCGACTGACTCCGTTGCCTCGAGGTCCTCGACGAAACTACCAGCCAGCAGGGCAACCCCGTGTTCGACGGCCGCATCGCGAAGCCTGGTCATCGTCGGCCCCTCGAGGCCCTCCGCGGAGTCGGCGTAGGCGTCGAAGGCGAAGTAGCCGACGGTGAACAGTTCCGGGAGGCCCACGAGATCGGCCCCGCGCTCGGCTGCCATTTCGATTGCCGCGAGTGCCCGCTCGAGGTTCGCCTCGGGTTCCCGAGGTTCGACCCTGATCTGGGCCAGGGCGATGGTGATGGCGTCGTCCCTGTCGGCCTCGGCGTGGCTGGGGGCCTTCTCGGCGTCGGCCGACCGCGTTGGGTCTGGAAGTGGTATCGAGGTCATCGGTTCGTCCTCGCCAGGTCGGCCTCGAGTTCCCGCTGTAGGTTCTCGAGTTCGGTATCGAGGTTACGTTTGAAGAATCGTTCGACGCCGGGGACGTGGCCGTCGACGATGAACACGTTCTGGAGTGTCGAGCCGCCGTCGGTTTCGACGATGGTATGTTCACCCCGAACGTCGAGCAATTTCGATCGACCGACGAACTCCACGTACTCCGGCGGTCTTCGAACGAGGTCCTCGGTGTCGATCGAGACGGTACGGGTAATGAGTGGAAGGGGGAGTTTGACCTGCCAGGTGGCGATGCGCCCCTCCGGATCGTTCGTCGAAAAATCGGTGACCACACTGATCGAACGCGCCCGCTTTTCGGGATCAGCGATGAACTCCCAGACGGCTTCGGGCGGTGCATCCACCGCGAACGATCGATCGACCCGGACTGTCATACCTCACCATGAGGGAGTGATTGCTAAAAAGACCGTGATAGGGGACGGCGTCTCACCGTACCGCCGAGCACCTGTCAGGGGGCTCCGTGGTGAGTGCTGGACGGTAGGTGACTGTTACGGCCCCGAAGAACGGGCGTCCCTGACGGTGACCGACGTGGTTTAGCTCAGTGTGACCTTCCAGGTGGTCGAGCGGGCGCGGCCCCACTTTTCGATGTCGATGTCCTCGGTCTTCTCGGCGAGGTGGGGGAGGCGGACGCCGACCTGTTTGGCCGAGAGGTCGAGTGCCTTGGCGATGTTTTTCGATCGGAAGTACTGCTCGCCTCGGGCGGCACTCTCGCGGAGATACGAGAGGATCTGTTGTTCTTCCGTTGAATAGTCCGTCATCGTCCCTACAGGGAGTAAGTCGTCTGCACTCTTAATTGTTTTTTACCTCACCAATTCCGGACGGTCGTGCGCACCGACGCGTTCACTCGAGACGTCCTCGGCACGATCCCACGAACTGGGTGAATTTTCGCTACCCTTGCGGAAAGCACTGGCCGATGACCGACGGCAATCAATCCCAGTGAACTGCCTCAGGGTCAAGCCCCAGAGGCTTCTTCCCACGGATTAACTGCTAACACTCCCGGAATCACCATCGGTCTGGTTGCCTCGAACGGTGGAAACCGGGTCATGGACGGGCGGTTCACTCGCCCCGTTGCACTGCGATCGCACCCTTACTACAGGAAGGTTGTTGAGAGCAGGCACATTCCTATCTAACTTCTGTAACCCCTTCGCACTAATCAACACCGCTGCTTTCCGATCAGCATGATCTTGGACCCCGCAACTCACACACTTGAACCGTTTCTTCTCCCGGTTTGAACGGTCCGTGTGACCACACGCGATACACTCTTGTGAGGTGTATTCCGGGTCAATCTTCACTGACGGGATGCTGTTCCATGCGGCCTTGTACGTCACGAAATCCTGTAATTGTGCGAAGGGCAGCGAGTGCAGCCGTCGATTCATCCGGGTGCCGTAATCAATCGAATCGCGCATGTCTTTGAGGTCTTCAAAGACGAACACCGGATCCTCGAACCTGTCGGCCCACTCCACCACGCGTCGTGAGACTTGGTGGAATCGATCGTGGACAAACCGCTTCTCACGATCCTGAATCGTGTTTGCAAACGCTGTTTGCCCGACTGACTGCATTCGCTTCCGAATCGTGAAGAACTCGTGACGCTCCTGCTTGATCTCACTGTACTCAATGACAATCGAGTCTTCCATACCCGCTTCAGTAATCGCTGCGAGCGCAACGTTATCCTCGTTCACATCAACACCAACAAACGTTGTACTGGTATCCTTTGACCGGACAGTCGCAGTTTTGTGCGTGACGTTGATGTGGAGTTCGTGCCGACCGTAGCGTGAGACAACTTCAGCTGTGCCGACACGCCACTCATTATCAGTCAACGCAGTCTGAAGCAACTCTATTTGGTCACGGCTTGCTTGGAGTGTTCCACGACCGAACGTTCGTTTCTGAGCGGTGATGCGGAAGTTCACCGCCCCGGAATCACTCAGTGTTAACAGTTGTTGGCAATTCGATTTTCTTTACTGGAGTCGGAACGCGTACATTGGCGTTCCGGGCACAATTGGTGCGGATTTGATTATAAACCTTGGTCATATTGCCAACGACTCTTAAGGCGTATCCCTCGCCGTGATTCTTTCGGAGTGGGAACTCGTCTTCATGATTCTGGCGTGGATGGCCATAATCGTCTTCGTCGTAGTAGCGTTCAAGCGCGTCAATCGCTTTTTCCACGAGACGTTGAGTTGTGTTCTTGACGTGCGATGACCGGTCCGTCACGAGGTCTTCGATGTGGTCCCAGTCGTAGCCTTCACGATCAAGACGGAAGACTTCGTTCACGACACGGCGTGCTTCACGTTGTCCTTGTGTCAGAAGTCGTGGACTGCCCTCGTCAATATCGAGTTGGCAGACGAGAGTCCGAGTCAACGACCTCTGCATATTGTATTCGTCGCTTGTGACTCACTTATACGTGTGTAAATCAGGTGACGGCCTTCACCCTCGGGGTCAAGCCCCGAGGCACTCGTCCGTACTATTTGTAGACGTGCACGCCCACGATGGCCAGCCCGCCAAAGATTATCGCGGCCGCGAATCCCCACGCGGCTTCGATCTCGGGTGCAGAAATCATCATGACGATCGCCCCGAGCAAGGCAACCGCGCCGAAGGCGAGCCCCAGTCCCGTTCCCTTGTCCGTCGATTGTGAGTGTTTTGCCATACTCGAGTCGTTATTGTGGCCCGGTCTTAATACCCCGCTTTCGGGCTCGCGACGCGGTTGGGACAGCGATCAGGTATCCACTGTGGTGCCGTGGTCGCGAGTCCACGAGTGTCGCCTGCTGTCCCAGCTGTAGTAACGATTGAAACGAGTTACACACTCTCGCTGCGAGTCGACTCAGAACCGGTGATAGACCGGTTCTGAGCCGTGGTATCGTGAGGGTGTGTGCAATGACGTTCAGTGGCTACTATAGAGGGCGGCTTTCCAGTTCGAGTTTGTCAGCACTGAATCCACAGCTGATACGGTTTAGTGTCACTGTTTACCGGTGAGTACCAGCCCGGGTTCGGCACTCATCGGTAAGAGACGACACTAATCCGTATGAGACCAAAACCAACGGCCTGGTGCTCCAGCAGTGGCTCTGGAACAGGGACCCGCGTCACTTGATCGTCGTGTGTTCTGACTCCTCGTTGAGTGCCAGGTTCGCCGCAATTTCGGCGTTTCGCATGGCGTACTGGGCCGTCTGTTGGAGGCTCACAAGCACCTCGCGAACCTCGAGCAGGTCTTCGTTCGCCATCTCCGGGAGGTCCGCCAGAATCTCTCGCTCGCGGTCGGAAATGCCGTGGAACAGTTCCCGGGCCTCGATCGTCTTGTCGTAACTGCGCTCGACGGCGGACTCGACGGCGAGTGTCGTGATCGCGTCGACGTCCTCGGTGAACTCCCGAATCTCACGCATGACCGACGTGTCCACGTTCAGGGTGTGGCCATCGGTTTCCATCACGATGTCGGCGATGTCCTCGGCGTTGTCCGCGGTCAACTCGAGGTTCTTGGCGATCGAGCGGTAGCCGATGAGCGGGAACCCCGAATCGAGGTCGACGGCGCGAGCGAGGTTCGGGTTCTGGAAGGCGGTGAAGATCAGCCGCAACATCAGTACGAAGATCTTGTTCGCCTGGCGCTCCCGGTTGAGTGCTCGCTGGGCGAGGTCCGGGTTACCGTGTGCCAGCGCCTTGATCGCCTCCCCTCGCATCGTCCGGCCCGTGCGCTCGAGTCGCTCGAGCAGGTTGTCGAGCGTGAAGTCCTCGGCATCGACCGAACAGCGGATCGAGATACTCTCTGGCGTCTCCTCGATGACCCCTAGGCCCATGAGCTGGGTTTCTGCCCGATAGACGGCGTTGATGTGGGCCGATTCGAGGGCCCCGTCGGCACACTCGATGCGGATGACCCGTCGACCGAGAACGTACTGGGCGACGATGGCTCGCTCGACGGAGTCCGCGTCGAGGTTGGCGGTGTGGATGATGGCCTCCGTTTCCTCGGTATTGGCCGACTCCGGCATCACCGTCAGTGTTCCCTTTCCCCCCATACGGAGGGACACCTCGTCTCCCTTCTCGACACCGTGTTCGCTGGCCCATTCGGCGGGGAGCGTCATCGCCAGCGTCGACGGTCCGAGCCGTTGCACTTTCCGCGTCTCCATGGCACGTGGTAGACGCCCTCAGGCCTTAGTCCTATCTATATATCCATTATTCGTTGCATTGTCTCTAGTCGCCCTAGATGGGACCCCGTCATATGACGTGACCTTATATTGACGCTCACTCGAGTTGGAGGGCAACCGGGGACGTGGCCTCGAGTTGGCGGTCCCTCCGGCGTCGTTCCGTTGCACTGGCTGTTGATGAGGAACCCCGTGTGCACGGATGACCGGAAAGTGACAGCGGCTCAGAAGAGCTCGTCGAACGAGCGGACTCGATAGTCGCCCAGGACGCATCGGCCTCGGCGGTCGTGGCCGACGCGTTCGACGTGGATGGCGTCGAGGCCGGTGTTCCAGGCTGCCCCGACGTCGTTTGCTCCATCGCCAGCGAGTACGCCCCGGTGGCCGTTTTCAGCGACGCCCATCTCGTTCATCACGCACTCGACCGGTGTCGGATCGGGTTTCCAGCCCGTTTCGCCCGTACAGCAGAGCGTCGTATCGAACCAGTCACGGATGCCGACGTGATCGAGGACCGGATCGGCCAGAAACTGCTGACAGTGGGTCACGAGACCGACAGGCGTCTCGAGGTCGCCGACGAAGGCGGCGTCGTCGTGGAGGTAGGTCTGTTCGGCCCGGACCTGTGGGTCCTCCTCGGCGTGGAAGGCGTCCCAGAAGGACGCGGGATCGATATCCCAGGCACGAAGCTGGGCGTTTCGAGAGCCGCTCAATCCGTTCCAGAGGATGTCGGCCTCTCGGTCGGTGAACTCCCGCCCGAGGCGATCACCCACGCGATCGAACACCTCTCGGGTGTACGTCCACTCGACGTCGACGAGCGTCCCGTCGAGGTCGAGTACCCAGAAGTCGTAGGTGAGGTCGGTGGCCATATGGAGCCAAAGGTAAACGCGCCAGAGTCAAGAGCGTATCGTTCCCATCTATGGGAACAACTGAACGGATATACACACCCCCACAACGAACGGGGCCAGAGCCGGTCCGTCGCCGGTTATGGGTCAGGGTATCGCGAAGGTGTGTGCGACTGTCAATGGCTACTATAGGAACGATCCCCTGTCGTCTTCTACCCGGTGTCTACTCTCTCATTTCGACGGTCTTGGCCGACCCTTCCGACCATCAGTTCAAGACACACATTTATTAGCGACGTAGCCTTGCTTATGGTATGGACGACACTGACACGGTGTACGACCGGGGGGAGCGATCCTCGGTCGGGACGGCCGAAACCGTTCTCACGAACGTCGTCGACCCCGTGTTCATGATCGCGGACGAGACGATCACGTACGCCAATCCTGCCGCCCGCCGTGTCCTCGAGTTGCCTGCAGACGTCGTTGGCACTCACCCGGCCGATTCCCTCGGTGATCGATGGGCGACCCTCGCCGTCGAAATCAACGAGATGATGATCGGCACGGTCACCAATGGCTCCCTCGAGGTGGATGGCTACTCGACGCGCATTCATCGCGGCGAAGACGGAGCGACCATCATCCTCCAGCAGACGGACGGGGCCGACCCGGCGGACGTCGACCGGACGGTCAAGACGCGAGCGATCGACGAGGCCCCGGTGGGGTTCTCGCTGACGGATCCCTCTATGGAGGACAACCCGCTCGTGTACGTCAACGCCGCATACGAGCGGCTGACGGGGTACAGCGCCGATGATGTCCTGGGGAACAACTGCCGACTGCTGCAGGGCCCGGATACGGATCCGATGGCCGTCTCGGCCATGCGCGCTGGGATCGAAGAGGAGCGTCCAGTGACGGTCGAAGTCAAGAACTACCGCAAGGACGGGACACCGTTCTGGAACGAGGTCACCATTGCCCCCGTCCGGGACGAAACCGGAGAACCGACCCACTACGTCGGCTTCCAGAACGAGATTACGGCCCGAAAGGAAGCCGAGTTCGCCCTTCAGGAACGGACCGAAGAACTGGAGTACATTCTCGAGCGTCTCGAGGGACTGTTACAGGACGTCACGACGGCCGTCGCCGGGTCGACGTCACGATCGGATCTCGAGGAGCGCGTCTGTCAACGGCTCGTCGCCGAATCCGCCTACGACGGTGCCTGGGTCGGCGAGCGAAACCCGGCCACGGATACCGTCGAAGTCCGCGCCAGTGCCGGTCGACCGGTCGATTCAGTGCCGATGGACACACCCCACCCGGTCACTGAGAGCCTCGAGACGAGCGCCGTCGTGGTCGAATCGGTCGACGGTTCGACGATCGTCGCCTTTCCGCTGGTGTACAATGGCGTCGAATACGGCACGTTGACCGTCTCGAGTCCACTCGAGCGCGAGATCTCCGAACGCGAGCGGATCATCATGTCCGCGCTAACGCGGGCGGTCGCCAGCGGGATCAACGCTCGCGAAACCAGCCGCATGCTCGCGACCGATTCCGTCGTCGCGGTCGAACTCACGATAACCGATCCGGCGCTAGCACCGGTCGCCATCAGTGAGGCAACCGGGGGTCGTCTGGAGTATCGTCGCTCGGTTCACCGGACGGGCGACGATACCGCATCGCTGTTTACCGTCTCCGGTGTCGACGGTGCGACTCTCCTCGAGTTCGATGGCGAGACCACCCTCGATGTCCTCGTCGAGCGCGAGGACCGGACGCTGGTCGAACTCTCGAGCGACGACGACATCGTTTCGTGGCTCTCGGAGCGAGGGATCAACGTCCGGTCGATCGTTGCCGACGATGGGAGCGCGTCGATCACCCTGGAAATCCCCCATTCGACGAACGTCAGGAGTGTCGTCGAGGCGGTCCAGTCCCGATATGATGGAACGGACGTCCTCTCGTTCCGCCAGCAAGAACGCACCGGAGAGACCAGCGAGGAGTTCGCGGCCAACCTCGATGCGGCCCTCACCGAGCGCCAGTTCGCGTCCCTCCAGCGGGCGTATCTCGGCGGGTACTTCGAGTGGCCACGTCCGACGACTGGCGAGGAACTGGCCCAGTCGATGGACGTCTCGAGACCGACCTTCCACGAGCACCTTCGCAGTGCCGAAGCGAAGTTATGTCAGGCGTTTTTTGGTGACGACAGTCGCCTCGAGGAGTGAGTTCGCCGGTTGTCGCTGTGCCGACCTTCCCCCCGTGTCGTCCCATCCGTCGCCACCCACTGTTCGCCAGCCTTACCGATCGCTAGTCGCGGCTTAGCCTCACAAATCGGATACGACGGTCGGGGGCGTTTATACTGGGATCTGTGGTGGCCTACGCCATGCTCGAGATCCCGATCCAAACCGGCGGTGGCTTCCTGTACTGGGCGCTAATCTTCTTTATTCTCGCAATTCTGGCTGCGGCGGTCGGTGCCCGAGGCGTTGCCGGGATCAGTATGGAGATCGCCAGGATATTCGTGCTGATCTTCATCATCCTGGCGATCGTCGCGCTGTTGTTGTGATCGTTCGGTGGCCACCGAACACTGCACAGCAGATCACCAAACGTGTCGGCGATCAGTGTGTGACTCGTTTCGGCTATCGCCGGTCACGGGCATGGCTCCAGTGGGTGCCACTGTGTGTGATATCCATTACCATGAAATGAGTGGAAACCCTGGACGCCGGTGGAGTGCTCGGGGTCGGTCTTCGGCGTGCGTAATGAACTCCGGTTACGTCGTTATGGGAACGACTAACAGGCTTCGCGTCCAATACAATCAACAGGGTTTACCATGACAGAACTTGGCGGTTTTCAGGATCGGGTTGCACGGGTCGATCTCTCCTCCGGATCGGTCGATTACGAACCGATCGACGACGAGGACGCGCGAAAGTACATCGGGGCTCGTGGACTGGGTGTAAAATACGTCTTCGAGCAGGGCGCAGACGTCGACCCGCTCGGTCCCGAGAACCTGTTGGCGTTCATGAACGGTCCGCTTTCGGGCACGCAGGTCACCATGTCGGGTCGAATCGCGGTCTGCACCAAATCCCCGCTGACGGGGACGGTCACCGACAGCCACCACGGCGGCTGGTCCGGGGCGCGTCTAAAGTGGGCCGGTCTGGATGGCCTGCTGTTCGAGGGGCGTGCCGACGACCCCGTCTACGCATACATCGAAGACGGCGAACTCGAGCTTCGCGACGCCTCCCACCTCTGGGGCACGGGCGTCCACGAGACGCGCGACACGCTCGAGGGGGAAGTCGATGGCTCCTACGGCAAGAACCTCTCGATGATGGCCATCGGTCCCGGAGGCGAAAACGAGGTTCGCTACGCCTGTATCGTCAACGAGGACGACCGAGCTTCCGGGCGGGGCGGCACCGGCTGTGTGATGGGGAACAAGAACCTGAAAGCGATCGTGATCAAGTCGACGACGAAGATGCCCAAGCCGGCCGACCCGGAGACGTTCAAGGAGGGCCACCAGCAGGCGATGAAGGCGATCACGGAGTCCGACGTCACCGCCCCCAACGAGGGTGGCCTCTCGCTGTACGGAACGAACGTCCTGATGAACATCACCGAGGAGATGGACGGGCTCCCGACGCGCAACGGGAAGTACACCTCGACGGCGAGTGCGGTCGCCGACGGCTGGCCAGACGAGGAGTTCGATGCCGAGAAGGTCTCCGGGGAGAACGTCCGGGAGAACATCCTGGTCGACGAGCCGACCTGTCACTCCTGTCCGGTCGCCTGCAAGAAGGAAGTCGAGGTGCAGGCGATGCACAAGGGCGAGGAGATGAACGTCCGGATGGAGTCCTACGAGTACGAATCGGCGTTCGCACTCGGCCCCAACTCGGGGCACACCCAGCGTGACGACATCGCGCTCATGATCGACCGGTGTAACGACATGGGTATCGACACCATCGAATCCGGCAACATGATGGCCATGGCGATGGAGATGACCGAGGAGGGTCGCCTCGAGACCGGGATGGACTGGGGCGACTCCGAGACGATGGTCGAGATGATCGAGCGAATCGCCCATCGCGAGGACGACCTCGCCGACCTCCTCGCCGAGGGTGCCGACCGCGTCGCCGCGAAGAAAGATGCCGAGTCCAACTCCCTGGCCGTGAAGGGCCAGACGATCCCGGCCTACGACCCGCGCTGCATGAAGGGAATGGGCATCGCCTACGCCACCTCGAACCGCGGGGCCTGCCACCTTCGAGCCTACACGCCAGCAGCGGAGATCCTGGGCGTTCCCGAGAAGGTCGATCCCTACGAGTACGAGGGCAAGGGCGAACTCACCGCGGCGTTCCAGGACCTGCACGCGATCTCGGACAGCTTCGACATCTGCAAGTTCAATGCCTTCGCCGAGGGTATCGAGGAGTACGTTCTGCAGTACAACGGCATGACCGGACTCGACGTCACCGAGGACGACCTGCTCGAGGCCGGCGAACGGATCTACAACCTCGAGCGGTACTACAACAACCTCGCCGGGTTCGACGGTACCGACGACTCCCTCCCGGCCCGCTTCCTCGACGGCGAGGGGGGCGTCCCCGGTCAGGGCGCCAGTGAGGGCGAGTTCTGTGAACTCGAGGAGATGAAAGCAGAGTACTACGACCACCGCGGCTGGGTCGACGGCGTCGTTCCCGACGAGAAACTGACGGCACTCGAGATCGATGTCGGGCCCGGAACGGGCGTCTCGACTGGCGATTCGGCAGCACCAGCCGACGACTGATCGCCCGGACGGCTGTCGGGATCCGATCGCGGCTGTTCGTCTTCGGCATCGGTGCGTCGCTTCCGTCGGCCGTCGTTTCTGACACGTCGAACGGTTCGGTTCCACCGCTCAGGGCCGACCCGTGACGTGGTGAGCTCCGGGATCGGTATCGCCAAGTAGTGTCGTCCACAAGCCTCGCGTATGATTACGGTCGCGATACTCGAGACGATCATCGACAACATCATCGAGATGAACGAACTGTTCCTGGAGGTCGCGATGGGTGCCGGTGCCGCGCCGCTTTTGGTGCTCGTCGGTGGCCTCCTCACGATGGTTGCCGTCGGCGTCTTTGGCGTGCTTGCGCTGGGTGCCTTCGCCAGCCTGCTCGCTCCGGAATAGGTGCGGTTGGTGTTGTGAACCGCAGTGGTTCAAAACCGCCCTCGGCCACCTGTTCACTCGCGAGTCGTCGCCACCTGGAGTGCCCTCGCCGCCTTCTCGATCGCGCCCTCGAGGTCCGGCCCCAGCGGTGAACCGACGACGATGCCGTCGACGTGCTCGAGGGCCTGCTCGAACCGCTTGGCGACCGTTTCGGTCGTCCCCGCGATGGCGAAAGCATCGATCATCTCGGGGGTGACCGCCCCGAACGCCTCGGAGAGGTCCCCCGAGGCGAGGTGGTCGCCGACGGCCTCGACCGCCTCCGCATCGAGACCGTGGCGCTCGAGGACCGGTGGCGGAGCGCCAGCGGCGATGAACGCCACAGGTGGCCGCGCTGCCTCGCGGGCCGCGGCCTCGTCGTCGGCCACGCTGACGCTCGCGAAGGCCAGGGCCTCGAAGTCTCCACGCTCCTCGGGACGTTCCGCGAGTCCCGCCTCGATCTGGTCGGCCGACCACACGAGATCTCGAGGGTGGGCGGCGTTGATCAGTGTACCGTCGGCGTGTTTGGCGCTCATGCGGAGCATGTGCGGGCCCTGCGCGCCGACGTAGACGGGGATCGACCGCGCCTCGAGGTTGAGCGAGGCGTCCTGGGCGGTGAACGTCCCGTCGTGGTCGACCGTGCCGCCCGCCCAGAGGTCCCGGGCGACGCCGAAGGCCTCGAGGACGCGCCGTAACGGGCGTTCGTGTTCGATGCCGAGGTTGGACAGGGCTGAGCGATCCCCGGCCCCGATGCCGTAGACGCCACGGCCGTCGCTGACCTCGTCGATGGTCGCGGTACGACTCGCGAGCGCGACGGGATGGTCCTGAAACGGGTTGACGACGCCCGGACCCAGTCGGATGTCCGTGGTCGCGTCGGCCATTCGCGAGAGCGTCACGAACGGGTCTCGGTTGAAGTAGTGGCTGCTCGCGAAGGCGACGTCGAATCCCGCGGTCTCGGCTTGGCTCGCCAGGGCCGCGATGCGGTCGGGTGGATGCTCTGGTGTCAGTTCGATGCCCCACGTTGCGGTTTCGGTGTCACTCATGTTGAATCGTATCTCCACTCCCGCAGTGCCTGTCGAACGAAATCGCCCTCGAGATCGCGGAAGAGTTCGTCACTTCCCTCGAGGTTGCCGAACGCCCAGTCTCGGACCACGACCGCCGGGGTGCCGTCGGCGCCCTCGCCCGTGACGAGGTTCGCCGCCGAGGCCAGTTCGTCGACGACCGACTGAACTGTCACGCCCAGTTCGCGACCGTCGCGGTCCCGCTCGCCCCGCCAGTCCCGACTCGCCGGCATGCCAGCCCAGCCGAGGGCGACCCCTCGCTGGCCGTGGCGGAACGGCCGTCCGCAGGTGTCCGTGACGATCACGGCGACGTCCGGATAGCCGTTGTCGGCGAGGCCCTCGCGAATCCGCATCGCGCTCTCGGTGGGTCGTCGCGGCAACAGGAGCAGGTCGTGGTCGGGGACGTTCGATCGGTCGATGCCGGCGTTGACACAGACGTGGCCGAAGCAGGTCTCCGTCAGAATGAACGGAGCCTCCATCACCAGGTCGGTACTCTCCTCGAGGACGGCCTGGGCGAACCGCGGATCTTTTTCCTCGCCAGTGAGGGCCTCGAGTCGGCCAGCGATCTCGCGAGCCCGCAGCCCCGCCGGAAAATCCTCGAGGTCCGCCATTCGTCCCTCGGCTTTCGAGACGATCGTGCTCGCCACGGTGAGCACGTCGCCGGACTCGAGGATGCCGTCGGCCCGGTTGGCGACGAGCGCGGCGAGGTCGTCACCGGGCCGGATCTCGGGGAGATCCGGGACAGCCTGTAGTTCCATACTGGTGGGTTGGCGAGCGGGGTCAAAAGGACACCGCCACCGGCGACGCGTGTGGACGATGGTGGGTGACTGACACGGGGTGGGTTGGTGAGTCGCACACGACACGAGAGATGGAGAAGGGGGTTCCACAGAACTGGACTTCGAGGACAGGCCAGGCCGGGCGTGTCGAAACCGATTCCTCCCACCGGTGCGTAGACGCGACAATGAAGGAGACGCCGCTAGTCGTGGCCGTCATCCGCCACCGTGGATCGGTCCTCCTGACGCGTCGGTCTCGCCTCGCCTGTGGTGACGAACCGAACTCCCCCGACGACGTCGACGGCGAAGGTCGGTTGGATCTGCCAGGGGCACCCGCCGAGGCCGACCCCGAGACGACGTTATGGGACGTCATCGAGGTGCAGACGGGGCTCGAGTCGGAAGCCTGCGACCTCGTTCGCCGTGGTGGAGAATTCGCGCTACTGGGCGCGGAGTGGAGGGGCGCACCGAGAGGGGACAAGACCGAGCGGTCATCACCGGTGATCGTCCCCTACCTGGTCGAGTGTTCCGCCCGGTCCTCGTCCCTCGAACCAGGCCTCGAGTGGGTCCAGCCGACGGCCCTCCTGCTCGCGGATCGGGACGCACCACCGGGCCGATGGCCCGTCTACGAACGGGTCGCGCCCACGGTTCGGTCGCTCACCGCGGACGACGAACACGGGGCGGCCTGGCTCTCGCTTCGGGCCCTCGAGATCCTCCGGGATCGCGCGGCGGTGGTCGTGGATGAACGGGATGGGGATGGCGACGGTGGCAGGGGCGGGGATCGCGATGAGAACGGAGATGGAAGTCGCGCCCAGGAGAACGGGGTAGCCGACGCTCAGTCGACCGTCGACGTCCGCGAGGAGTGGCGCGAACTGTCGAGTCTGGCCACGCGGTTGCTCGAGGCGCGCCCGTCGATGGCGGTGGTACGCAATCGCCTCAATCGGGCTCTCGGGGAGGCGGTACGAGCGGCCAATCCGGGACGGCGGGCGCTCGAGGTGTTGCAGGCGGAATCGGAAACTGCGGCGGATACGAACGGGCGGTATCAAGACGACGAGGCGATCCGGGCCCCTGATGGGGCACGCGTTCATCGGACGGCGAAGGACACGCTCGAGCGGGCCGAGCGCGCGGACGAAAGGACAGCTGAGCGCGCCAGTGACCTGCTGTGTGGGACCGTCATGACGCACTCGCGTTCGGCGACGGTGGTCGACGCTCTCTCGAGGAGCGACGTCGATCGGGTGTACGTGACCGAATCCAGGCCGGGACGGGAGGGGATCGACGTCGCTGAGTCCCTGGCGGCCGATCGGCCGGTGACGGCACTCCCCGACGCGGCCGGAGCCGCCCTGTTGGCGTCCGGCGACGTCGACGGACTCGTCGTCGGGGCGGACACGATCACTGGCGATGGGGGTGTCATCAACAAAGTCGGCACGCGCGGATTCGCCCTCGTTGCCCATCGGGAGGGCGTCCCGGTGACGGTCGTCGCCGCGGCCGACAAGATCACGAGCGACACGGGCGTCTCGATCGAATCCGGTCTACAGTCGGCGGTGTACGACGGCGCGGCGGCGATCGACGTCTGCAACCCAATATTCGATCGAACGCCACCCGAGGCCGTAACCGAGATCGTCACCGAAACGGAGGTCCTCGAGCCTGCTGCAGTCGGCGACCTCGCCGCGGAACGCGAGCGGGATTCGGCCTGGCAACGGCTGTGAGCGTTCCACCGGGGCCGTGAGAACGTGGGTCGTGAGAACTCGAGCCCGGAAACGATACACCAAAATCCCTCGAGGCAGTATCCGGATACGGGCGGCGGTGACGAGCTGTTACCCCCACCGAGCCCCGTGTGACGAGGGACTTTTCCCCGAGCCGCCCATCGAACGGGCTCGAGCGTCGCGTCCGTTGTGTTGGTCGTTGTTCTGGGTCCATTGTGTGGTCTCTTCGTCTGGTGCGAGCGAAGCCGGTATCCGCTTGCCACGGGCAGACAGCACTGCCCGATCGAAATGCCTGTCTGGTTTCCCCACCGTCGTCCGCGCATGACCGACGATGCAGTTGTGGTTCGTCCGGCGCGGGACGCGGACCGGCAAGCCGTGGCAAGACTGCACGAGGCGGCCGTTCGCGCACACGGCCCCACCGCCTACGACGACGAGCAAGTCGACGCCTGGGCCAGCGGGAAAGATCCAGCGGGGTATCCCCTCGAGGGTGACGGTCACTTCCTGGTTGCCGTGCGAGAGGGGACCGTCGTCGGCTTCGGCCATTTCGAGCTCGATGACTCTGCGGTCCGCGCCGTCTACGTCCACCCGGACCACGCACGAACGGGCTTGGGGACGGCCATCCTCGAGCGTCTCGAGGCTCGTGCCCGAGGGGCTGGCCACCAGTCGCTTCGACTGGTCGCGTCGACAAACGCCGTTGGCTTCTACGAGCGTCGAGGCTGGGAACCCGGGCCCCGGGTCGAGCACGAGACGAGTGAGGGCGTCGTGCTGGAGTGCCGGGAAATGCGAAAGCGTCTCGATGGCTGAGAACCTGAGCCCGAGGACTCGTCAGGTGGTATCAGGAGAAGAACTTGAGCAAATCGTCGCGTTTCTGGTCGTGAAGGTGCGTCCCGACGGCCGCCGTGAGCGACTCGATTTTTCCGGACTTGGCCTTGATGGGGGCGATGGTGTCCTGCCACTGCTTCCAGGGTGGGAGGAGGCCCAACCGGTCACACAGTTCGTCCAGTCGGTCGTCCCGATCGTCCACCTTGTCCATCTTGTTGACGGCGACGACCGTCGGAACGTCGAGTTCTCGCAGGAAGTGGAACATCTCGACGTCGTATGGAATCTCTTCGCGCCTCGAGTGGCGGTCGATGATGTCGATGACGCTCTTGCCGTCGACCACGAGGATGGCGACGAGAACCTGGTCGGCGTGGGCTTCGAGGTACTGGACGATGTCAGTTTTGATCTGTTCCTGACGATCGGCCTCGACGCCGCTCATGAACCCGAAGCCGGGCAGGTCAGTGATGACGAAGTCCTCGGATGCCCAGTCGTAGTGGTTCGGTTCGCGAGTGACACCGGGCTTGCCGCCGGTCTCGAATCGATGGCCGGTCAGTTCACGCATGAGCGTCGACTTCCCGACGTTCGAGCGGCCGACGAGGACGACCTCTGCCTCGCGATCCGGACGCGTCTCGAAGGGATCCATGCTTCCCTGGTTCGCCAGCCGGCGATATAAACGCGACGAGGCAGCTCCATTGTGCGGGCCAACGCTCGAAATCGCGTGGCTACAGTTCTCTCTCACTCGAGCCAGGTCTCGAGACAGGCCTCGGTGCAGAACTGGTGATGGACGACCTGGTCCTCGTCGACCGCAGAGACCACGCGTCTGTGGGTGGCTTCGGCGAGCGATTGGCCACACGCTTCACATCGCTGGGCGTCGCTGTCACCGTCACCATCGTCGTCGGTCCCGCCGTCCGGACGCAACGGTGCCATTCGTGTTCTCCTGGAGGGACCTCCCACACTTGAACGAACCTGTTGCGGCGGTATCAGCCAGCGTCGCCGGAACGGCGTGTCCAGAGCCGCGAGGCGACGACGATCGCCCCTAGAGCGACGATGGTCACGATGGTGTCGAAGCCAGCGAGCCCGTCGTCGGCTTGCGCCGAGTCGTCAGCCGTTTCGGTCGAGTTCCTCTCGGACCCGTCGCCGCCATCGTCTGCAGTCTCGTTGGCTGGTGACTCATCCGCACTGGAGTCGTCGTCGGTGCCATCGCTCGAGTCGTCACCCGAATCGCTGCTCGAGTCGTCGTCGGTGCCATCAGTTGAATCGCCGCCGCTGCCGTCACTCGAGTCGTCATCTGCACCGCCGCTCGAGTCGTCGCTGCCGGATCCGTCGTCAGTTGTTCCCTCGCTCGCGTTCGAGGCGTCGCCCGTGAGTTGGAACACGACGACTGCCTGGCCGTGGGAGTGGGCGGGTTCGTAGACCCAGCCACCACCGGCCTCCTCGTAGGACACTGCGTCCGCGATCGGATCGACGTCTGTATCCCAGGACTGGCCGTCCTGCTGGATGTACCCGACCAGTTCGATGTCCTCAGCGTGTTCGCCGGTGACTGTGGCCTCGCCGTATTCGACGGTGCCGCCGTCATCCGGCATGCCGTGAATTTCGATGCAGTGGCTGTCCAGGTAGCCGTCTCCCTGGGGCAACTCGTCGGTCGTGCCGAACTGATCGGCGTCGAGTGGCCGCTCGTAGTGGTCGGTGAGTGGGTACTGGACCGTCATCGGATCGGCGCCCGTGTGCCACTCGAGTGACTCGCCTGTTGGCACGGTCACCGTCGTGTTGGGCACGCTTTCGCCGAGGATGGGGTCACCGGCCTCATTGAGGAGGGTAACGCAAATCTTCCCCGAGCCGTCCCCCAGGTAGGGGCTGCGGTACTCGTCACGGGGATTGATGTAACTGATCCAGCTGCCGTCAGCGGCTTCGGCCTCGAACCACTCGTCGCCGGGTTCGGGAACCGGATACTCGACAGCTGGCTCGCTGACGTTATCGCCGGTCGTGCTCGAGGACTGCTCGAGTGGACCGGCCACGAGAAGTAAACCGACTGAGAGGATAGCGACGATGGTTACGACGCCGGCGATGAGGGCTCCTGAACGATACGCGTCCGCTGGAGTGGATGTGGTGACCATGATTTTCCGGTGTTCCGCCGCTGGCGACCGGATACTGTTCGAGCACGACTCGCTCCGGTGGCCCTGTCGGCGGCGCTGTCACAGGCCATGACGATCATCGATTTTGGTATATCACCCGTTCCGAACGGTAGGGAGAGCGTTACTCCGCCCTCTACGTCGCCACACCGACACCTGGTTCGCCACGCTGACACGCGGCGGCCTGTCATAACCGACCACGCACGACCCGCCGATTGTCTCCGCCAAACGGATCCTGGGCACTGCCATCGCAAGTTTTGTCAATGTTGTGACTTAATCGGGGGCCCGTAGTAATCACCGCTTACCGCCACCCATGCCGGCGAACGACCGGTGCCATTTTATGCCCCACTCGGCGTACCCCTCGAGAACCAGGTAATGACCCGCACCCCCGACTTCGGTTCGCTGAAATTGCTGGCTGCGATCGTATTGGCGGTGGCCGTCGTTGTCGGTGCGGGCATGGTCATTGGGCAGGCACCGGCAATGTTCGGCGTCGACGAGGAGCCCCAGGCGTCGATCACCTTCGACGAGCAGACCACCAATGGGACCGTCGTCGAAGTCGACTCGGTGTCACTCTCCGACGGTGGGTTCGTCGTGATCACCAACAGCGCCGGTGAGACCCTCGCCGTGTCGGGATACCTCGATGCCGGAGCCCACGAGAACGTCACCATCGAGGCCGACGAGGAGGTGGAGTTACTCGGGCGATTGACCGCGACCGCCCACCAGGACACGACAGGCGACGAGTCGTATGCCTTCGACGAAACCGACGGCGATGAGGATCGACCGTACGTCGCAGACGGGTACCCGGTGAGCGACACCGCGAGTGTCACGCTGGCCGAGGGGGCGACCGACGGCGAACTCGCCGGCGATTCGTTCCTCGTGGATAACGTGAGTGGACCGACAAACGCCTCGACGAACGACTCCGTCGAGTTCAGTGCCGACGTATCGAACCCGACGACGGTCGACACCAGACAGGGGGTCGAAATCCGCGTCGATGGACGGGTGTTCGAACGACAGTTGCTCGACCTCGAGGCCGGCGAAACCGCCTCGGTCACGTTCACGCTCGAGACCCGCGGAATCGAGCCGGGCGAGCGAACCATCGGGATCTACACGCCAGAGGACGGTGGGCAGACCGACATTGCGGTGGAGTACCCGATCGAGCCACACCTCGAGGTTGACGATGCCAACGACACGGCGGTGACAGCCAACGCAACGCTGCCGTTCGATGGCTTCCTGACCGTTGAAAACGAGTCAGACAGCGTCCGGGGAACGAGCCAGAACCTCTCCGCGGGCGAGCACGACAGCGTTCCCATCGAGTACGACATCGCGGGGGCCGACGAAAACGAGACGGTCGCCGTCGTGATGTACGCCGGTTCCTCGGTGGGGTACGACGAGACGGATGGCTTCCCGGACGCTGAGCGAATCACGATCGACGGCGAACCGGTGTCGGCCCCCGTGCCGGCCCCGGCCGACGGGGTACCCGAGCAATAGGCCCGCCACGGTGGCTGTCGGCCACCCGCTCGAGGGCGACCAACCGACCGATTCTTACCCCCGCCGGGCCTACCCACAGCCGATGGACGCGCCGCTCTGGACCGAGGCCCACGCCCCGACTCTCGAGGAACTCCCCCAGGACGACGCTCGTCGCTACCTCGAACGGGCCGTCGAGGAGCCGATCAACCTCATCCTGCAGGGACCGCCGGGAAGCGGGAAGACGGCCGCGGCGAAGGCGCTGGCCGCGGCGGCACACGGTGGTGTGGCGGCGGAACCCGGTGCGGTGGACGACGCGGGCGACAGGGGGGAGGCCCCAGACGTCGGTTCCGGCCGCGATGGCGCGAGCGGTGAGGACCCACAGCGGGCAGCGAACCGACGGCCTGGCGAGGTCGAAACCGACCTCGTCGTCATCAACGTCGCTGACTTCTTCGGGCGCACGAAGACCGAGATCAAAAACGATCCGCGGTTTGTGAGTTTTCTGGTCGGTCGTTCGAGCATGTCCAAACGCGACATGATCAACCACGTGCTCAAGGAATCGGCCAGCTACGCACCCGTTTCGGGATCGTACAAGACGGTGTTGCTGGACAACGCCGAGGACGTCCGCGAGGATTTTCAACAGGCCCTGCGCCGGATCATGGAACAGCACCACCGGACGACCCAGTTCGTCATTGCCACGCGTCAACCGACGAAACTCATCCCACCGATTCGCTCGCGGTGTTTCCCCGTCTCGCTTCGCGCCCCGACCAGCGAAGAGACCGTCGCCGTCCTCGAGCGAATCGTCGAGGCCGAGGGCGTCACCGCCGACGAGGATGGCCTCGAGTTCATCGCGGGCTACGCCGATGGCAATCTCAGGCGAGCGATTTTGGCTGCCCAGACCACGTTCGAGACCGAAGGCGAAGTCACCATGTCGGCCGCCTACGAGACCATCGGGACGGTCGGCTACGACGACGAGGTCGAGTCGATGCTCGCGGATGCCGAATCGGGGGCGTTCACGGATGCACGGTCGACGCTCGACGACCTGCTGGTCGACGAGGGTCTCGACGGCGGTGAAGTGCTCGCGGCGATCCTGTCCGTGGCCCGCAAGCGCTACCAGGGGGAGAAACTGGCACGCATCCACCGTCTGGCGGCCGACGTGGAGTTCGAGATGACCGAGGGGGCGAACGACCGAGTTCACGTCGGCCACCTGCTGGCCGAACTCGGGCGGGACGCGTGAGCTATGGGGAGTAACGGCACGGATCGGCCGGAGACCGCGGCTTCTACTCCCTCGAGTGATGGTGGCGAGGAGCATGGCGACCGATCGGAGTCGGCTGATCGACCGAAGCCGACCACGGTCGCCGGTATCCGAACCGATACCGCGGCCGCCCTGGGGCTCACCGGGCTGTTCGTGGTGACGCTGTGGCCGGTCTACGTCCTCGAGAGCGTCGGTCTCTGGTTGCTTTGGGGGGCGTCGATGGTTCTCCTCTCGGGAGCGACACTCGTGGTGTTCAATCGCTAGGGCCTCGTGTCACCGAGGACTGTCGCCGTCGGTGAGGGGCCGACCGTCGGCGGACTTCGGGCCCTCAGAGTCGTGCACCACGATCGGTTCGTCGGTATCGACGGGTTCGTACGCCCCGAGCAGGGCGATCGATTCCTGGAGTTCGCGAATTGCCCGCTCCCTGAGCGTTTCCGCGAGGGCTTCGGCATCAGCCCTGGAGATCTCGCGGCCGAGCCCCTCACACTCGTGGGCCCGGACCACGCCGTCTTCGTCGACGGGGTCACCCATCGGCTGGCTCGTCCCTTCGAGGGCCACGCTGAAGGGGTAGGTCGCACAGATCAGCGGGCGATCCTCGTGAATTGTGCAGGCGCCGACGCCCTGGTCCTCCGTGTAGAACGTGCAGTTCCCACAGCCGTCGGTCTGGAGTGCCCACTCGAAGGTCTCACCCTCGAGCTCGTCGCCCTCGAGGCCGAAGGGCATCGGGCGGGCGACGTCACGCCAGTCGTAGGCCTGCGTGTCGTAGCCGTCGGACTGTGTATCGTCAGGGACTGACCGAGTCTCATCGTCACCCACCTGCTCGCTCCCGTGGGGCTCGTGATCGACGGCCGTCGCCCCCTCGTCGGCTGTCCCTGCGATCGAATCCCCGATCGTCCGAACCTCCCCGGGAAACACCGTTGCTGTGTGCTCGTCATCACCGTGGCCACGACAGCACGCTCCACAGCGGGTACACTCGAACCCGATCGACTCGATGGCGTCGGCCAGGTCCGCGACTGACAGCTCGCGAGCACGGTCGAGTTCCGCGACGAGTGGATCGGTCACGCCCGATTCGAGGGTGGCCACCACGAAAAGTCGGTCGGCTTCGGTCGCTCCCTCAGCGGGGAGCCGGCTCCCAGCACACTCGCCCTTCGCGCTCGAGTTTCGCGAGGTGGGCCATCACGGTCGCTCGAGCCAGGTCCTCGACGCCCGTCAAGTCTTTGTCGTAGGCCCGTTCGAGGAGTCCTTCGAGGTCCGCTGGCCGCTCCTCGACGGCTTCCTTCACCCGCTCCTCCCTGGCCAGGCGGTGGGCGAGCAGTCGCTCGAGGGTGGCCTCGGGGTCGTCGATGACGGGCCCATGACCGGGATAGAGCCGCTCGAGGTCCCAGGCACGGAGGCGACGGAGCGTCGTCAGATACGCTCGCATCACTCCATCCGGTGCGCCCACGACGACGCTCCCCTCGTCGACGGCACAGTCGCCGACGAACGCGACGCCCGCCGCTTTCGCGTGGACGATCACGTGATCGCTGGCGTGACCCGGTGCGTACCGGATCTCGAGTCCTTCGGCACACGGGAGCGTCCCGCCATCGCCGATCGTGCGATCGGGACGAACGCCCGTCGCGCGCTCGAAACTGGACGCACGGCCACGAAGTGCCCACACCGCTCCGTCGGTCTCCCGGGCGTAGTGCTCGAGTGCGCCGACGTGGTCCGGATGGGTGTGGGTACAGCAGATGTGCCCGACTGTTCGGTCCTGAACCGCTCGATCGAGCGCGTCACTCCGTCCGGCAGGATCGAGCAACAGCGCTGGGTCCGCACCGATCACGTACGCGTTCGTCCGCCCGCCCGGTGGGCGTGTCGGGACCGAAACCGGGTGGCGTGAAACCTCCATGGCTGTCACTCACGGCTCGAGTGTGGTGAAGGCCACGGTGTGATACAATGCGTCACACCGATCCGATAAAGTGATGATCCGTTCGGGGATGGTACCTTGCTACTGGCCCATGATTCCGGCCTAGTGTCGGAGGTAGTAGACCTGCTTTCGGGCGTCTCGGAAACTGTATCGGGAGTCGACTAGGTCGACGTCCTCGAGGCGGTTGAGTGCGTAGCGCACGGTGCGATCCGGCAGGAGCGACTCCTCGGCCAACTGGCCCTGAGAAAGTGGCGAGTCTGACTCGAGCACCTTGGCGACGAGTTTCGCGCTGGGTGGCAGATCACGAAGACGGTCGCGGTATTCGGATTCTGATAGGATTTCTTCGGCGGCTACGGCACGGTCGTCGGCGGTACTCATGCTCATACATCACACGGTGGGAGAAGTGATCGTAAACCTTCCCTATATGTGGATACGGATACTTCAAATTGTAATAGGTGTATAAGGCACATACTTATGTGGAGTCAAAGGAGGTTTCCCTCGGGCGGTTCTGCATAGTGTATGGAAGCCATTCCAGATGCGTTCATGGACCTCTTCGAGCGCGAGACTGTCGCTCACTTTGCCACGATGATGCCCGACGGGACACCCCAGGTAACTCCGGTGTGGATCGACGTCGACGACGCGGGATACGTCCTCGTCAACACCGCCCGGAACCGTCAGAAGGAGCGAAACGTCCGCGAGAATCCGAAGGTTGGCGTCTCGATACCCGATCCCGAAGATCCGTACCGCTATCTCTCGATTCGCGGCACCGTCGAGACGGTCACTGCCGACGGAGCCGTCGAGCACATCGATCGCCTCACGCGACGGTACTTCGGCCGGGACGAGTATCCCCACCACGGTGACGAGGTCGGCGAGCGCGTTATTATCCGGATTCGTCCAGATCGAGTGATTGCGAGCGGGGAATAGCGCAGCGACTGGTGTGTCGGGCCGGTGCGTTCACTCCGCGGCGACGTTGATTACCGGTCGATCCGCCTCGAGCAGGATCGACTGCGTGACGCTGCCGAACAGCGCTTTGCCGGTCCGGGTTCGCTGGCGGCCGGAGACACAGATCGCGTCGGCGCCAATCTCTTCAGCCAGCCGGAGGAGTTCGATGGCCGGGTCGCCGCTGGTTTCGCGGAGCTCATGCGTTACACCGGCCTCCTCCAGGCGTTCGACAGCCCGCATCGTGCCCGAGAGGCGGTGGACGGAGGCACCCTCCGGATTGTCCTCGAAGACGTGCACGAGCACGGCCTTGACGCCGTTGCTCGCGTCGGGGAGGGCGGTGATGGCCGCTGCCTGTACGAGGGCGCGGTCGTCGGTTCCATCGAGGGCCACGAGTACGGTGTACATGCGGTAACATTTCCCTCCAAACAAAAAATAATTGCCGAATAATCGTTGCGCCCGAACGGACGGTTGCGTCGGGGTCGATGGCACAACCCTCGAGCAGTCGCGGTCGGATGTTCGCTGGGTTTCATTTTCGGGGGTGGTGTCACCACTCAGTACCGGCCCGGCTATTCAGTCGACTCCAGTATCGTTTTATCCTCGGGGCAATGTAGATTCGCTCAGTGTGAAAGGACAGGAGTGGTACCAGGCCGACGACATCGCCGAGGAGTACGACGATAAGCGCTTCTCGCGGGGCGGGCAACTCATCGACCGCCGAGAGAAGGCAGCCGTCCTCGAGGCGGTCGGTCCGCTCGAGGGACGAGACGTACTCGAAATCGCCTGTGGTACCGGGCGGTTCACCGTGATGCTCGCCAGTGAGGGGGCAAACGTCGTCGGACTCGATATCTCCGCCGCCATGTTACAGCAGGGACGACAGAAGGCATACCACGCCGATCTCTCGGGCACTCTCGCGTTTCTCCGGGGAGATGCAGGTCGATTGCCCTTCCCCGACGATCACTTCGATACGGTCGTCGCGATGCGATTTTTCCACCTGGCGGACGATCCGGAGGCGTTTCTCAGTGAGATGCGCCGGGTCGCACGCGAACAGATCGTCTTCGATACGTTCAACCGGTTCAGCGCCCGCAGCGTATACAACTGGGCGTTGCCGATGGGCTCGAGACTGTACTCGAAGAGTGAAGTGAGCGTCCTGCTGGCGAAGAACCAACTCGAACTGGTCGATGTCAGTGACGATTTCCTCGTCCCGTACGGTCTCTACCGGGCCATCCCGAACGCCCTGGCCTCATCGATTCGAACCGTCGACCGACTGGCGGGGGGAGTCCCGCTCACCGATCATCTGATGTCGGTCTCCTACTGGAACGTTCGGCTGTAGCGATCTGTCAACTGCTACTACAAACTTGCGAAAAACCACGTCTATTTTTAGGTGTGGTCGTCTCTATATCCCACAATGGATCGACGGCTCTCGGTGGTTATTTCGACGCTGAACGATCGAGAGCACTTGCTTTCCTGTCTCGACGGGGTTGCTGCTGAGTGCCCAGACGACACCGAGTGTATCGTCGTCAACGGCCCCTCCTCCGACGGGACGACGGGCGCCGTTCGCGAGCGCGACGACGTCGACGTCCTCGTCGAGATTTCCGATCGAACGGCCAACGTCTCTCGCAACACCGGTTTCGAACTCTCGACCGGGGACGTCGTGGCCTTCCTGGGCGACGAGTACGTCGTCGAACCGGGCTGGTACGATTCAATCGCGAACGCCTTCGAGGGACACACTGACGTGCTCACAGGTCCGGTCAAGGGTGGTGGGCGACGGTCAGACCGCGGAACCACGCCATCGAGCACTGTCGGTCGACCGATAACCGTCTTCGAGGGGGCAAACGTCGCCATCGACCGCACCGTCCTCGAGGCACTCGACGGGTTCGACGAGTACGTCCCGACGAATGACGCCATCGACTGTTCACATCGCGTATCGGGCATCGGTTTCGATGTCACCTGGAACCCGGAGATGGCCGTCCGGAGCGACGTTGGGACCGACGGCGGTCGAGCGGCAATCGACTGGCGCGACCGGTACCGCTCGCTTGGCTATCGGCTGACGAAGAACTACGGCCCGCGACCGTCCGTGTTCGGGCACATCGCGTGTAGCGCCATTCGGGACGCGGGCAGCGCGCTCCGGGGCGTGGTAGCCGGCGAGGCCACGCCGACGAACTGGCTCGGCAACGGTGTCGACGTCTGCAAGGGAACCGGCCGTGGCGTCGCTGACGGGCTGCGTGCTCGATACGCCGACCGGACGTCCACGCGAAACCCTAACGGCGTCTCGAGTCGGCAGGACCGCGCCGTGCAGATCTACGATCGACGTGACGGGGTCGAGTGATGGGATGGCGACCGGAGACGATTCGCGGGCGCTGACAGAATCCTTTTACCCGGCGGCTGAGAACCCGCGCTCATGACGACACTCGAGTCCCCGGGACCGACGATTGGCGTCGTCGGCGGCGGACAACTCGGGCGGATGTTGGCGGAAGCGGCCTCGCCCCTCGGTGTGGAGGTGATCGTCCTCGATCCGACACCTGATTGTCCGGCGGCGGGCGTCGCTCGCGACCAGCTCGTTGGAGCGTTCGACGACGAGGAACGGATCCACGACCTCGCCGAACGTGCCGACGTACTCACCTTCGAGATCGAGCTCGCCGACCAGGACGCCCTCGAGCGCGTCCG